>NZ_FMUW01000010.1:0-105356 GCF_900101315.1 Blautia sp. SF-50
TGTATATTGACTGGGTAGGCGACCAGCCGGAACTGCTACTGGACACAGCAACTGGCGAACTTCGGAAAGTTCACATTTTTACGACTACACTTGGTTTTAGCAGCCTTGTTTATGCAGAAATCTTTCTGGATGAAAAACTTCCACATTTTATTGCCGGCACAGTACACGCGCTGTCTTATTATGGGGCAGTTCCTAAATATCTTGTCCCGGACAATCTGAAAACAGCTGTTACCATGCATAGCAAAGATGAACTTGTGCTGCAGTCAGCCTTTTCAGATCTGGAGACCTTCTATGATACGGTCATTCTGCCTCCGCCGCCAAGGAAACCGAAAGGCAAACCGACCGTTGAAAATCATGTGCGTTTCTTAGAAACGCATCTGGTAGAAGAATTAAAGAAAGACACTTATACCTCTCTGGAAGCCCTGAATGCTGCGGTCAAAAAGATCGTAGCGGACATCAACCAGCGTCCTTTCCAGAAAAAATCTGACATTCGGAAATCCCGCATGAATGGATTTGAAAAGTATGACAAACCGCGTATGAACCAGCTTCCAGGCGAAAGTTATACACTTTGTGATTATAAATACTTTCTTAAAGTTCCAGATAATTACCACCTTGAGTATGATGCCCACTACTATTCTGTATTGTATACCTATAAGGGGAAGTCTGCAATTCTTAAGGCTACCATGACGGAGATACGGATCTGCGACGAGTATAACCGGCTGATCTGCCGACATCCGAGATCTTATCGTGATTTTCCTCTTTACATTACAGATGACAGTCATATGCCACCAGAACACCTGTATTACAAAGAAGTGAATGCACATGACGGAGCTTATTACAGACGGTGGGCATCTGTCTATGGAGAATCTATGGTAACTCTTATTGACAGGATACTCCGCAGTTCCAAACACGAGGAACAGGCATACAACAGCTGTGCCGGTGTACTCCATTCCTGTAAGGATGTTCCTCACCGACTGGTTCGGGAGGCTGCTGAGAAATGCGTAGAAGCTAATGCCTGCAAGTATTCTTATTTCAAGAAAGTGCTTGGCATGGTCCAGAATAATCATTCCAGCAGCGGTATAAACGGAAAACTTCCTTCCCATACAAACATCCGTGGAAAGGAGGCATACAAATGAGTTCATCCCATGACATTACATTAACACCCCAGGAACAAGCTCTGATCATGCGTCTGAAGAGTTTCCGCGTTCCGGAAATGGCACATATCCTGGAAGAACAGATGAAAGATCCCAATGCAGATCTGAACACGTTTATGGAACGCATGACAGCAATGGTTGATGCAGAGTGGCAGGCACGGGCAGATAAACGCTTTAATCGTCTGATGAAAGAAGCACATCTGCGATACCCGGCGGCAGATCTTGATGAAACCATTTACCGTCCAGAACGTCAGCTTGATACCCAGACAATAGAACGTCTGAGTACCTGCCATTGGATAGAAGAAGGAAAAAATCTCATTGTAACAGGTTCTTCTGCCAGTGGAAAAACGTATCTGATCAATGCTTTTTGCATAACTGCAATGAAGCAGTCCAAGAGTGTAAAGTATATAAAAGCGAACACACTTATGAGTGAAATGGAACAGGCACGCATCAAATCCACAAATCTGGATTACCTGAATAAACTGACCAAGCTGGATCTGCTTGTGATCGATGATTTCGGCCTTATGGATCTCGATCTTGATAAATGCCGGGATCTTTTTGAAGTCCTTGACACCAGGGATGGAAGAAAATCAACTGTAGTCATCTCACAGTTTCCAGTCAGTACATGGTTTGATATGTTTGCTGATAATACCTACGCTGATGCGTGCCTTACACGAATCACAGATAAACATCATACATATCGTCTGGAGATGAACGGTATAAATATGCGTGAAACAGAATGATATCATCTAGCGGTACTTCGTACCGTTAAAAATGGAATAGCAGTTCCGCAGTAGCGGAACTGGCATTCCGTTTAAGCATAATTTGCAATTAGTAAAAATGACGAATACCCTGTCTGCCTGATTCGCTTTTTCTTTATCTTTGCGTTACAATAGGAACATCAGATAAAGGAGAACGGCATCCATGGCAAAAGTATATACAGAAGAAGAACTGAATAATTTCAGCAGGGAAACACTTATGGCAGTCATCCTGTCCATGCAGGATCAGATTCACCAGCTGAATACAAACATGGAGCGCCTGATCGAGCAGATCGCTGATGCAAACAATAAGCGTTACGGCCGTTCTTCCGAAAAACTGGAAACGATCTCCGGACAGCTGGAACTGGAGCTTATATTTAATGAGGCTGAAGCACTTACGGAAACACTGTATGTGGTTGAGCCTGTTGAGGAAGATGTGATACAGCCGCGTCGTAAAAATAAAGGAAAACGGGAGTCAGATCTAAAAGATCTTCCGATTGAAGTGATCGTCCATACCCTGTCAGAAGAAAAACTCCAGGATGTCTTTGGCACAGATGGATGGAAACAGCTTCCAGACGAGATATATAAAAGGGTACGTGTGCAGCCGGCAGTCTATACTGTTGAAGAACATCATGTGGCAGTCTACGCTGGTAAGGACAACCAGACAATCATAAAAGCGGACCGTCCGAAGAATCTGCTCCGTAACAGCCTGCTCACTCCGTCACTTGCGGCAAGCATCATGAATGCCAAGTACGTAAACGGACTTCCTCTTTACAGGATCAGCCAGGAATTCCTGCGGAATGACATCCATATCTCCAGACAGGTCATGGCAAACTGGATGATCCAGTGTGCGGACAGGTATCTGGGAATCCTTTATGACCGGCTCCATAAGGAGATGTATCAGTTTCATGTACTTCAGGCTGATGAGACTCCGGTCATGGTCACTAAGGATGGACGGCCGGTAAACAGTAAAAGTTACATGTGGATCTATCGGACCGGAAAGAGTTATACGGATACTCCGATCATCCTGTATGAATACCAGCGAACCCGAAAAGCGGACCATCCGGAAGAATTCCTGAAGGATTTTAAAGGGATCGTAGTATGCGACGGTTACTCTGCATACAGGAAGCTGGACAGGGAAAATCCAGACATCGTCTTTGCCGGCTGCTGGTCACATGCAAGGCGCAGGTTTGCGGAGGCATTGAAAGCCCTGCCGAAAGCAGCACAGAAAAATGCGAAAGAGACTGTAGCTTACGAAGCAGTCAGCCGGATCGCAGCAATCTATCATCTGGACAACCAGATGGAGGGACAGCCTGCAAAAGTCAGAAAGATGTACCGTCAGGCCAATATCAGACCTCTTGTAGAGGCCTTCTTTGCATGGGCAAAAGAGATCCAGATTAAAAATCAGCTTTCCAGAGGAAAGACTCTGGATGGGATCAACTACTGTATCAATCAGGAAGTTTCTCTGAAAGCCTTTCTGGAAGACGGTGATATTCCTATGGATAACAATGCGACAGAAAGTGCTCTGCGTAGCTTTTGTCTCCATAAGCATACATGGAAGCTGATCGACAGTCTGGATGGCGCAAATGCCAGTGCCATTATCTACAGCATCACAGAAACGGCAAAAGCTAACAATCTGAATCCTTTTCGGTATCTTGAACATGTCCTGACTGTATTGAAGGACCACCAGGATGACAGGGAATATAGTTTTATAGATGATATCCTGCCATGGTCTGAAAAACTTCCAGCAATATGCCGGAGTAAAACAAAAGCAACTAATATTTAAAATCTTGCCGCCGGAAACGGCGGCTTAAAGTTAGAGCAGTACGGATAGTTTACCGTATACAACTCTACACTTTATATGTCTGTTATGTTCAAAAGGTTCCATAGCATCAATTATATGTACAATAATGATACCATGAAACCTTTTTTCGTAAAGTTGCCTATCATTGCTCTGCAATCATGCGAACAAGTCGAGCTATTGTTTGATAGTCCTCTTCCTTTTTTATAATAAATTGTCTTACTAGCAACTGTTCAATATTTCCAATTGAAATCCCTAGTGAACTCGCAATGCGGAATAGTTTTTCCTTACTATCTCTAGCACCATTGAAACTTGGAAATTTTTGTTGACCACAGATTATTCGCAAATATTCCTCATTATAAATTATATCCTCGGGAATCACCTTCGGCAAAAAAAACACATTGTTCTTATAAAACAGTAAATACTTTTCTATTTGGCTCTTCTCTTGTTTCTCATTTAAACGTCCTTCAGCCGGGTTAGAATCCAGCCCCCAATCCATTGTCGAATTTCGTATCCCAACAATTCTTTGAAAACAGTCCCTGTAATAAGAAATTGTTTTATCACGTTCCAAAATTGAGTCAAAGTCTGGAACAGCCTCATTGAATTGATCACCGTCAAAGAGAATGTACTGGCTTTTTATATTCGTTCTTGCGAAAGTTAGAATTGTATACTTTTTTAGATTTGAGCAGCCTCCAGGATAGAATTCAACAGAAATAATACCATTGAGTTTCTCTTCTTCAAGAACTTCTTCTACAATACTTTTCGCCATTTCATCTTCAACAATAATTCTTTTACGATTTAGAATCGGACTACCGATTTCCAAAAATGCAAATTCCGGAATCACATTCTGTTGAACATATGTTTTATTTTCATTTTTTCTTAGGCATATAATAGCTTCCTTCGGCAATTTTTCCACAATATGTTCTGAATGTGTTGTTACAATCATCTGAATGTGTTTTCGCTTTATTGCATCAAAGAAATACTCTACTAGTCTATACTGTGCTCTCGGATGAAGCGATATCTCTGGTTCATCAATTAAAACAATGCTATTGTTCGGTGCCTTTTCAACTTCTCGCACTATCGTTGCAACTAAAAATTCACCACTTCCAGAATTATATTCGCAGAAGTCATTTTTATTCTGAAATAGAATATTTGTTGCCCACGTTCCACAAAAAAACTTATGTCGTATTATTTCAATTGACTGAAAGCACGAATCAAGAATTCGATTAACTACTGATAGCTCATTTTCTGTCAAAGAACATCTTAATTTTCTACTACCTTCTTGTGGCTTCTGTTGTATCTTATGGGCTTGTCTTTGCACATAATCCACTTGATCCTCACGTTTTGCAGATTTTGCTATATTGTCATATAGAAAGCTTTTTTCAATTCCTCCAACAAAAGACTTAGTTTGGATTGATGTTATTGAAACTCTCTGCGGAAGAGTCCCCTCTAAGTTCCATTTTCTTGGTTTTTCTGTATGCTGATATGCAAGTTCATGACCATCAACAATATAATCAAACTTTGCATTTGCAAAACCGCCATTATCAATCTCAGTTTCAAAAAACTCACACTGCGGCCCATAATTCGGTTTTAGCAATTTTATAGCTCGTGCAACCGTTGTTTTCCCACTTCCATTCTGACCCACAAGAACTGTTAGGGGAAAAATAAAGTTGAACTCTGTTTTTTCTTTAAATCTCTTGCATTTTGTTATTGACAGTTTTGAAAGTCGGCAGTTAATAACTCCTCATTCAAACATATTCTTAACAACATCAATGTCACTCATACCTTAATTCAACTTTATTATTCTTCAATAAACTTTTTAATATCGGATGAACAGATGCCGGGGGTTCTTTTTAATCTAACCACTTTTTTTCCATGTTCGATACACCACTTCTCAGCCTCATCAAAACGACCGCCTTTATGATCTTCTCCTAGTGCCAAAATATCAAAATCTATTTTTTCCAGTTCTTCTATACCTATAGTCTTATAAACAACAACCTTATCAACAATTTTGAGTGCTTCCAGCATTTCTACTCTTTCTGCTGTAGAATATAGCACCCTTGCATCAGACTTGAATTTTCGAATATACTCCCCGTCCTGCACTGCAACAATTAAGTAATCCCCGTATTGCTTACACTGTTTGAAAAGTCGAAGATGCCCCAAATGCAAATAGTCATACACCCCAAATGTCAATATTCTAGTCATTATCATACTCCTTTTTCAATTTCTGTAATGCAAGCAATAGCGGATCATACACTTTTTTACACTGAACAGCATTAATATATTTTTCATACAGTATTGGTAGTTCTGTGCAACCTAAAATACACGAATCATATCTATTAACCAATGTGCTAAATTTATATTGAATTTCATCCGTATAGCTATTCTGTTTAACAGCCTCAATGCACTCCCTTAGCAAGCCATATTCTTTTGGCTCAGGCATTAAACATTTTATTCCATTTTGTTCTAATTTTGACTGATAAATTCTTGATTCAATAGTTCCTTCAGAACCCAAAAGGTAGACTACATCTGCCCCATCATTTTTTATTTCTTCAACACAATTATCTATGATATTCAACACTTTATTTCTTAATTCTGGAACCTTTTCATAGATTTTCGGAAGAAACAAGTGTGATGTGTTACATGCTAATATAATCTTAGAGCAACCGCTATCAACTAAATTCTTCATTGAATCCGACATCTCATCAACGAGTTCTTCAACATTTTCATTATATAAAAATGCTCGAACTCTGCTTGGCATTGTACACCGATTATCAATAACAATTCTCGGTCTCTCCCACTCTTTTTCAGCAGGGAAAACATCCGCATACTGCCTGAACAAATTAATAGTTGCATATGTTCCCATCCCACCAAGAACACCTATTACAAAGTTATCTTCCATATCACTTTCCTCTTATTACTTTTAGTTAACCCCTGCAACCATTTTCATACCACATAATTGCTTCATCATAATCTTCCTGCGTGTTAATTTCCTTTAAGCGGACGTCTACATAATCCAACGGTAATTGTACATTCAACATATCATATACATGTTTATCTTGCCCATCTAACCGATTCTTTTTAATCTTGGTTACACCAGACCATTGTACATCGCCAATGCCTTTTTTCAGTTTTACAACCTTACCATTTTCTATATCTGCTATAATCGGCTCACAGGTTGCATTCTCTGAAATGCCAAGACATTCACCATCATACTTTAAGAACTTCTGAAAATCATGCGCATTTAAAACTATGTCACCATCAAGTGCAATAATAACATCATTTGCTCCAGGTAAAGCACATCTTAAACTATCCGCAGTCCCTGTATGTTCATAATCGTAGTTAAATACAAACATAATATCTTGGCGATATTCCTTCACAGTTTGTATGACTCTTTCAGCGTCAAATCCCACAACAATTCGTATATCATCATACTCCGTAAGTTGTTCCAACTGCCGAATAATTAACGGTTTTCCACTTATATCTACCAAAGCCTTAGTAGTTCCAATTCCAAGGCGCGTTCCCATTCCCGCACAACAGATAATCACGGTTGCTTTATCTGCTTTCTCCATTCCTTATCACCTCACCTCAGAGTAATTTCCACAAGAAATCAGCACATCGTTGATCATCATAAAATGCAAAATCAATGTTTCTAATCAACGAGGGAGCAATTTCTCTAACTCCTCCAAATCCAATAGCAATATCTGCCATCCTAGCCATTCCTGAATCATTGTCTCCATCGCCAACAGTAACCATCTGTTGAACAAACTGTCTAACAATTAGTTCTTTATCCGCAACACTTACTATTTTAGCTATATGATCATCTACGACATCTGCTTTCGAGCAATAACAATGATTTTCCATTCCAATTTTCTTCATCAACCCACTAATCCAGACATCTAAATTGCCTGTGACAATATAACATCGATCACTATTTTGTCTTATGAAATCAACAATAGCTGTATTCAGTGAAATTTCCGAAACAATCTTATTTACTTCATGTACCGGAATATCTCTCAAGAGCTTAACTCGCTGAAGAAAACTTGTTCGAAAAGGAATCTCGCCTCTCATCGTTGCCTCTGTCAGTCTTCTCATTTCATCAAGTCGATTTATCTTTTGTGCAATTTCCGGGAGAACTTCTTTTCTAGTTATTGTCGAGTCCATATCAAATAAAAATATATAATCTGACATCAATTTGTATTCCTCCAACTCCCTTTCCAAACGGTACCATCCAACAGAAATCTATCGTTTTTGTTAATTTACTTTTCTTTCATTTTTCTCTTGATATCAGTGGTACTAATACCCTTTGTATACGGTAAATACTCAATTGATGCACCATATTCCGCAAACTGTTTCTCAGTCCGCAAATATCTCTCAGAATCTTTCCAGTCATCTCCCGAAAATAAAACATCAAATTTGAATTTTTTTAACGCAAGCATCTTATCATCGGTTTCTTCGATTGTTACTAACTCCGCATGATCAACAACCTTCAAAGCATTGAGGATTCGTACTCGCTGCTCTTCTGGATACACTGGCTGTTTCTTTTTAATTTCTGTCACATACTTATCATCACATACACCAACAATAAGAACGTCACACATCTCCTTGCATCTTTCCAGTAGATTCAAATGCCCAACATGAAACAAATCAAAGACACCACATGTATAACCAATATGATACTTTTTCATCTACTTATCCTCCCTCAAACTTTCACTTCTACAATCTGATGCCAATTTCCACGCTTTTCAACAGGAGGAAGCTGCATATAATCTCCGTATACTGTTTTAAGATACAAATCATATTTTTCTGGTACTAAAAACATTGTATCTTCGAACTTTACTTCTATAAAATTTTTAAAGCATTCTGTAGGAATAATCCATTTGCCGAATGGCGTTCCTCCGGATTGTTCCACATAGTATTTCGATGTCTCTGCATTATACATTGGCATAAGTTTTTCATATTCAGCTATCATTGCATCTCGGCTGTGTGTCAAGGCATAAAAATAATGCGGTACATATTTTGCTCTCACCAACAATCTATCCAAGATGCTTTTGTGCCTTAACCACGGTGTCATGCCATCTTTCATCCATAGGCTATATTTCAACAGCATAATTTTTTTCATCAACTTTGTTCTTACTGTTTCATTATCTGGATAAACATCATATGGAAAAATATCTACGAAGATTTCATTATGTGCATTTGTCTTTTGTGAAACCGCTTCAATAAAAACAGTTCCCTTTTTTCTGATTTTGGCAAATGCATAAGGATAGCTTTTATCTGTTTTCCATGTCTGCAAAAAATACTCTGGCTTCAATTTCTTTGGAGCGATTTCAATAAAACGCTCGTAATCTTCTCTGAGCATTCCCATATCCATATCATCATCCCATGGAATAAATCCTTTATGACGAATTGCTCCCAAAAGCGTACCAGAATCAAGAAAATACTTTATTTCATTCTCATCGCAGACTCTTTTAATCTCTTTTCCAATCTCCAGCTGTGCCAACTGAACTTTTCTTAAAGTTTCATTATCCATCTTTATTCTTACCCTTTCATTTTGCGATTATTTTTTATAGACAAAATACAAATCTCCTAAGCAGCCTTTTCCAGTGAGGTAAAAAGCTTGATATTTTATCGCCAACTCCATCCAAATCAAAATATTTCCCGTTTCAAAGAATCGTTTTCGTTTTTTGAGAAACTCTATTCCTCTTATTAACGTTTTTTTATCTTCATCCGATATTACCCTTTCAAGTGCCATCTCATGAAAAGAAATATAATCATTAAATGTTCGGATTCTGCTTTCTTTCGTACGGTTCTCTTCACTTGTGGCATTGTCACCATGTCTACGGAAATCAATCACAGGATAATTCAATAATGCCAGTGCATAATCCATTCGTGCAAAACGCCACAAAATTGCATCGTGTGGATATTTTGCGTCCCACTTACTGGAAATGGAATTATAAAATACCTTCGTAAAACAGAAGACACATCCTGGTCTATTAACATACGGCCACTTCGGGTCTATTCCAAGCATTTCAATGCTTTCATCAGATTTCATATCTTTACTCCGAGCCGCATATAATTTGCTTCCGCTTCCAGTATCATTTTCGGAAAAGAAAGTCATGTAATTTGCAGCAAGCAATTCAATTTCAGGATGTTTTTCCATACATTCCGTCATTTTCTGCACTTTATCTAGATGCCAGATATCGTCCTGATCACAGGGAAAGATATAATCCCCTGTTGCCAAATCAAAGCCAAGTTTAAAATTTTTCTTCCATCCTTGATTTGTCTGATTTACAATCAACTTCCATCCATTTAGGTTGTTATCAATTATATATTTTCGAATCAGCCCCGGGGTTTCATCCTTCGAGCAATCATCCATGATTATGACTTCATCTATCTTAAGAGTCTGATTCCGTAATGATTCCAACTGCTCTAACAGATATTTTTGACCATTGTATGTTGTCATTACGACTGAAATTTTCTTCTTCATGATTCTTTCCTTTTTCCAAATTTCTTCTTTATAATTTCTATGGTATCCTGTGCATATGGGTTCTTCATAAAAATCAAAATTCCTGCATATATCACCACAGAAATTAAAACTGCACTTATCATTCTCAATAAGCTGCTATCAAAATTCCAATTACACATCATGCAGATTACTCCAATAGCAACACTTCCGCATACGCATGACATAACCGGTTTGATTTCCAATGTCCTCCAATTGAAGAAAGGCTTTGAAAAATGTATCTGCATCACACAATTTACAAATTCCGCCAAGACTGTTGTAATTGCTGCACCAATCATACCCAGCCAAGGCATCAATACAAAATTTAGTCCAACATTCACTATCGCAGAAACAACAGTTGCGTTAAGACAATATTTTTCCTGACGGTTAACAATCAGCACACAGTTTGTAAAGAGTGATGCATATATTGCAAACAGTGTAGCAACACTCAGTATCTTCAACGCAACATCACCCGAAATATACTGTTCACCGCCAGCAAGCAAAATCATTGAATCGCTCATACAGAACATCCCAACAATTATCGGAAGCAGTATGATGTTTAAGGCTGAAAAAATTCTATTTATGAACATCTTATACTCCTCATGCTTGTTTTTTAGAATATATGCAATACGAGGAACTGAAACAACAATCACTGCATTGATCAGCTGCTTCAGCAAGTTGTATATTTTGGATGCAAAACTGTAAACACCAACCTGTGCATCAGATTCAAAAAATCCAAGCATTGTAATATCCGAATTCACATAAATCGTAATTGCAATCGAATTCACAAACAGAATCAGAAGCGGTAATAAATGTCTTTTTAAATCCATATTATATGTGAACCTGATCTTTGCATATTTACGAACATAGAATACATTAATCAGGTTTCCACCATTTGTTGCCAAAACTGATATGATGCAATACGGAATAATATCTTCCGGTCTTCTTACAAAAACAAACATTGCCAATAGGCATATACACTGAACTGCTATATATCGTACTGTAATGTAAAAATAATCCTCGAATATGCCATTAATCCAGTCCGTTCCTATGACTGCCATAACAATTGCAGTACTTTGAATGAAGATATACGCCTTATACCCGGAAAATTTAGGAAGAAAAAGTACTATTGCAAAAAGCAGCAACAATGAAATTGCTGCAGAGCATACATTGATAGAGAAAACTTGTGAGCAAAATTTGTTTATTGCTTTTTGATCATCTCGTATTTTAGCACCTTCACGAATCGCATATGTATAAATCCCAAGAGCAGCCAATAATATAAAATAATTCGTCACAGAGTACGAAAAGCTGTATTTTCCATAACCTTCATTTCCCAGTACACGAGAAATATATGGGAATGTAATAAGCGGAAAAATAATTGAACAACATTGCTTTATTCCATTAAGCAACGCATTTACTCCTAGCGATTTTTTTTTCATATTATCTAGCCTTTCTAAATTTTCAGTATTTCATAATTTCACTTATGAATTTATTATATGGTATTGCATTTTCAAATAATGTAACAACCTAATTGGTGATTTTTTTACTTTTTCTACTTATCATCTTACTTATTAAAACAGGTATCACTGCATAATAGACAAAAGATCTTCCCAACTCAACACTCTCACTTCTAACAAGAAAAATCATAAAATACATTAAATATATAATTAAAAAAACCTTTTCCTGATTTACATATTCAGAACTACAGATTTTTTTGAAACTATTTGATAATACTCCCCAAATGTACCCAAAAATCATAAAAAATATTCCTGATAAATATCCAAAATTCCAATATCCTTCGGCTATAAAAGATGCTCCACATCCTGCATTCGTTACTGTATAATATTCGGAAAACACCTTATCAATACTTGTATACTCTAAACCTAACAGATTAGGAAAAATACCATATATACTTCTAACAAAAGATAAGCCATATCGATAATCCACTTTTTGAGGACAAATTGAATAAACCAATGTATTAATGACTTGCGTATTTCCCATTTCTTTAATTGCTGAAAAAATAAAATTATTTTCAAATAAATCAATTGCCGTTTTTTTCAGAAATTGCTGCAAGTCACTAGTTAAATACACATAATTTCTTGCGCTAGATACAAATGAAAATAAAAAAACACCTACAAATCCAAATGCAATAATAAAAACTATATTCTTTTTACCTATTGTTTTCCGATAGAACGTACTTACAATTATAAGAATTATTGCTAATCGAAAAACAGCTATACGACTTCCACCTAATAATTGCAATACCGCATAACTTCCCAAAGCTAGATATACTATTATTCTCTTCTTTTCTTCAAAAGTGTACAAAATTAAAAGCGAACTAATATAAAATCCTGACAGTAATACAAATATTTTATCTATACCCACTGCATTTTCCAATGTACTTTCATATCCAATTGAAAAAACTGTTGTCATATCTTTATATAACTCATAAAATGTTGGAGCTATTGATATAATTAAAAATGTCCATGCTACTCTGCACAATGCATTATCTGCTGTGATTGGCTTTATCAATGTTTTTTTATATTTATTTGACTCTCTGTAAAGGCAAAACCCTATTCCTGTTAAGGCAATAGCAATAAAACTAAATACACTTGCATTTAAAATTTCTTGATTTGAAAAAAAACCTCTTTCTATTGAAAATGTAAAAATCCCCAATTTATATCCGACTGCTGTCAAAATACACTGTCCAAACGAAAACAGATAACTCATTATTATAAATATAAGAAAGATATCACACTGTTTTTTTACATGATATAAAGCCGCTATAGAAAAAAAGCAATATACAAGAGCCACACATCCTATTTTTTCTAATATCTTTTCCGATGTATTTATTTGTGTTAAAATTAAAGTGCCTAAAATTTCTGCCAAAAAAATCACTATTGCTACTATTTGGCTCTTCTTTATTAAATATCTTCTCATCAGTGCGTCCTCACAAGAATTTGATGACCAAGAGTCTTATAATCCATCTCATCAAAAAAATCAGCTTTATCATATCCATCTAATATTTCATGACAGAATGGTGTATTACTTGCAATAATATATGTTCCAGTCAATTTTGCCTCAAGCAACGGAAGTCCAAAGGATTCAACATAAGACGGGAATATCAGAATCGATTTTGCATACATTTCAAAAACCTTTTCTCTTGAAATTGATCCACCAAATTTTACTTTCAAACTATTTTTTTTTGCATATTCTTGAAGCTGCCATGTGTATTCATTCTCATCTGGACGAATTGTAAAGATTACCTCGCAATCTTTCAATCCTCTTTGTTGTGCATAATCCAAGGCTTTCAAAAGAGTCCTGTGATTTTTGTATGTAAACGAAGTTGCCGGATAAAAAATCCGTTTTCTGTTTTCTGAACAATCTATAAATTTTTTTATATCGTTACATTTAATATCTGGCTGCTGAACTACAATTTTATCTGCATTTACACCAGCCTTTTTTACAAGAGCATCTTTCATCCACTGGGTCTGCACAATTGTCATATTCACTTTCCGAAGTGATCTAAAAATATTTTTACTTATAATATTTTGATACGCCCAAAGTTTTTTCCCATCGACCTTCATACTAAATTTGTGATCTGTAAGTATGAATGGCAAATGTAAATACACCAGCTGTTCTTTGTTATAGAAATCTATACCTTTATTCTGTAGCGAAAAAACTTTATCTGGTTTAAATTCATTAAGGAGTTTTCTCGTCGTTACTGTGTCAAAGTAATACCTATAACCCCAGTTCTTTTTCACCCATGGGAATCTTCTTACTGTAATTTCTTTCGTTTCTTCATAATGTGGCGTACTTACAATAAATACCCATTTCACGGATTTGTCGGTATACGCTCTAATTTGTTTATATAAATCATCAAGGATTGCTAATGCACCTGATTCACTGGCATGGACATCGTAAATCATAACAGTGCTATTGGGTTTTGGATTTACCAATCCAATCAATGAATCCGCTGCTGTCATATTACTTTCCCTTTCTTTTTTCGTATTTATTGATCCAAGCAATCGTTTCCTTGGTTCCCTCAAGTCTTGTATATGGCATTTCAGGAGCAATTTTGTAAGTATTACTCATATCATTGATTCCATCATTCGTCATATTCCCAAATCGAAAAGACTGCATCGGGAAGTGAATATGAAACAGTCCCAGAAAATCACCAAATTTTGCCAGACATTTCACAAACCAAACTGGCATGGTCGGGACCTTAAATCCAAGTTCTGCTGCGATTTCATCTGCCCACTCGTTAATCTCATACGGAGGTTCATCACCTATGTAGAAAACTTTATTGCTCTCATCTTTCGTTTCATTAAAAAGAAGCTGCTCAATCTGGTAAATTGCATTACCAATATATCCATAAGTCTTATGGCATTTAATATGTCCAATGTGAAAATACATCCGCCGCATCACCATATCAAAGAAATTTCTATAGGGAACTCCAAACCAAGGTCCCCAAATCGATGTCGGGCGAATAATGCACCAGTCACAATCAGGTGTATCATTCCACACGCGAATCTCCGTTTCTACTTTACTTTCACCGTACTTCGTATGTGGGCAATAGTCATGCTGATTCTTAATTTTATATCCATTTCTTGTAACAAATTTAGAGGACGTTATTATAATTTTCTTCAGATTCGACAGTTTATGAATAATTTTCATAAGATTTTCAACGCCGGCAATATTCTGGTCGTAATCTTCAAGTGTTTTTCCATCCAAATCGGTTCTTGCTGCCAGATGAACAATATAGTCCGGATTAAAGCCGACGACTGCTTTTTCAAAATCTTCGTAATTGATAATATTCACATTTTCCCAAAGATTTTTTCGGGCCGGAATTTTAGGTTCATTCCAGTCCAAATTCTTTACTTCATATCCTTTTGCAAACAGGTCTTCCAAAAGATTCGTTCCAATAAAGCCCGATGCACCTGTCAATAATATTTTTTCATTCATCTTCTGTTTTCTCCCTCTTGTTAACACATTCTGAATTACTTTCTTTCAAATTAAAGCGCATTTTACAGCTTTAGAATCTCTTCAGCATACTTTCTCACAGACACATTTCTGGTCAGATTCTTTTCCAGATTCTCACGGCTTCTGGCTCCCATTGCCTTCAGCTCACTATTTCCGGCATTCTCAATGAACCAGAGGATGTTTTCTTCAACCTTGTCATACTCCCCTGGCTCACAACAAAGACCACCTTGTGTATCTTCGATCAGGCAGCGAACCTCAGAGCCTGATTCCAGAACTCCTAATATTGGCTTAGCTGCCGCCATTATTCCGTATGCCTTTGATGGACAACTCACGCCCTTAATGCCTTTTGCATTCACACACCAATGAACATCACCGGCATTCAGGCTATAGATCAGGTCTGACTTATCCTGATAAGGAATGAAAACCACATTGTCCATGTAATGCTCTTTCACATAGTTCTTCAGCTTCTCCAGCACAGATCCGGCACCAACGAATGTAAACACAACTTCTCTGCCATCTACGGTTTTCGTGCCCGGTTTGAATCGCTCCACGACCTCAATCAATTTCTCAAGGTCATAGTACAAACCAATATTTCCGGAGTACATAATGACGAATTTTCCATCCAGACCATATTTCTTCCTGAACTCCAGAACCTTCTCATTATTTTCATCCAACGGATAAATCTCGTTCTCATCGATCCAGTTGTTGATCATGACGGTTTTGGGAACTTTCTTTCCCTTGAAACGATTTTCCACTGTTGCCACCAGATCACGACCGACTGTGATCACAAGGTCGCTCCGCTTGCAGCTGAACTTGTCAAACCACATCATAACGTCCGTAACGAACTTGCTCTTGGTATAGCCAACGGCCAGCACCTGCTCTGGATTGAAGTCCTGAATATTATAAATGTACTTGGCGTGTTTCATCCATTTGCCCCAAACGCCAAGAAGGCCGCCGAGAATAGGAGGCTGAGAAATTGAGAACACATAATCCATCTTTCCAACCTTAAAGGTTGCTCCCATTGCTCCAAAGAAATAAGAAACGATGTTCTTTACGCGGCTCTTCTTATTGATCTTGCTAAATTCCGGCACTCGGATCCGCAGCACTTTTACGCCGTTGATTTCTTCTTCATAATATTTCTTTGTTTTGTATTTATCTTCAATCGTCCCTAAATAACTGGGCACTACACAAATGACTGTGATGTTAAATTTATCCAGCATACTCTCCGCCAATTCACGGAGGATCTGCCCCGTTGACGCAGTATCTGGAATATAGTAATGAGCATAAATCAGAAGATTTTTCTTACCTGTGCTCTCTTTCTTCATCTGCTATATTCCTCCAAATTTACTTCATTCCTTATTAAGAAATGAAGTTTTTCAAAACTTATCTTCACACAAACTCCACGTTCCAGACATCCACCCCGGAATCCTGGAACACCTCTCTCAACCTCTGATGCAGCATCTCCTGTGTGACGCCTTTCTTCAGTATTACCTGCAGGAAACCGCCGCCTCCGGCTCCTGAGATGAATTTTCCGTCGATCATGTCTTCACATACACTGAAGATCTGGTCTATGCAGGTGTTGGTTGAGCCGGCATCCAGCTTTTTGGAGATTTCCCAGTGCTGGTTGAGAAGGCTCGCGAATTCGTCGATGTCTTCTTTTTCCAGGGCAAATTTCATGAGTGCTGCTACTTTCTGCATCTCATCCAGTGCCTCCAGAGATTCTTTTCGGCCGCCGATGTAATTTCCTACGACTTCTCTGAGAAGGTTTCGGGCAAGGCGCCGCTGGCCTGTATAGATCAGAGCGAATCGTTCCTGAAGCTCCTGTTTCGTTTTTTCCGAGATCTCTACCTTTTCTACCTTCAGCTGCTGCCGGATTCCGGGTCTTGATGTGATAAATTTGATTCCGGGTGTCAGGCCGCCAACCTGATCCTGCCAGCCGCCGCCTGTGCTCATGATCTGCTCCAGGTTGAGGACTGTATCATAGATCTGGCTGTCATCCCAGCTCTCTCCAAGAAACTCTGCAAAAGCTTTGACGCAGGCTCCTGCAAGGATACTGCTTGTTCCAAGGCCGGAGCCTTTGGGAACGCCTTTGACGCAGGTGGAAAGGTAGAATCCGCCGCCCATTTTTTCCAGGACCTTTTTCAGGTCGGCCTTTTCCTCCAGCGGAAGGATCCCGCAGGCGATAATGGCTGCCTTGTGCAAGGCAAAAGGATCGTATGGATTATGGCAGTCCTGGATCTCTTCTGCACTTTCTGCTGTTCCGTAAGCACCTGTGTCTGTACTTGCCAGCTCAATATGTAATTCCGGTATCTTCCGGATCTCTACCTCGATGGGTTCACAGCCTCTCAGCAGGATTGCTGCGTTAAGAACAGTTCCTCCATGTTCGTTGCAGTATGGCGGTGTGTCTGACCAGCCGCCGCCCCAGTTCACACGTACCGGCAGATTTACCTTTACCTGTTCTTTTGCGATCGTATAGCCGCTGTTTCCTGTCAGCTGTGTCTGAGATGCGATCTCTTTCTGGATCTGGGAAAAACACTCCTGCTCCAACACATCGTATGTTTTTCCGTCAAAGCATTTTTTAGTAAATTTCATGGAACGTGATACTGCATACAGAATCCGTATTTTCTGTGAAAAATCTGCTTTTTCAGCTTCTTTCATCAGCAGATGGTAATGTCGTTCCTGGATTTCTTTTTCACCAAAGATCTTAAGTGCAGGAATATAATGTCCGCCTTTTTTCAACTCTCCCAGAAATACTGCCACCAGGATCCTTGCTTCCAGATCTTTTTTCCAGGAAAGGATATTTTCTGTATTTCCATACCGGAAGGATTCTTCCAGACTCAGTCTCGGCTGTTTTTTCCAGCCCTCGATCTGCCGGGGTTCAGCAAGTCCTTCGCTCATTTTTACAAGAAGGTTTCCTGCCTGTGCTGCTTCCTGGAATGTTTTGCAGACCGGATACAGTTTTGCATTCCAGAGTGCGTGGGTTTCGCCGGTCCAGATATCTTCCAGCTCCAGTCCATTGGCTGAAAGAAAATCTGCCAGGTTTCCCCTCAGAAAGCTTCCTCGTTCTTCCAGCGTTTTCTTCGGATTATCCATGACTCCATATGTACGGATCACGCATCGTCCTGTCTGACCGCCGTAAAGTTCTGTGATCTCGTCCTTCAGCTTCACACCGTGAAATACTGTGTTCGCCGGTATATGTACATCCTTCAGGGAAAGTCCGGATACTACAGCGCCCTTTCCGACATAGGTTCTTCCCTCAAGGCAGGTGTCTTCAATATAGGTTCCTTCCTCGATGTCTGCTTCCGGCCCGATCAGTGCTGTATGCAAAGCTCCCTGGCAATTCAAGTCATTGGTGAATACGTGTTTTTTCCAGTCAAGGAACTCATAATCGGTTACTTCTTCTGTCATCAGAGCACGCAGCTCTCTCGTTGTCCCAAAGTGGATAAATTCTGCAGGAGAAAGACAGATCAGCTTCATCTGAAAAGGACTTAATGCCTTCCATATTTTTTCTCTGCAGATAAAAAGTTCTGTGCAGAATTCGCCTTCCGGTTTTTCTTTCTGATATTGTTCAAAGGTGGAATCTGCCGCCAGCGGATACAGAAAATCTCCGTAAAAGCTGACCCTTGCTTTTTCATTTACAAAGCTTTCGTATTTATCCGGATCTGCTTTTTTTCCTGATGCATCAGCGATCAGACTAAAAAGTGTTTCCAGTATTTCGGCGTCCAAAAGTACGGCGCCTGTGTCAAGATCCACGCAGTCCTGTCCATTCACGGCTCCCAGCCTGCGAAGTGTTTCTGCCGGCTGTTTGTGAAGGAACATTTTTACATGGTCGCTTCCATCATTCAAAAACACTCCATGATCGACTCCCACTTCTACTGGAGATTTCATGGAGATCGCCGCAGCTCCGCGGAACTGGGCATCTATCTGTAAAGGATTAAAAAGGAGGAGCACATCCCCGGAAAGTACCAGCATTCCTTCTTTGAACCTGGCCGGAACGCCTGCCATGCTGATGAGAAATTCATCAAACAGTGTAGAACCTCTTCCATCCGGAAGTTCTCTTGGTACAGGTGAAAAAAGCTTTCCGCACACAGAATACTGTGGGACTCTTTTGCTGTCTCCGCCGGAATGGATCACAAGGATTCTTTTGTTATGGAAATCTCCCCGGAGTCCTTCTTCCTCCGAAAGAAATCGGAGTACATTCAGAGTTGCTCCGCCGGAGCCTACTCTCTTGCCTTCCGGATCCGGGAGCACGAAATATTTTGTCCATCCTGGCAATACGCCCTGTTCCAATCTGTCTGCGATCTGGCTGCGGAAGGATCTGGCCTGTTCTTCATTTGATGAGGTCAGTATCACATAGTCCCATCTGGGAAAATTTACTTTGCGGATGCTTCGTGCATAGTCTTCCCATGCATCCTGGCAGCTTTGCCGCAGAAAAAGATTTTTCAGTTTCCTGTATTCTGTGTTCATTGCTATCCTTATCCTTTGCTTTTTCATACTTTCTTTTTTTACATAACTTCGAATACTCTTATCCGCTGTCACGGCTGTGCCGGAGCTTCTGGCGGAAATTCTTGGCCGACTCTTCCTTATGATAAGGGAGACACGACAGGCGGTATTCAACCTGTCAGCATCTGCCTGTAGCAGAAGCTGAGTTGTGCTCTCGCTCTATAAAACAATGGTCATACCACTTGTTTTCCAAACTGAAGAATACATTTATGGCTCAGGTTTCTGGCACTGTTTAGGCTTCGGCTTCCTCTGTGCCCGTTCTCACAGGTATATTCATCTGTTTTGCGGTTTGCTGTCTTAACTGGCGCACCGCAGACAGAGCAGGTTTCGGATATCCCTTTTGCATAGGTTTCAATGACCAGAATGCCGTTTTTCCATGCTTTATAGGACAGATTGCTCCTGATCCTGAAGCTTAGATGCATAGTGCTCCAGTTTCCTGATCCGATCATCACATAATCTGTGTATTCTTTTTTGTATTTTGGAAGGACAATCAGCGAAACCTGCTTTTCCAGGCAGAAGCCTATGATCTGTGAACTAATCTCATGGGCATAATGCTCCGACAGGTGTTTCAGATGCATCCAGTATTTCCTGTTTTCTCCGGGCTGTTTTTCCCCGCCGAGAGATTTCCGGGCTTTCTCGATTTTCTTCCTGATCTGATCGCAGCGATGCGTATATTCTTTTCCGCCGCCCCAGAATTTCACATCTGTTTCCTTCCCTGTGCCGTCACATACTGTCCCCACAGCAAAAACATCTCCGTTTGTAAACTGGATGGCACAGATCTTCCGCCCTTCCTGGATACGCTGCTTTACTGTTGCAGTGTCTGCTGTAAATTCCTTCACGGGAACATGCAACATGAGATATTTCTTCTCAAAGGTTACTGAGGGTGACATTAGCTCTGCTTCTGCGGGAAATTCTCTGCCATACAGTCTGCATCTCATCCATTTCCATTGTTCTCCTGTCCATACCTTCAGTGTAATCTCCTTATGAGAAAAATCTCTGTACATTCCTTTATAATAGGTAACTGCTGAATGAAGCTTTTCTGCTTTCCTCCCCGGAATGGACTTTTGCCTGGATATGTGACTCTTTGCTGCGGCTATAGCACTGTTTATCGCAGCCCGCCTGAAATACAATGGGACTTTTTCCCAGGGAAGGGGATTCTGAGGAACCTGCTTGTCTCTTCCCATAATAGTCAGAACCTCCAGGGCCCGAAGAGTTTTCTGGCTCCCCAGTTCTCCCAGTTCCTCATGAGCCAGCAGAAGATCATAATAAAAGCTTTCAATTTCATTATAGAAATCCTGGGTTTTCCTGAGCCATTCCGGATGTCCGCAGCAAAGTCGGAGTCTTCTGGTTGTTATGCTGTAGCCTGTATTGGACGGCATGTTCTCTTCCTTCCGTTTATTTATATAACTTATCCAATATTATTATCTTGTCGCTTAATGTTAGATTAAGCGACAGGACCTGAAAAAACCTGTATATAAGGAAATTCGCCATTTTTCTGACCACAAAAGCTGACCACTTATGACCATGAATCTTATAACAAGAAGCCTGATTTTTCCCGCAAAATACAGGTCCCTGGGACTATACATCTGACCACTTATCATGACCACTTTTATATATTGATATGTATTTTTCTTTCTCTGATATATAAAAAGCTGCATAAAACGGCACAAAAAACGACATAATTGGACAGCTATGGCAGTTTCAGATCGCTTGACAAGCATTAAAGCGGATGTTATCATTACATATGGTTCAAAATCTTGGATCAAACAACAGAATAATCCGAAAAAATCACTGTCGCTTAATCTAACATTAAGCGGCAGTTTTCACATTCTCTTCATTTTCCTTTCACACAATGCACACATTTTTTTACTATATTATTAACTGTAGATAGCAAATGCTAAACAATCTTTTTCTTTTTCATACTTTTTTGCCGGGAGTCAGCACAACTCCCGGCCTCCTTTTTTTATTCTTCAGGTAGTTCGCCTGCATTTTCTATTATTATTAAAGATATAAAAATATATCTTGTTTTTTCTTATTATATATATTATACTAGTCAAGAACTTATTGTTCCCGTCCATTCTGTTCTTTGATAATTTCATAGACTTCACACTCGAAACATGATACAATATCCGCACAGAGAAATATGCGGTACAATTTTTGTGGGAGGATGCGCATATGCTAGATCAGAAAGATTTGGAATTATTAGCCGGTATGATAAACCCGATCAATGTCCAGCTGGGCAATATAAATAACCGATTAGATGGTATCGACGCCAGACTGGATGCAGTGGATACTCGTCTCGACGGTATCGACGCTCGTCTCGATGCTATGGATGTTCGTCTTGACGGTATCGACGCTCGTCTTGATGCTATGGATGTTCGTTTTGACGGTATCGACGCTCGTCTTGATGCTATGGATGTTCGTTTTGATGAAATAGATGCCCGCTTCAACCGGGTAGAAAACAGACTTGAAATGATCGATCTGAAATGTGATACCAACAGAAAACGCCTGGACGACCTTTCACTGGATGTTAAGCTTGCAGAACGGGATATCCGAAAAGATATCAAAAATTTACAGGACACAACAGAAACTCTTGTCGTTGTACTTCAGGGAAGAGGTATTTTACCTGACCCAGGTAACACAATACAGACAGCCTGATCATATTATGTAAAGAGTGTGAAGCCTATGAAAGTATCAAGGGATCACACTCTTTATTATCATCCATACAACCATCTTTCTCCTCAAAAAATGGTTGCATTTACAATTCGTTTATGTTATAGTTATATGCGTTGCGGGGTATGGCGTAGCTTGGTAGCGCGCACGGCTGGGGGCCGTGAGGTCGCAGGTTCAAATCCTGTTGCCCCGATATTTCTAACAAATTCAAGGATTTCCGAGGTCTGATGACTTCGGATTTTTTTATTACCTTTATTACCTTACTATTTTTCGAAAGGAAGGTTTTGCATGCAGGATAATCTGTCTCTTTATCATATTTTTTATACGGTAGCACGTACCGGCAGTATCTCCCACAGTTCCCGGGACCTTTATATCAGCCAGCCTGCTATCAGCAAGGCGATCCAGAAGCTGGAGCAGAATCTGGATACCGTTCTTTTTAAACGCAGTTCCCGGGGTGTCACTCTGACTCCGGACGGCGAGCTTCTTTTTGAAAAAGTAAAAGAAGCTCTTTCACTTCTGGATGAAGGAGAAAATTCCATTCGCCATAACCGTTCCCGGGACATTCCAAAGCTGCGTCTGGGTGCCAGTTCTACTCTTACCAGATATGTACTGCTCTCCCACCTGGAAAACTATATTGCACGTTTTCCTCATGTACGTATCACAATTTCCTGCCAGTCTACTTATCAGACGCTGCAGCTTCTGGATGAGGAAAAAATCGATCTGGGACTCATCGGACGGCCGCAGAAGCTTCGGGGATATTATTTTCAGCCTCTTTTGAAAATCCAAGATACCTTTGTCTGTACACAGCAGTATCTGGAAAATCAGAAAAAGCTCTATCCGGATGAACCTCTGATCCAGGCAGCAACTTTCATGATGCTGGATGAGGACAATATCACACGTCAGACCGTGAACACTCAGCTGAAAGAACATCATGTGGAATTAAGTCATATTCTGGAAGTAACAACTATGGATCTTCTGATCCAGTTTGCGGAAATTGGTCTTGGGATTGCATGTGTGATCCGTGATTTTGTAAAAAAAGAGCTGGAAGAAGGAACTCTGGTGGAAGTACCGGTAGGATTTTCTTTTCCGCTGCGTGAGATCGGGTTTGTATGCAGACAGAAAGATGCTGATTCGGCTTTGATCGCGCCATTTTTTGATGATGAAACAGAGCATCCGGATAAATAAAGGAATGTAAAAAAAATTCCCATCTGATCATTGCGACCAGATGGGAATTTTAAATTTCAAAAAAGTTTCCTACCACTGTATTACGTGTGTGACTTTTTTGACTCAAACTTCGCTGCGCTTCGTTCGAGTAGCGCAAAATTTATTGCACCTGCAATAAATTTTGCTTAGTTATTAATAAGCTTATCCTCGCCGTTCCAGCTGTAGAGTTTACGGATCTCTTCGCCGACTTTCTCAGACTGATGCTCAGAAGCTAATTTTCTCATAGCCTTGAAGTGTACCTGTGCACCTGCATCGGACATGTCGAGTAAGAACTCTTTTGCGAATGTACCATCCTGGATATCGGAAAGAACTTTCTTCATTGCTTTCTTTGTATCCTCTGTGATGATCTTCGGTCCTGTGATGTAATCGCCATACTCAGCTGTATTGGAGATAGAATATCTCATTCCGGCGAATCCTGACTGGTAGATCAGGTCAACGATCAGTTTCATCTCATGGATACACTCGAAGTATGCGTTTCTTGGGTCATAACCAGCTTCAACAAGTGTCTCGAAACCAGCCTGCATAAGTGCGCAAACACCACCGCAAAGTACAGCCTGCTCACCGAAGAGGTCTGTCTCTGTCTCTGTACGGAATGTTGTCTCAAGAACACCAGCTCTTGCTCCGCCGATTCCAAGTGCATATGCAAGTGCGATATCCTGAGCTTTACCTGTAGCATCCTGCTCTACAGCGATCAGACAAGGAACACCTTTACCAGCCTGATACTCGCTTCTTACTGTATGTCCAGGTCCTTTCGGCGCGATCATTGTAACATCAACATATGCTGGTGGTTTGATGCATCCGAAATGAATGTTGAAGCCATGAGCGAACATAAGCATGTTGCCTTCCTCAAGGTTCGGCTCGATATCCTTCTTGTAAAGTGCAGCCTGTTTCTCATCGTTGATCAGGATCATGATGATATCTGCTTTTTTAGCTGCTTCAGCAGATGTATATACCTCGAAGCCCTGCTCCTCAGCTTTTTTCCAGGATTTGCTTCCTTTGTAAAGACCGATGATTACATTACATCCGGACTCTTTAAGGTTCAGTGCATGTGCATGTCCCTGGCTTCCGTATCCAATAATCGCAATTGTCTTACCATCTAATAATCCAAGATTACAGTCTTCCTGGTAAAAAATCTTATTTGCCATTTTACTTTCCTCCTCTGATGTTTACAACATCTTCTTCATAAAAATTATTTATCGTTAAGAGAGTAGCTGCTCTCCTAGCAAACATATGTAAAAAATTTACAGGTAACGGACATCGTCACTGCCTCGTGACAGACCTGTAATTCCTGTTCTTGCAAGCTCAAGGATCTCATAGTCAGCCATCAGCTCCACAAACGCCTGCAGCTTGTTCTGGCTTCCGGTCATCTCCATAATAAGAGAATCCTTACTTACATCCACCACCTTGGCACGGAAGATATCTGCAACAGAAAGAGCTCCCTGTCTCTGTTCCGGCTTCACAGCAACCTTGACGAGCATCAGCTCACGGGCAACGCTGTCGTCCTGTTCAAGGACCTTAACATCCCGTACATCTTCCTGCTTCGCCAGCTGTTTGGTGATCTGCTGGAGCATCTGATCATCTCCCTCACATACAACTGTCATACGGGAATATCTCTGATCTGCAGTCACTCCTGCGGTAATGCTGTCAATATTATATCCACGGCGGCTGAAAAGACCAGCCACACGGCTAAGGACTCCGGAGGTATTATCCACAAGGATGGATAGTATTCTCTTTTCCATAATACACCTGCTTTCAACACTTTTATGTATAGAAAACCGACTTCGTCAGTTAACGCTTTAATCTAATAAACCCTTGCTTTCTTACCATTATAACAACTTCGAAAATTTTGTCAATCAAAATTTCCTGCAAAATTCCTTCAGGATGATAAGAAATGTTTTTATCCTCAGATCAGATATTTTTTCTTAAGCTCCTCGGATGCCTTTGGTGTCAGATAGAGTTTTTTCCGAAGGAATCTTTCAATTCCTCCGTTTTCTTTTTCGATGACATCAAAAACTGTATTGATATAAGACTCCTTCACCTGATAGAAGGCTTTCAGATCTGCAAGCTTCCGGCTGTTTTCCGGCCGGTCTGCCCGGTAAAGCCTGCACATATATTTCAGTTCATCTTCCAGACATGGATTTGACCGCATATAATCCCTTCGTATCGTTTCCTTAGGTACACCCAAAGCAAAGAGCAAAAGTGCTGTTCCGACTCCTGTCCGGTCTTCTCCTGTGGCACTGTGAAAAACAACAGCTCCATTCTTTACATGAAGCAGGACATCCAGAAAACGTGCATACTGCTTCAGAGAATACTCATCCGTAACGAAATTCCGGTACCAGTCCTGCATATACTGGTCTACATCACCATAGCAGGACATCACATGTTCAAAAAAGCTGTTTCCACTGCTGTCCTCATCCCGGATTGGAATATGATAATATTCCACTCCTGCCATGATATCGTCCGGTTTTTTCTTTACTTCTGCGGCTGACCGGAAATCAATCACTGTTTTTACATTATATTCTTCTGAAAGGATCCGGTTGTCTGCAGCAGAAGCATGATAGATTTCTCCGCTGCGCAAAAGCTTTCTGGGAAGAATATGCGAACCGTCTACTGTCATCAATGCACCCAGATCTCTTGTATTCGGAAGATTCTGAAGCGGAAGCCTGCTTCCTTTTGGAAAACCAACCGCAAGATCCGGATTCAGTACTTTAAGAAGCTGAAGGCAATCCTGTACCTCCTGCTCCGTCATATCAAATTTATAACGCTTCTGACGTCTGGTTATGATCACCAGATAATTGATGATCAGCTGCTTTTCACCGGTTTTATCGGTTCCCTCACGGCGCATGTACGCCCAGAGAATATCTTTACACGGAAGACTGTTGAGCATCATATGTCTGGTAAACACAAAAAAGCCATCTTCGATCCGTATTTTTCCGTATCTCATTTTCTTTCTCCTTCTCAACCCCTGTGCTGCTTTCTTCGCAACACTTTTTATCATACCAGAAATCTCCAGTCCCGTATACCTCGTTTGACAATTTTCGTGGTTTGGATATAATAAACAGAGAAATTTTACCACAGGGAGGCTTTCTTTTATGGACAATCTTATTTTCTGTCTGAATGTTACCGTGCCCATCTTTCTTACACTGCTCCTGGGATATTTTTTCCGGAGGATCGGACTGTTTGATGAAACATTTGTCAATCGTATGAACAAATTTGTATTTGTCATCCCCCTGCCTGTGCTTCTGTTTCAGGACATCGCTAAAATCGATATCTATGAGGCCTGGGATCCCAAGATGGTTCTTTTCTGTTTTGCGATCACATCGCTCAGTATTATGATCTCCGTGCTCCTGTCCCGTTTTCTCCACCCTTCCGATATCCAGGGCGAGTTTATCCAGGCATCCTACCGCAGCAGCGCAGCGATCCTTGGTATCGCCATTATCCAGAACCTTTACGGAAATGCAGGTATGGCACCACTGATGATCATTGCCAGCGTCCCTCTTTACAATGTAATGGCTGTTGTAGTTCTCTCTGTCTTTAAACCAGGTCAGGGAAAAATAGATGGTACCGTTCTGAAGCGCACTTTAAAGGGAATTGTCACCAATCCCATCATTCTCGGCATTGCAGCCGGTACACTCTGGTCCCTTCTTCGTCTTCCATTTCCGAAGATTCTGGACTCTACGGCAGACAATCTTGCAAAAACCGCCACTCCTCTTGGCCTCATGGCTATGGGCGGATCTCTGCACTTCGGAAAAGCCTTTTCCCGGCTGAAAGCAACTGTTGCCTGTACATTTATGAAACTTGTCGGTTATGAAGCACTTTTTCTTCCTCTTGCCATCCGTTGCGGTTTTACAAAGGACAAGCTGGTTTCCATCATTATCATGCTAGGGTCTGCCAGCACCGTTACCTGCTTTGTCATGGCAAAAAACATGGGACATGAGGGCTCTTTTTCTTCGGGAGTCGTGCTTCTTACCACATTATTCAGTGCCTTTACCCTGACACTCTGGCTGTTTATCTGCAAAGGTCTGGGACTGATCTGATATTGCAGCTTCTGCATATTATCTACCCGAAAAAATCTGTAACATAAAATGCTGTAAGAACTATGATTTCTGGTTCTTACAGCATTTTTTTATAAAAGCATATTCACATAAAGCTATCATTTCTGATGTGGATGTTTCTGTTCTTACAATCTCATAGCCTACAAAACAAACGAAGCATTCTCTCAGATCAGCTTCAGATATTTCAAGCCATCCCGAATGCCGTAGTGGAACATATCAGACGTAACATAATCTGCCAATTCTTTGATCTTCGGAGAAGCATTTCCCATGGCAACCTTTGTTGCAGCGTATTCAAACATGGCAAGATCATTGTTGCTGTCTCCAAAAACAACGGTATTCTCCCACGGAATATCAAACAGGCGGATCACAGCTGCGATCCCAACAGCCTTGTTAAAGCCCTTTGGCACCAGTTCAATGGTATTTCCCACAAACGAACTGCTGCCTTCATGGCGGATGATATCATAGTATTCTGATAAAATGGATAACGCTGCCTCCGCATCACATCCCTCCGTCATTTTTGCACTGATCTTATTGATCCGCATACAATCCTCATTTCCACGGATAGGCCTCCATTTATCGCCCAGGGATTCTGTGATCAGACTGGCATACCAGTTCACTTCATCGGTATACTCCTCTTTGTCATAATACATAAAATCCGCGCCTTCCATTACCGGGATCAGTCCGTATTTTCTGAGAACCTCCACAGAAAGCTTTGCAACCTCCGGCGTCATCTCTTTATTAAAAAGTCTCTTCCCGTCCTTCTCAATGGTGGATCCGCAGGCACTGATCATTCCCGTAAAAGGGATCTGCTCCAGATACCAGGATACAAACGCACGACTTCTTCCTGTGCAGAGCCACGCTTCATGTCCGTTATCTACCAGCGCACGGATGGCTTCTATGGCACTGTCCGGCACTCCTTTTTTCATATCACAGACTGTTCCGTCCGCATCAAAAAATACTGCTTTTCTGCTCATTTTCCTGTCCTCCGATATCACCTGTAAAATACCTTTGCCGCACGGATCAGGCTTTCCGTATCTTTCACTCCAGCTGTTTCATAAGCGGAATGCATCGCCAGCTGCGGCAAACCGATATCGACCGTATTTATGGCTGCCTGGGTATTGGAAATATTTCCCAGAGTGGAACCACCGGCAATATCAGAACGGTTCACAAATGTCTGATATGGCACATCTGCTTCTCTGCAGAGTTCCTTAAAGATTGCTGTGGAAATCCCATCGGTACAATATTTCTGATTGGCATTATATTTGATCACAATTCCACCATTCATCACCGGACGGTTTACAGGATCTGCCTTGTCTGTATAATTCGGATGTAATGCATGTGCATTGTCCGCAGAGATCATAAAGCTCTCTGCAAGGGCCATCAGGTAACTTTCCTGATCTCCGCCAAGGGCCAGATTGATACGAAACAGTACATCTTTAAGAAATGTGGATGCAGCTCCCTGCCTGGTAGTGCTTCCCACTTCTTCATTATCCAGTACACAGTGGACTGCAATGACCTTCTTCTTATCTGCCTGAAGAAAGCCTTCCATTGAAGCGAAAGCACACTGCAGATCATCTAATCTTGGACTGGAAACAAATTCATTCCTGGATCCCCAGATCGTTCCGGGCATCCGGTTATAGAGAAACAGATCATGGCCCAGGATATCCTCCGGACGGATCTCTGCCTCTTCTGCCAGCATCCGCATGAAGTTTCCTTTTTCGCCACTGCCACTGTACAATGGAAGCATATCCTTCTGGACATTATAATGATAGCCTCCGTTAATATCTCGGTTCATATGGATCGCAAGGCTCGGGATCATGACCAGATCTCTATCAATATCTACAAGCTTTTCCAGAATTTTTCCGTTTTTGTGGACGATCATGCGACCTGCCACAGAAAGGGGACGGTCAAACCAGGTAGAAAGGATCATTCCTCCGTACCGCTCCACATTCAGCTTCACATAAGCTCCGTTTACAGACATCTCCGGATTTTCTTTTATTTTAAAAGACGGGGAGTCACTGTGACTTGCAATGATATGATATCTCCTGCAGTCATTGACAGGAATGGAAAATCCGATGATCGCGGAATGATTTCTCATGACAAAATATTTTCCGCCCTTTTCCAGCTCCCAGCGCTCCTCTTCCTTCAATTCTGTAAAGCCTTCCTCCAAAAAACGTCTTCTTGTTTCCTCTGCCGCCTGAAAGGCTGTAGGACTTTTACTGATAAATTCCAGCAGTTTTTCTGTTGTTTCTTCGTACATAATCTTCTCCTCTGTCGGCCCGGTAATATCAAGGCTGTTATGCTATTACCCATTATACGGCAAAACTTTTTTCAGGGCAATATCTCAGATTTCTGCACTCTTTCGTACCCACATATGCTGCACAAGCTTATCCCCAAGCTTATTTGCGAGCATAGTATAAATTGAACTAAATACATTGGCTCCAATACGGAGCAGCACTGCTGCCGGCATTCCAAACAGTCCTGATGCAATGGACAGTGCTCCAAATGTATTAAATGCAGTCTGCCACGCATAACCTGCGGAATATCCCACACCGATTCCTCCGATCATTCCAATATAGGGATACATAGATTCCGGAAGTATCAGATAAAGCACTGCAAACAGAATACAGCCAACGATGTTGAACATAGCTCTTTTTCCGGCTCTTCCCCTGCAATCCGCGGTAAACGGCAAACACACGGACATACAGGCAATTCCGGCCCACATTGCTCTTGGGAGTCCCAGAAGAGACATGATCAGCATAGCGCTGGAAACGATCAGCGTCAGTCTTAAATACCACCTGCCTCTTGCGGAATGCAGATCAAATTCCCGGAACAGGTCCAGAAATGTCCTGCGATACGGGCGGTTTTTCTGATTCTTATAAAAAACTACCATGCAGAGAACCATTCCGGCCAAAAGCCCCTCTACACGAAGCAGATACGCCTTTCCGGTTACGTCATATCCCATCAGAAGCAGATATCCGAGAACAAATGTGGAATGGTTATACATAATTACATTATGGCATCCCAGGATCATCAGTAACAGGATGCTTATCGCATTAACAAAAAATGCCGGTACCGGTGAAACCATATTGGATAATCTCGGTCCTGCGATCAGAATACAGAAAATCCCGGCAATGGACAACAATCCGTGGGACGTCCGGATTCCGAAATCCGCCTGTCTTAAAACCAGCACTGCCAGTAGTACGGTTACTCCTACAACACTGTTGTCATTGCCGGTTATCTTACTGTACAATGTCACAACCGCCACACAAAATGCCATGACAAGATACACTTTAAAATTATAGATCAGAATATGCCTTCTTTTCTCCTTTTTGTCTGTGGTATTTCTGATCAGCTGTTTTGATCCGGTTGAGCTTAACTGCAGTTCCTGATAAAATGTCATTTTCATCACTCCTTTTGTAAAGCAGACATTCTCATTTCGCTTTTTTCACATGCTCATAAACGCAATCTCTTTACAATTTACGTTCAAAGATACAAACAGCCATTATACTTGGTTTATTCTAAAACGTCAAATATTTTTTCTGAAATCATGTTCACGCATTACACCTCAGCCCCGATCAGATCACTCCGAAAATGGCCAGGAACATTTTTATTATTTTTATATTTACTGCAGCTCCGCTATCCTGGTCACTGCTACATAAATGTCCTGTATCTTATACCAGGTTGGATAATCCACCACTCCGGATGCGGGAAGTCCGAATATATTCTGGAATTTTTTTACAGATGCAGCAGTAGCCGGACCATAAATACCATCCACAGTCACTGACGGGATGGCAGGATAGGCTTTTGCTATGGCATTAAGCTGTTCCTGGATCTGCTGTACCTTTTCTCCGGTAACACCGATAGTCAGGTCATATCCCGGCCAGGACGCGGGAATCCCGGAAACTGCTTCCGCCACATTGATATACATATCGTTTCCATAGAAGCTCCGCAGGATCTCAATTGCGGAATATCCCTGATCTCCCAGAGCTTTGCTTCCCCACTGGGTCATCCATCCCCGGTTCCTGCACTGCACCTGGTGTCCGTCACAGTACTGGGTCAGGATCGGCTGACGTACATCCGGTCTGGAAAGGTAGTTTTCAAAAAGTTCATCCACGATCCGGTCTATACTCTCAAAAATATTCCTGCCATGGATCCATTTGTGGTCGTATGCTGTGGAGGATGTAATGGTGAAATCATAACCCTTATTCCGGTACCACTCTGTATAAACTCTGTTCAGAGTAAACGACATGATCGCAAGAACATTGGCACATAAATGATGATACAATATCCGTCCGGCAGTGGGTACCTGCCGGACTTTTTTATAATAGGAAGTTATTTTGTCTTTGCCTTCACATGTTCGATCACCTTTTTCCAGGAATCAATACCACAGGTTCCACTTACCTTTACGCCTGTGTTTTTCTGGAAAACTTTCAGGGATGTTTCTGTATCGTCTCCGAAACGGCCATCCACAGTAACACCAAGTACAGACTGCAGCACAGAAACTGCAACGCCGGAATTCCCTTTCCGGATGATTGGAAGCTGGGTCTCAAACTTTCCCGTCAGAACTACTGCCTTTTTTGAAGTCTGTACCGGATACACTGCTTTTCCGTTCCAGTCATAGATGGTGTATCCCTGTTTCCACTCTTTCTTTGCATTCTCAAGGCTCTTGTATGCTCCGATCTGGCTCTTGCTGTCAGCCCAGGACTTTCTTGTGCGATAATACTTATCTACCGTCGGTGTGTCGGTCTTAGCTCCGATCAGCTGCTTGAACCGGTTCCAGTCACCTTTTGCACGGATTGCTGACGGGCAGTTCTTTGCACATACATCATAATGCTGCACAACTCTGTCTGCCGGGATTCCCAGCTGTTTCATAAGCTGTTTGCACACCTGGACTGTATTCTGGAAAGCTTTCTCATAGTTATAGCCCGCCTGAACGCACATCTCGATTCCTACTGAATTTCTGTTGTTGACAGTACCGAACAGCCGACCGCCGTAGTTGACGCCCACGTGCCATGCTCCACGGTTGTATGGAAGCGCCTGATACGCTTCTGTGTCGTCCACATATACATGTGCAGAATATCCCTTAAAGTTGCCATCATGCTGTGCTTTTGCATGCGCTTTCGCATTTGCACCCTTGGCATAGTTATCCGTGTTGTGAATTACGATATATGCCGGTTTCTGACCTGCATAGCTATTGTTGTTACTGATAAGGCTTGTGTTGATATTCATGGTATTACTCTCCTTTTCTGTTTTTGATGTCTTGATAGATAATATACCGTTCAGGATGTTGATGATTTTCTGTCCGTAGTTCTTTCCGGATGCCCAGCCCTGTCCTTTGGGATTTTCCTGGATGCCGAGATGCTCAACATACTCAGCGCAGCCTCTTGATACGTATGTATATCGCGGGTCAATACATTTCTGTTTCAGTCCGTCTGTACAAGCGTAAGCCTGCAGATGCTGGATCTGCGCCCTGATTCCTTCTTTCGCAGTTTTAAAGCTGCAGCCTTTCTTTCCTGTGACGTTCACACCTAATCCGCAGAAATTATTCTGATCAAGTGTTACTGCTGATCCCGAAAACGTGAAGTTTCCTGTTTCCAAACAGGACTGGGCAAAAGCAATGTCACCACGCACGCCCTCTTCCGTGCCTTCCGTGATATACAGAGGAATCATCTTTGTGACCGAATCGGACACCTGTGGATTTACTTTTTTGATGTAAACCTTCATCTGTTCAACGCTGGCCTGTGGGGTTCCCATGATCTTTATCATATTTTCCTCCTGTGAGGGTGATCACTCACCCTCTGAATTTTTATATTTTGTTCTTTCCCAGATCTCCTTGACTTTCTCCCAGCCTCCGGTTGCAACCAGATACACGATAAATGCTGCAATCACAGATGCTACAATGTAATACCAGGTTATTGCAGCTTTATAATATGTGCACAGAATCAGTAATGCTACCGGGCACAGAATCAGGGATGCTACAAGGGCAACAATACTGGTCTGAATGTTCTTCAGACCTGGAAGATCTTTGATCACCTGCACGATTGCTGAAACGATAAATGCCAGGATTCCGATCAGGGCCAGGGCGTAAGTTACATACTGTGTGATAGTGTTAATATTCATAGTCATTCTCCCTTTCTTTTGATATGCAGTTCTTCAATTTCCTGTTTCATTTTTGTTACCATGCCATTTCCGCCAAGTCTGTGGTAAGCTTCGTACATTTCGCAGAAATTCTGATATGCGTATGACGGAATATCTCCCATCTTCGTATACTTTGAGTGATACTCAATCATCTGGACGCGAAGCAAGAGCATAGTTCCCTTACTGTTTGCGTCTCGATCTTTCTTCTGATTTTTCAGAAGCCAAACGATATAACCAAGCAAAATCGGCAATGCGATAAGATATGTTTGTGTGAGTATTTCTTTCAATTATTCACGCTTTCTCCGGCTATTGCGCCGGCGCAATTTTCTGTAAAATAAAAGAGCCTGTCACGGCTCGGCTCTGATCTTCATAAATAAATCCTTTCTATCCTTTCAATCAAACACTGTTATCCTTATCTTCGAAAACATCTTCCGCTCCTTCGAACTCCAGAAGGGTTTTGAGATATTCATATGCTTCCTTGATACTCAGATCGCTAAATTTCTCAGTTTCATAGGTGACAATTTTCTGATAAGGCTGCTGAATTTCTCCCGCGAGCTGTTTATTCCTGATCTCTTCGGAAGCCAAGGAAATCACAGCAACAGAGCAATGACTGTTTACAGTGTTTGATACATACAGGATGCGGTGGTATTCAGTAATCACACCATCCTCCTGGATTATCTTCTTTTTTAATGCCATTTTGATTCTCCTTTAGCTAAAATGTGATTTTTATACTTGCCATGATAGCGCAAGTATCATTATTCACAATGTTCTTAATATCAGTGTCAGTAAAACCATTACTATCAATTCCCATTTTAGCTCTAACGTTTAATCCGTTACGCCCTCCTATAACCGCAGCTGTATACGATGCCGGTTTTATAGGTTTTGAAGCAGTCGAGTTATATATATACTTTCCATTTTGCCGAATCGTGAGCCCATTTATGCTTGATATCGAAACTGGGGTGGACATAATTGGTCGGGATAATGGAATATGAAATATGACTTCCTGTTTATTTGATGTAACATATCCATTTACATAAAACTCCATATTTATTACGTCGTCAGCGCGGTAATATGGTCTTAATGTACCGCTAAACTTACCGCCGTTGGGACGATCCAGTGTATATTCGCCGAATTTAATAATAAAATCCCCTGGCGTTATTATTCCGTTTCTAACAAATGCATAGCCATCATCAACTGCGAACCAGGGATAATCCCCAATAGTATTTGTATTACTTCCAACCACAAGCGGGCAATCTGAATAAGTATATTGCATATTACTGCTTAATGGATATCCTATTCGTACTCGTTCGCCAAATTCAGCCTTATTTCCGATTTGAATTCCATTTTTAGTAGGTTTCATTAAAACTTTTCCAAACTTCAAGCTGCTCTCAATCTCTCCGGAGTTGATATGGAATACCTTTCCTGTGATCCAGGCAGTTGCGTCGGAATCTGGTTTTATGGCGGTGTCGCTGGTGCCTTTGAACTGGATGGAATCGTTGGTGATTTTCAATTTGTTTTTGGAATTGGAATGACCAAGTAAAATATTGCCGCTTTCGAGAGTGATATATTTCTGATAAGTTCCAACTTCGGCACCGTCAACCATTGTGGCTGTTTTCCATTTAAACGCCCAATCGTTGTATGTTTTCACAAATTCAGAACTTATATCCACGTCTTTTTTCAGATCAGAGGCTAACGTGTAAGCATCTTCTGCCGTAGTTCGATATGCCAGTGACTGCTCAACACCATTCGTTGGCTTTGTATCTTGTTTTGTAAAATTTGGATTCCATCCACTGTAAACACCAGATATGGTGTAATTTCCACTCCAGTATAGCCATGGAAGATATGTCCAAACTTCACACACATTCGATGCAGTTGCTCGTACACTAACCAGAAGGTCTTTAGTGTTCTGTCGCGTAACGCTTGCTCCAAATGCCGCCGTCGTACTTGCTTTGTCCTGCCACCCATCTTTTATGATGATCTCGGCTTGAGAATTTTGACTTTCTATTCCGTTGAAACCGTTTCCGGTCTGAAGAGTGATAACGACAACTGAAGCATCGCCAGCGGATGTGAGTGTTCCAAGTCGAACCCATTGCGCTTTGCCGTTTGCCCCGCCAAAAGAATAACTCTTTGTCGCAATCTTATTTAAAGCATTTACTGAAGAATTGGCATTATCTGCTGATTTCTGGGCCGTGTCGATTTTATTATCCACGTCTTCAGGCGCAGGTGTCCAGTCTGTCGGAACGGTTCCGAACTCGCCTTTCACATTTCGGATCTTGAATTTAATCGGAGATTTTGCGTCTGTAGTAATGATACCCCAGTTCGATGAAGCGTCAAATATATCATATGAAACATCTGTTCTGGGCGTGTACGAGAACCATACTCTTTGCCATTTATTGGCTACCAACGAATGATCTGAAGATTTACGCAAGGACACACTATCATTGTCATTACCGGTCCCACTCGGCATTCCGTCGAAACCGTTATTTATATCAGCGTTCCAAATGCAGGCAACTTCAGGATTTACTTCCAGACTGATTATATATGTGTATCCTCGTGGAATGTAGATTTTCTTCACGCCAGTATCGAAATAAATTCCTCGACCCCATGAATTGGAACCAATCGGAGCCACACAAGTCCAGGTGTTTGATGTTTTATCATAAGAAAATGTTGATAATCCATTACAGTTTTTGATCATCCCTACGGGAATTAAGTTTCTTCCACCGATTTTTATATTACCAATCATACTCTCAGCATCTTCTGGAGCTGGAGACCAATCCGTAGCAATGTTACCTTCTTCAAGTTTCAATCCGTATATTAAAAAGGCCGCATCCGTATCGCATTCAAATCGACATGTGGATATCGTAGCATTTCCGCTATTGAAAGTTACTGAAACTCTTTTGTAATCGGTAGTGCCTACTTGAGAGTTTAGTATGCTACCTGACTGTGGAGAAGTATTATCATAAAATCTAAGGTTGCTTGTTTTCGTGGAATCTTCCCATTTTATGTAAGCAGACAGCGTATAATACGTGTTGGGTTTAATAGTAACTCTTTGGCTAGCATCGACCCATGCATTAGCTATTCGTTGAACGCCAAATCCGTTCACTATAGTATGAGGGACATTCGTATAAACTTGGTAGCCGTTGTTATTATCAACCCAGAATGTATCATTTAGAGTATCATATTCTTTTGTTTTTTTCCAAAGATTTCTTCCGCCAACTTTCAGATTGTCAATTTTATTATTCGCACTATCAGCAGTATTTTTGGCAGCATTTGCCGTGGACGCAGCATTGGACGCGGTTGATTTTGCTGTGTTTGCTGTACTATTTGCAGTATTTGCTGTAGATACGGCATTACTTGCGTTGGCGTTTGCGTTATTGATTGCGTTTGCCAAGACGGGATTTGTTGTGGTTGTGTTTCCATTGCTGAATGTGATGTGTGATCTTGTCCAGATATATTTTCCGGACTCCCAGTTGGGCTGAGTATCGGACCATGAACCACCGGTCTGAGCAGTATTTGATGTTGATTTATACCACTGATCTTTAATGGCGGTAACGCTCACACCCTGAGGACCAGTAGATCCAGGGTTTCCCTGTGGTCCTTGAGCACCAGTTTCTCCTTTAGGTCCAGTTGGTCCCTGAGGTCCGGTAGCTCCTTTGTCGCCTTTCGGCCCCTGAGCGCCTGTGTTTCCATATACAGCCAGTAATAACACTGTCGTCTGATTCGTGTTATTCGTATAGTTGATTACTTCTTTCTGCCATAAGTACTTATTCGTAGCGTCAAGAGTGGGCATCGTAGCCGATGTGATGTTTCCTGCACTGGGCGCTGTCTGAGATGTTGTCCTGGCATAGTAATAAGTTATCGACTTGATACCGTTACCGGCAGCACCCTGAGCTCCGGTATTTCCGGTTTCCCCTTTTTCACCCTTGATCAGCGACCAAGAATAGTCTGAGTAAGACGTGCTTTCAGTTCCTGTTGTTTTATTATACGCAAAACCAATATACTTCTTGCCGCTTGGATTATCGGACATACCAGAAGTAGGTGAATCAGCATATTTGACCCATGTATAATATGTTTTACCATCAGCGCCTTTCACCCCCTGGATACCCTGTGGTCCCTGAGGTCCGGTAGCACCTTGCGGTCCCTGAGCACCAGTTTCACCTTTGGGTCCGGCGGCACCTTGTGGACCACGAGCGCCCTGAGCACCCTGAGCCCCGGTATTACCTGTTATACATACTCCGTTTTCAGAAGGCGTGAATTCAGTACGATCATCTCCGTAGGTTACGAAATTTCGTCTCCAAATATACTTGCCTTCTGTCCATGCGGGCTGGTTATTACTCCATGAACCACCAACTAAGGATGTTGGGGATGTGGATAAATAGAATTGTTCGAGTGTTGATTTGATTGTGTTATCTACTGTGGCTGCTTCTTTTGAACCAATCCGGAAATTGCTGACATTGATGTCCAACATATCCGTCACTGGATTAAATTCCAACGATGAATTTTTGCCTTTAAGTTTAAATACACCATCAGCATACATCTGAATTGGCGATTCTTTCTTACTTGTAAGAGCTCCGTCGCCAAGTCCAAGACCGGTGGTGGAAATATAAACACCGCTTGTTGGATCATTAATAGCCAGCTTGCCACTATAGATGGCATTTTGACTCATATCAAACTGAGCAATCTTAGCCTGAATGCAGACAGGTCAACGACATCTATAGAAGCGGCCTGGATCTTCTGACCATTCACTTCTGCCTCAGATACGCCATTTGCGATGTTGATTGCTTTGACAATAGAGTCCTGACCATCCGGACCGGTGATGATAAGGCGCTCTGTCTTAATCGTACCGGCTACAATAGAATCTGCATTGATAGACTTGATCTTCGCTGCTTCAATCGTCGCATCAGCAATCTTAGCGTTCGTTACAGCGCCTTCATGGATTGCTGCTGAGCCAATGGACCCGTCCTTTAGGACGCCTTTTTCAATCCAAGCGTTATTTACATTTGCGAGATCGATATTTGCTTTTTTAGCATTAATTTCCTCAGCATTTTCTTTAACTACATCCAGTTCCTTAATAGATGCATACGTGATTTTTGCAGTCTCCACATCCAGTTTGTTAATCATCGCTCTGTCAATCATTACCAACTGTGCGTAATACCGTTCCATTTCTTTTGTCTGTGGGCCTTTATAATCTGCATTGGTTTCTTCTTCTGACAGGCCGACAGCTTCAACTGAATATGTAAGACCGCCATCGTATTCCCAATCCAGTTTCATGATAGGAACCTTATATGTGTTTCCAGACAGATCTGCTACGGTCAGGATATCCCAAGGATCCAGTCGGGGATCTCCCATCATTTTCAATGTACCTGGCATATAGGAGAAATTTTTGAAAGATGCCAGGATATTATTGAGAACTGTTTGTGTCATGAACGGATTGGAAAAAGACACGGACCTCGCTCCGGATCCTGAAAAGATTGATATGCTTTTTCCATTTTTATCTTGTCCCGTAAAACATACAAATTTTGAAACATCAAAAGCATAATCATTATGTTCAAAATTTCCCCAGTACCGGCTCGTCTTTACCTTATAATCTGAATCCACATAGGTATGCAGCTCGATCTGACCTCTACGGTTACAAACAGCAAACGCGCCATGAAGCTGCGCCACATAAGAAAGGACTTCCCTGCAGCTATATCCTTTCGGCACTTTTATGGATATCGCAGTTAATCCGGATGTCACTACAGGAACACCTGTGATATCCGCAATCTGCTTTAGTACTGCCACTGTATTTGTGGTTGTGCCATCCATGGAAAATGTCCGCTCTGTGTTCATCATACGGTCGTAAGCCGTGAACGTGATCTGATCATCCGCTTTTTGGGGCTTTCCTGCTGTAAAATATCCCATGGGGATATATTCTGTTTTTCCGTTCACGTCCATACCAATCTGAAGGAGCATTTCTGTTCCTTCAACTACCAGTCCTTTGCCAGGAATTGTCACTTCTATGTACTGTGACATGGTAGAACCCAGAGAAAAATCGTCTTCTCCTTCAGAACCTCCGGTGAATTTGATACTTCGTACGGTTGTGATGGATGTTTCTCCATAGGTGAGTAAACATTTAAATGTTCTGGAATCCTGCTGTACCAAGGTTCCAAATGCAGTTGTTGACTGATACACAGGACCGCCTCCTTACTCTGCCAGCATGAAATCAATGACATCCAGTTCAGCCATAGTCAGTGAATCATATTTCGGATCTTCGTCACATTTCTCGACTACTGAGATGGAAACAGTATGAATCTCCACCTCGGTCTCAATATTCAGAAGTTCACTCATATCCTTCCCAAATCTTTCTTTGTCTTCCATGATATAGCAGTCGTCTTCCGTCATGATCTCACCATTTTCATCTTTCTTGGCGTATCTGCGGATCAATTCTTCCCGTTCCGCAGTGTAAGCTGACGCAGCCTCCTGGACTGCTACCACGTTCTTCTTGATCGCATACGCCAGACGGACTGGCAAGCTCTTTTTTTTCATAGATACGCAAGTATTTAAAAAGTCTACAATTTCTTTGTTTTGCATTTTCATTGTTCTGTTCTCCTTATTTTCCGATCAGTGTCGCCCCTACTCCTTTGTATGTTTTCACACCGTCCACATAACTGTATACCGGATAGGATGGTGTGTTTGAGTAGCATCTCTTTGTTATCCGGGAATTGCTTCCAGGATCCGTAAATGTCACATTAAAGAAAGCAGGGCTGATTGCTGCATCAATCTTGGCAGTATCCGCTCTGCTTAACATGGGCCATGTAATTTCCAACGTATATTTAATAGCAATAAGATCGCCTACCATATCACCATTCGCTACACGCCCTGTATTATTTGACCAGATTTTTTCCTTTTTTATTGTCAAACCCGAAAGGGCCGGAGTCGGCATCGTAACTCCGTCAATAATGATATCATCTGTCACTTTACCGCCTCCTTATCCAAATACCGGATTTCCGGTCTGTTTCTGATAGTTGTTTCCTTCCTGGCGGATCACCTTAAACAATTTCTTTGCATCGCCTTCCAGATAGATGTGGAGTTCCCGTCCACGATCATTTCTGCCCTGCATGCTTTCAAAAGCATTCACAACTGCTTCAAATACACCTGCCCGGATTCCGGCAATGATCTGATTATTGTTTGCCACCGCAGAATGGTTTCCCATTCTTCCGACAAGCTCCGGTCCGGACTCTCTTGCCACGAACATTTCTCCCATACCAGGGAATCCGCCATTTGCGTACCAGCTCAGATTGAAACGTGGCAATGAAAATTTGAAGTTACCGATTTTTATAGATCCACCTTCCCAATCCCAGCCGATATGTGGCATAGGGATATGGATGCTTGAAAATCCATTTGCAAAAGTCTGAATAACATTCTGGCCAACTGTGTATAAGCTTGGAATTGCGTTTGCCACCTTGCCTGGTATATTACTTAATATTCCAGACAGAGAGCTCCAGTTATTATTCAGGCCGGTTCTCATTCCGCTTATGATATCCCTGCCTTTCGGCGTTACTTTGCTTTTGATATCTCCGATAGCGTTGAAAGATTGAGAACCGATTTTCTTTACTCTGCTCAGGAATGTTGATTCCCTTACAGCTTCCCAGCCATTTTTCAGACCGGTGATCGCAGCATTTCCTTTCCCACGTAGCCATGTTTTGGCATTTCCAAGTCTCTCTTTTGTCTGCCCTGGGAGTTTAGCAATCCAAGACAGTACAGCTGGCAATCCTGCTTTCATACCATTGAGCAGGCCAGATATAACATATCCGCCCTGCGTACGCATGACTGTTGATGGTGAATGGATTCCGAAAGCTTTTTTGAATCCGTTTATGAATGGTTTAAAAATGTGTGCCTTGATCCAGGTTCCTATATCTTTAAATGACTGCACAACACCATTTTTAAAGCCTTCCCAGGTGAATTTTCCAGCTTCTGTGAAATGCTTTATAATATACTTCCTTGCATCTGCAACTGCATTTTTAAAGATACCGCCAATAAATGCGGCAAAACCTCCAAATGCAGCTCCAATCGTTTCAAAAACTCTGTCAGCAATTCCGCTCCAGTCAATGTTTACCATCAGATCTTTTGCTTTGTTATAGATGGTGTCCCCCATGGACCACCAATCCATGTGTTCAATCGCTGAGATTGCAAAATCAAAAAAGCCTTTTATCCCATCGGATAAGGTCTGTCCTATTTTTCCTGTATCAATGGTTTTGACCGTGTTGGTTACAAGATCAGCCAGTGCAGTGCCCAAGCCTCTCCAGTTAAAGTTATGAACCGTGGTATAAAGTGCTTCCAGTCGTGTGTTAAAGCACTCTCCAACTGTTTTTCCAACTACACTCCAATTGGTTGTCGCAATCGCTGTATTCAGTGTGCTTACCAGACCAAAGACGGTATCATGTACGGTTCCTTTGATCAGATTCCAGTCAAGGCCTTCAAGAGCACCATTGATCCCATCTCCGATAGCTTTCCCAAGACTGTTCCAGTGGAAATTCTTTGCAAAGGTATCTACAAATCCAAAGGCTGTGTTCAGTCCCTTAGAGAATGTATTACCAACTAATTTCCAATCCGCAGCTTCAATAAAGCCATTCAGAAAAGTGGCAATGCTTTTTGCAATCTTGTTACAGGTATTCTGGATTTTACCCCACGGAATACGTTCCAGTGCTTCGTTGAGCTTATTGCCGACCATGGCACCAAGTTCTGTAAAATCGCCGGACTTCCAAGAATCTTTAATCAGTTTTGCGAGATCTTTGAAACGGCTCTTGATGGCCGTTGTCTGGAACATATCATTAACACCACCAAGCGGTGATGTATCCGTTCCACTTCCTGTTCCTCCTGATCCGGAGCTGTCTGAATCATCGTTCAGCTTGTTGATCTGGTCGAATCCCAGAAGAGTGCGCTGATATTGTTTTGCCGCTTTTGATGCCGTATCCGCGTTCTTTGCATTATTCTTCAGACCCGTTGAGGTACTGTTAAGACTTGCAGCATAATCCTGATTGACTTTTTTGGCCGTGACCATGGTGGTTTTGCCTGTGAGGGCTCCCATCAGCTGGCCTATGGAATTTACCACGTTGATAACCGTCTGAATGAAACTGTTCAGAATTGGTGCTACAACATTCAGGATTGGTGCAAAGGCTGTGGCCAGTGAATTTTTGAGCTGTGTCAGAGAAGACATCAGCAGAGAAAGACTTCTGTTTGTTTCTCCACTGTACTGTGCAAGGTTCTGAAATCCCTGCTTTGCGCCATCTACAGCTCCACGGATCACAAAACTTGCAAACATAAATTTTGCAGTCATTCCGATCGTCTTCAGTATACCTGTCAAGCCTCGTCCGGATGTTCCCAGACCATTGAACGAAGATTTTGTCCTGTTAAGAAACGGGATTCCGGATGTGAACTTCTGGATCAGTGCAGCATAAGCACCGGAGCATTTCCGGATCACACCGGTGAAGGAAGATGCAACGTTTCCAACACCTCCCAGAAGCTTTGTAAAGCCTCCCCACCCCTTCGAAACAGTTGCTCCTATTCCTTTGAAAATTCCTGTCCCAAAGTTCAATGCCTGTTTCGGAAGAGATACCGGCCGCTTTACATCTGTATTTGAGGATTCCATCTGTCTGGCCTTTGTTTTATACTCCTCTACAGCTATTTTCGCTTGATCAATGTCATATGTAAGGCTTTTCCATTCCTGACTTTCTTTTGATACGCCCAAAGCTTGGAGCTTATTCTTTTTTTCGCGATAAGCATCAAGTTCTTTATTTACTTTCAAAATGTCTTTTTGTATTTTTTGATATTCTTCTGTTGGCACCTGCTGAGTTGATTTTCCTGATTTTTCTAACGATTTCATTTTTTCTTCATACTCAAACAGCTTCCCGCGAGCTTGTTCAATATCGTATATAAGGCTTCTCCATTGCTTGCTTTCTTTCTTAACGCCCATCGCCTCAAGCTTTTCACCTTTTTTTTCATATTTTTCTATTTCTTCGTTTAAACTTTTAACAGAATTTCTGATTTCACGATATTCGTCTGTAGGGGTTTGTTTAAAAGCAGTTCCTGACGTTTCCATTTTGGCTGCAGCATCTTTGTATTCACTGAGTTTTTTTTCAGCTCGAGTAATATCAACTACAAGGCTTTTCCATTGCTGGTTCTCTTTAGATTTACCCGTGTTTTCAAATTTGTGCTGTTTTTCTTGTAGTTTTTCCAATGATTGCTGTGCTTTTGATAAATTTTTCTGCAATTCTGCATACTCTTCCGTTGGAACTTTGATGCCTGCCTTGATCTGGAAATTTTTCACAGGATTCCTGCTGAGCATTTCCCTGATCTTATTCAGAGTATTCCTTACCGGCTGCAGCGCCTTGCTTTCCATTCCCTTGAACGGATTCTTTACTTTCTCAGTTTCCTTCTGGATTTCTTCAACGCTTTTCTTTACTTCCCGCCGGCTGTTTTCCATTCCTTTTTTCAATGGTTCTGTTGTAGCTTCAATTATCACCTGCATCTTATGAAGTGTGTCTCCCATGGGCTCACCTCCTCTCTTTTTCTCAACAAATCAATGATTATGTCTATAGTTCCATTCGGCGTTGTACGCCCTTCTTTTTTCCATGTACTCTTCCCACTGGCGGGCTTCCTCTGCTTCTTCGTATGCCTTCTGTTCTTTTTCAAACAGTTCCGGATAATAATCCCAGGGATGGGCTATCTTGCCATCTTTAGCAAATAACGCTGAGATATCTACTGCTATGGCCTGGGCCTGGATGAAATTATCCATGATCCGCTGCTTTTCTTCTCTGAGCAACCGCCTTCTTATATTTGCCAAAGTATCGAATATCTCATTTACAGAAAGGTTCCAGAATGTTTCCGCCAGGATCCCCATCTCAAGAGCTACCGGATACAGCTCCGAGAGCTGTTCTGACATCAGGCGTTCTCGATTTCCTCCAGAAGGGATACCGCTGTTTTCTCCGGTAAAAAACCCGATACCACCATGAGCGGGATCAAAATCTTCTGATAGAGTTCCAGCTGACTGTTCCCTTCATCGATCCATGCGTCATACAGCTTCTGCACATCCTGATAATCAATCCCATGCTCCCACGGTGACATTGCTTCCTGGATGATCGTCAGCATCACGGAAAGCGGCGGAATATCATCGATCATATTCATGAGATTCTGTCTGTACTTATTTTCCAGGCGTCCGATTCCGGAAGCTTTCAGTTTCATCTTGAAGCTCCTGCCGCCTACATTCCAATAAGCAAAGGGCTGTCTCTTTTTCTTCTGTTCCTCCAGATTGACTACTTTTTCCTCTGGAGCCTGTGTCTCATTCTGGGCAGAAGCTCCGCCCAGATCCTGAATGCCTTCAAAATTCATCATCTTTTATTCCTCCTTACGCCGGATCTGTCTGTTTGATCTCAGACTGTACGGCCATGGTCACCTCAAACTCGATCACACCATTTACTCCACCGCCTGTACGTTTTACGGAAAACTGTGCAGTAAACTCGGTAACTGTTCCATCTTTTGTTTTTTCCTGGAAATCCCAGATCTCTTTTTTGTCTGCTGCATCTCTCATAAGCCTGTACGGGCTTCCGGCTTTACTGTTGTCGTACTTCCATTTGTACTTCATATCCGGAAGGTCTCCAATGCCTTCCTCGTACATCTTGTGCGGATCTGTAAGGCAGGTGTTTTCCTCCTTATCCAGTTCCACTCCGACTTCCGGGATCTCTTTCAGTCCTGGAAGATCTGTGTAAGCTGCAGAGTTTTCTCCAGCTGTGTGTTTTCTGTAACCTAATGTTGCTCCATTTGCTAACATCGCTATTCCTCCTTATCTCCAATACACGCTGTCAGAATCCATATCAATGATCCCTTCGTAGCGCATCTGTTTATGCTTCATCCCTGACGGATCCGGCACATCTGCACATGCGATCCGTTTCAGGCCTGTCACTTTCATCGCTTCATCTACCTGCAGAGCTGCTTCTGAAGTGCTGTGATTGTTCCAGATATCGATCCGGTATCTTACAAGGGCTTTATCCTCTCTCATTCCTTCAGCATCGGAGCTGGCTTCGTATACATCGTTCTGCTCTTCGGTATACTGGAGCGTTGAGCCCTCCGCCCAGGAACGGGGATAAGCATCTGAAACATTTTCGGACACCGTGCACAGTGCCGCGTACACCTGATCTTTTACATTCTTCATATATCCTCCAAATCTGACGCAAGGCTTCCGCCCAGCACCTTTAAGATCTGTTCTTCGTTATCCTTCATAGCCGGATACAGGAACGGATAGGCCGGATTTCCGCTGCATCTATAGAATCTTCCATCCGGCGTGTCCATATATGGCCAACGGTACTTTTCAGCCACTCTTCTGTCTATCTGGCTTTCATGGATCCACCATGGCTGTTGAGTATAGACCGGAGTTACTTCCGGAGAGATGCCGGCATGTTTCTCCTGGCCTTTCGGTCCGGTTCCGAACTCTATGTACGGAGCATAAGCTTTGTCTGTCCAGCAGATCCCTGTGACAGAGTTTTCTTCCTCTGTGGTTTCCGCAAAAATGCTCTGCCGGAGTTCTCCGGTATCTGCATGGCAATTCTCAACTGCTGCTGACCGTACAAACTGGATCGCTTCTCCAACTGCCTGCCGGGTGTCCAACTCGGACACCTCCTGCAAAGCTTTCTCCACTTCATCAAATCCATTTACACTCATATCTTTTCCACCTCTATGGTAAGGAAACGATATGGTTTGATGGATATGATCCGATAGTCTGGAAGCTGATCTGCTGCCACATATAGACAAATCCCGTCCCGTTCCTCTATATCCGTTCCATCTTCCAGGATATAATGCAGCCGGCTTTTTCCATCCGTCTGGATCTTATAGTTTCCCTGTATCCGGATATTCCGGATATAATTCAGTTTCTGGCCGTACTGCTCAACCTGTACTTCTCCAGATGCCGGCCAGCTTTCTCCGGTAACAGAAGAGGCAGCACCATATTCCTCGCTGGTACTGCCTTCTTTATCTTTCTTTACCGTCATTTTCTTATGGAAAAATTCCTCAAGTCTGCTTCTTCTCAGCCTCATAAGTCTTTCCTCCTACTCTGGCCAGGCGATACCGGTTCAGCGTGTCGTAGATCTGTTTCGGCGCATCCTCAAAAGTATAACTCTCTCCACCCTCACTTCTGGACTTTTCCCCCTCTGTTCCCATCCGGTTCAAAGCGATCACAGCAAGATCCCGGACTGCCTTTTCCAGCCCGGTCCTTAACTGTTTGCGATTGGTGTAGGACAGCACGAAAGCTTCAGCTTCATCCAGAAGGACAGACAGAAGTTCCTCATTCTTTTCTCCGGTCAGGATCTTCAGCTTTTTGATATCTTCTGCTGATGCCATCGTATCACCCTTTCAGGATTGCCAGAAGGTCCGCTTTTGCCAGGGAGGAGACACCGGTCAGTCCTTTCTCCTTTGCAAGAGTTTTCAGTTCTTCAACTGTCATATCCTCGATGTCCTTACCGATTTTCTCTTCCGGTACTGTGTCTGGTGTGGCTTTTTTCATCGGTGTGAAGCCATCACTGATCAGCTTTTCTGCTGCAGATCCTTCCGCTTCTCTTTCTACATTTTTACGGATCAGCCTCATGCTTTCGCCTCCTGGATGCTCAGATAGATGGAATCCAGTTTATTATCCAGAATCCACATATCATGGAAACGGCGGTAATCCATCTGCCATGCGTTCAATTTCTGGTTTGTTGTCGGGTCGAAGATACGCATGATATCCTGTTTTGTGACAGCGATTGGCGTGGTTACAGGGCAGATGAAAAAGTTCAGGTTCTTTGCAGATGTTCCTTTTTCATATCCGCCTTTTTCCTGGCCACTATCTTTACCGTTATTGATCTTGATAGCTGTGTACATACGGTTGGAAGGTGTGGAAACCAGCGGTACACCATCTACAGAAGGAACCTGTGTCTGAATTCCGCCTTTAGAGAAGGTCACTGCAGTGATCTTGCCCGCAAGTTCCAGTTCCAGCTCCATAATAAAGTCCGGTGTTGCCTGGCAGATAAGAGCTCCGTTATAGTTTTCTCTTACCGCTTTGATCCCTTCTTTCAGCTTACGCAGAGCAGATGTAGAAGCAGTTCCCGGTACATAAGATTCTCCGATCATTCCTGCTTTATCTGCAGTAAGTGTTTCTGTGGCCAGCTTGCTGATACGGTACGCATCGATCTCCGGAACTACCTGTGTCCTCTGGAACTCTCCCATAACTGCACCGGCAGTCGGGATAAAGTTTGCCTCGTTGATATCCATCGGATCCAGCTGGAAGAGACGGCCACGGTCCTGTGTCATTTTTCTGGTCTCGTACTCCAGGGTAACGGAGCCGCGCTGGTATCCAGCCTCACGGTCATAGTCGCCCATTCCCTGAACGCTCATTTTCGGGATCTTTACTTCAGATCCACCGTTATAGATCACCTGGCCGGCATTGGCATCCATCCAGCCGGTGGTTGCTTCCTGAACAGCGATCTTATCAAGCTGTGTCATAAATAAGGTTGCTGTTGCTAAAGTATTGATTGCCATTGTTTATTCACTCTCCTTTAAAAAATACCCATCATCGCATTGTATACCTGCTTTTCAAGGGCTTCCTGTGTGTTTGTTTCTGGTGCTTTTTTCGGAGGCTTGCCGCCTTTCAGCTTCTCATCGACTGCTTTCTCAACTGCAGTCTGGAACGCTTTTTTGACGGTTTCCATGGATTTCTTGCAGGCATCTGCATCTGTATAATTCAGTACTTCTGCAAGCTCTACCGGAAGTCCTTCGTCTGACAGGTTGTTCTTTGCTTCTGCCATGAGCTCACTTCTGGTTACTGCTGCCTCCCTGTCGGAAAGTTCCTTTTCTTTTTTATTCTGCATGTACTGCGCTTTTTCTTCCTTGGTCATCTTGGCCAGCTTCTCAGCTTCGGAAAGCTTATCATCCGTCAGTGCCTGCCACTTCTCCTGTGCGTTTGTCACTGCCGTATTGACTGCCTTCTGGACACGTCTGTCAAATTCTGCCTGATTACTGCCTGTTTTCAGGAAGTCATCAAAAGATGGAGGATTATCTCCTTCGCCGCCCGTACCTTCTCCGGATCCGCCGCCATTGCCCTCACCGGCCCCAGCACCGTCTCCGCCTTCTGCGAATAACTGCAGGTTCATTGGAACTTTACACATTGCTTTGAATACTCTGTTTCTCATATCTTTTCCTTTCTGCCCAGCCTATTCGTTCTCACGCCCGGGCCATTCAGTTTTTGGAATCTGCTTCTTTAACGCCTAGCGGAAAAAGGCATAAAAAATAAGACGCTTCACCCTGCGTCTCACCGGGAGATAATTGGATTACCTATTCCTTCCCTTTGGCTGCTGCCTTTGCTTCTCTTACTGCCTCTGCAACACCCTCGCCGATCAGATGTTCCCCTCTGTTTTCTGTTACTTCCAGAACAGTTCCCTTCTCGACGATTTCTTTCAAGCAGATGTCGCTGTATCTTTTGATGCATTTTACTTTCATTCTCTTCACCTCCCCTCCGTTGCGCCGGCGCAATTACAGTTTAAAGCACATGTTCTGAAACTTCTTATAAGCATCAAGGTATAACTCGTGCTTATCTCCGTTATATGTCAGCTCATAATACATTCCATCCGGCACAGTCGTGCTCAGAAGTGCTTTACTGTTCTGTAATGTCTTACAACTCCATACCACGTACACATCCTGTACTGTGATCTGCTTTCCATCGGTCTTATCCATATGGGAGTTTGTATATTCAGCTACTTTCGCCTTACAAAGCCTTAAAAATTCTTCGTTTTTCATTCTCTACTCCTCCGCAAAAATCCAGTCTTCCGCAAGCATATCTGCCTGAGATGCAAGCCATCCCATCTGCACACCAGATGTTCCTACAAAAGCCACTGCCATGTTGCCAATAGCATTGTGCTCACAGTTTACAACTTCGCCATCTGCTGCCTTATAAGAAATCCCAGTTGCAAGCTGAATGTACTGTTTTTTACCATTCCATCCTTTACGAGCTACTTTGGACCCTCTTTTCAGGTACTTGATAGCTTCCCCGAAAGAAAATGTTGCTTCTCCGCCCAACTGCGGACAGTTTACTTCATCTGCAATGATCCATTCATCAGAAAGAATATTCTGAAGCGTATATACAACGCTCTGGGTTTCCCGGATATCCAGTTCCTGTCCATCTTTTGTGTGCATGATGATTGTTTCTTTCTCTGGACTCCAATACCAATATCCTCCCCAGGACGGTAATTTTGCTTTACTTCCTGCTTTCATTGCCTTTAATGCTTCTTCAAACTTCATTTCTGATCCTCTCTTTCTTAAAAATGGGTATAAAAAGACCACCGGCCATTTCTGACTGGTGGTATCAGTTGGTCTGATAATAAATATCATCCCTTATTGATTCAAGCATATATGTTTTCGCTGATGGCTCATAATTTGCGTCCATCCAATATACCGACTCATCTTCCACAAAAAGCATAAAATCAATTTTGGTATCCACATCTACTTCAAATACTCCATTATTTTCACAATTCAGTACTCTCTGAACCAGCTCATTGTCAGGATACATTTCTTTAAGAAATTCGATCTGCTCTTTTTTTAGTTCAAATCTTCGCATTTCCATTTGCTATTCTCCTTACATAGTCTGCATCTGTTGGATTGCATTGAATCAGAATCCCCGTCTCAGGATCTAATGAGACTGTTCCATGTCTGCCAATATATTTCTGGCTTTTTCTTGAATCAGGATCCGTTCTCGTAGGAAATACTTTCGCCGGATTCTCCAGCGCATCCCGTATTCCTTCCACGGTAACTCCTGATCGTGATCTTCCCGTTTTTGGATCTTTCATGGTTCCGATTACTCTGTCCATGAAATGTTTACTCTGTCTGGTTACTGCTGTTCCCTCAGAAGTCTTTATACCAACAACTTTTTCATTGATTTCATCATAAATCTTCTGATAATTCTCGAATCCAGATAACGGAGATATCGTGCCTTTATCTACAGAACGTGCATAAGTCCTGAGCAGTTCCCACTTCTCAGGTTCATTATACTTCATTTCCTGGAAGTCTGCAAAATGTTTCGGCATGTCTTTTCCAAGAAGTTCCCGATACCGCTCATACTGCTTCCGGTCTGACGAAGCGTTCTTGACTGCTTTCTCCTGGGCTTCTGCTTTTAGATTTCCTTTGACGTATTTCTCATACCACTGTTCATAGGTCATATCCGCAGGAACCATCTCTGTACGCCCTGTTTCCGGGTTGTAAGCACTTCTTTTCATGTTCCTGAGGATTTTATCATCTATGACAGAAATCGTTGTAGAGCGGCAATATGGATGCATGGGAGGATAGTTCACTCCGGCTTTCCGGTCTTTCACCGAAAAAACCTTTCCATCCAGTTCCCGACAGATCTCACTGGTACGAAGATCCAGCACTGCCACATAGCGATAATTCTTGATCCCGCAGTCAATATAACTCTGTGCAGTCAATTCTCCTGCCATGTAACAGGATTCTGTTCTTACCAATCGCCTGGCCTGCTTTGCTCCCCCTCCGCACTGGGCCTGGATGGATTCCTCTGTTTCCCGGTCTGTCCGGCCGGTAAGGAGACTGATCAGCAATTCATCCTTCAAGGAATCTGCAAGCTGCTGTGTGTTCTGCCAGATACGGTCTGAAAAATGTTTTCCGGACCATTTCATCTGCAGAGCCTGGTCGATCTGTTTCCTGCTCACATGAGAGAAGCTGAATGCCAGACCGGTTTCTTTCTGCATGTTGTAAATGGAATGATAATAGGCTTTTTCTCCAAGCTGTTCCAGAAGTTTGGTATCGAACTGCTTCTCCTGCTGGTATACCTGCTGCATCACCGTATCTACCTGCGACATGAGATTCTGCAAGCGTTCCATTCTTGCACGGTACGCCGGAGCTTCCAGCTGTTTCAGAATCTCACTGTCCTTTTTCCGGTTCTGGAGTTCCTGTTTCAGCTGATCAATGGAGTTTTTATCCTGTATGGAATTTATGATCTGCCAGGCTTCTGTTTCTGACAGACCATATTTTGTCATGAACTTCTCAAAGATATCTCTTGCGGCATATTCCAGCTGGAGAGAGGCTTTCCGGTATACTCTGGAAATGAGATCTGCTGTCTCTTCTGCATCCTCCATAAACTGATACATATCCCAGGCAGACCTCTGTTCCCAGTATTTTCTACGCATCTACTTTTTCCTTATCATCGGGATCCTGCTCCGGTGGCGTATTGTCCTGCAGTCCAAAGACTTCCTGCTGCCGCTTCAGATTCTCTTCTTCCTCTGCTTCCAGGGCTTTCAGTTCCTCATCCACATCATCCACAAACGGGACCTGAGAAAGCAAGGTCTTACGGCTTACCTTTCCCCACAGATTTGCCACGATCTGGGATATCTCCAGGAGATTTTTCGGCAATGCTCTGGTGAATGTCATCGTGATCCCGGATGGATCGATGCTGGTTCCATGCAAAGCCAGATAGTTACAGAATATCCGAACTCTTTTTCTCAGACCTTTTTTATAATATCTGGTCTTGATTTTTGTGATATTTTCCATACCCAGGAGCTTAAATTCCATAGCCACACCACTGACGTTCCCCCCGAAGCTTTCATCTGACATACAGGGAATGTGGGAAAACTTATGGATATCCTGCTCAATGGCTTTCTTAAGGATCTCCACACCGTTTTCATCAAAAGTCCTGGTCAGATACTCTGCTTTGGCTGTATCCGGCATCTCAAGAACCTTGTACTTTTTAAGACGGGCTTTGGCCTTTCGGATGCTCTCGTCTCCATCCTCAGTGTTCGGTTCGTCCTCATCGGTCAGCAATGTTCCATAGATGGCCAGGATCGCATCAATAAACTGCTCCTTATCGGTCACACGATCGCTCATCAGCGCATTGTATGCATCGATCAGTGGGATCTGCAGTTCAAAATCTCCGATGGCCAGTTTATTGTTCAGGTATTCAATGATCGGGATCTCACCAAGATAATGGGGCACCGCCGGCTCTGTGGTTGCCTGGATCGTATTGCTGTTCTCAATGTCCAGCTCGTACTTATAGTTTGTGGTCACTACTGTGGCCATATAGTGGTCCGGAAGCTTCCCGGAATCATCTTTCCGGATATAATAATAGACAGCAAAGAGTTCGTTTTCCTCTATGCTGTCGTCTTTTACCATGAAGGTATTCTCTGCGGACAAGTTCTTGGTCTGCAGGTTGTTCTCGTTTTCCTTCACATAGACATATTCATAGGCCAGGCCGTAGATAGATGCCTCCAGGCCGTTGTCTCCATCTGTCTCGTCCGCTCCGGCCACCTCCAGTGCGTCTGTGAGGGCCTTGATGTCTCCCTCTGATTTGTACGTCACCGGATTGCCGATGAAATAGCTGCTGGCTGTATCAGAGATGTCTTTTGCATGATTGCACACCAGGCGGTTTTCCCGTTTGGTCTCATCCAGGATCTTGTGCTTTCCTTCGTAGTAGGACATATTCTTCTTCAGCCGGTCCACCTTACTGATGTGTTTGCTGATCAGCTGGCGGATCACCTGCTTATCCGGATTTAACTCATCGAAACTTTCTCTCGGTATTGTAAATGTGTATATTTTTCTCACCTCCTTATCTCTCGGAAACGTGCTGCTTTTCTGCCGATTATGGTGCTGCATAGATAGCGTGTAGCGTCAAGACAATTATGCACAATAAAACCACCACAAACACTAAAGTTGTGGTGGTTCTTAACTTCCATATTGTAAACGTTAGCTTTGCCTATTTTTTTTATGCTTTTTATTCCTACAAATTGGACAGAATTTTGTTTTGTTGTATCTATTTGCAGTATATTCACCTCCGCAAAGACTACAAATTTTCGTAATATTATCAACGCCTTTTTTTCTTCTGTATGCGCTCTTGCAATTATTACAGCAAAATTTTGATTTAATCTGTGGTGATTGAAATTCTTTTCCACACATAAGGCAGTTGAATTTATGTACTTGATGTAATTTCTCTTTCATTTTTTCATAATGCATTTTATGCCATTCATGGCCAGCTTTACTACCATGCCACTCCTTCGCTTTGATAGATGCCTTTTCTATATTTTTTCGTGCCCGATTTCTCTGCTCATCTGTCCACATTGAGCCATGTAGTTTCTCATGTTCCATAGCCAACAACAGCTGAAGGTTTTTGATATTATTATTACTTTTATCTCCGTCAATGTGATGAATATGGTATCCTTTAGGGACTGGACCATTGAAATATTCCCAAACATACACATGCATCCGTTTTCTCTTTCCATCGTCCGCTGTGGCACATAAATAGTATCCAGTTTTATCATCACGTGTAAATCTTTTTCCATCAAAAAATTGAAATTTTTCAGGCATTTGCTTTTTCCCTCCGTTTCATTTCAGCTTTTGCAGCTTTCATTCCCTGAAGGTAACCAAATTTAAAACTATAACACATTAATTCATACGGATACTTTGAATAGGCACTATACAATTCTGTCATATTCGAATTTGTCATATCATAATGCGGATCAATTTTTCCTATCATATCTTTCGTTTTTTTAATTACATTTTTTACAGGCATAATAAAAACTCCTTTCAAATTTTGGTTCTTGAAAGAAGTTTCCATCTGCATTATAATATTTACAGAAGGAAACTTCTACATGCTATAAGGAATTCCAATCTTTGGTCGGGGCGGAATTCCTTATTTTTTTAATTCTTCGCTGATTTTTTCATCAAGCCATTCTTTTTTTGTAGTGTTCTTTTCTTTAAGTTTTTCTTCAAAACGCATCATTTTCTCTTTTTCTACCTCAACATGAAACGCTTTAAATTTTTCTCTGCGCTCTTTGAAATACTCAGCTCTGCTTTTCGCTTCTACTTATCTCACCTCCTTGTTGCATGTAACAATATTAGCATGTTACATGCAACAAGTCAAGTAGTAACTTTCAAAATCTTATCTGTTGCTTTAAGGTGCTTTAACGCAACCCAACCTCTTTGCGTATACACAAGATGATCTGCTGTCATTTTTATACTGTTCCCATCTTCCAACGTAAGTTTATAAATATCTGCATTTTTTCTTGTCTTTCGTACATTGTAAAATGTAGATATTGCCTTCTTTCTTCGTTTTACATCATAGCAGTACACCTTTCCCTTCTTTCCAATTAGTTTTTCTATTGGAATCTTTCCTTTTACCGTATCTATCAATGTATCTCCGGTGAGACAATGGTCCCACTGTTTTACCGGTTTGTCTTCTCCTCTCTCCAGGGCTTTCTCATCCCAGATGTAAGAAGCAAACTCTTTTATGGTTTCTTTACAGGAAGAAGCAAAGACAATCTTCTCCAGGTTCAGAAGCATTCCAACCAGCCGGATTCCATCCAGAACATCATTGTTGGCTTTCAGGACCTTATATCCCCGTTTCCGGAGTTCTGCAATAAAAGAAGCGGCCGATGGATCTACGATGATCGCTTTGATCTTAGTTCCATCCAGCCACTCTTTCAGGTCGTCTGCATATTCTGAATCTGTTTTCTGTTTACCTTTGTCTCTTCCGGAATAGTAATACTCCCGGATGCAGTACCATTTTCCGTTGGTTCCTTTGTTCCACAGCAGGAATACTGTGGCGTTTTGTGTGCCATAATCACAGGAAACATACCGATTCCCGTTAATCAACAGCTGATAGAAATCTTTGATATCCTGGACATGTTTGTTCTCATCGAACATGTCGTAGATGATTCCCTCTGCTGCCGCCCAAAGCCCCATGATATAACGTTTAAAGAATACTCCAACGTACATGCTCCTGTATCTGGCTTTGATCTCTTCATCCAGGGACAGGTTATCATCCATAGTGAAATGGAGATACAGAATATCTTTCAGACCGGGATCTTTCCCCTCCGCGGCCGCCTGCTGCATCCTCCGGGCAGTTTCTTCTTTTCCCAGATATCCGGTAGATTTATCTATCCAGTTCTGTTTAAACCAGTGATACGGGCCATCCGGGTTGCAGTTAAACCAGAACTTTGAACCTTTTACAGAGCATCGGCCTGTTGCCTGGTTCACAAAAGATTCCGGCATCAGGGCAACTTCGTCAAAGAACACTCCTGCCAGCGTGATTCCCTGGATCAGATCCTGAGATCTTTCATCCTTGCCGCCGAATATGTAGAAGTAGTTTTCTTTTCCGTCTTTTCGGATGGTTAGAAGGTTGTCTGCCCTGTGATCCGTGATGGAATATCCTCTTGATCGAAGCATCAGTTTCAACCAGAACAGAACATTTCTCCGGAAGGATCCTATGGTCTTTCCGCACATGGCAAAGTTCTGGCCAGTGAATGTACTCATGGCCCACATAACGAATGATAAAGACATGCTGATTGTTTTTCCTGATCGGATTGCTCCATCGGCAATAACTCCATCCATATCGTGAACCGGGGATTCTTTGCACCACCAGGTCAGGACCTGTTTCTGTTTTCTTGAGAACGGAGAAAAATGAAACGTCTGGCCTATCTGCCTGTTGGCTCTGTTGGTTTTCATCTTCTGCAGCTTATCTTTCAGAGTTTTGAGTTTTTCATACATTCTCGTCACCCCAGACATCCTGCGCTGTTGCATTCATTGCCTCCAGGAAACCATCATCGGTAGTCTCTTCTGCCTGGTTATCCTGCTTCAGCATCTCAAATTCAAGCTGCATGGTTGCAAGTTCCAGTTTTGCATCGTCATAACCAAACTTATGCAGCATCTCGATTGCTTTCTGCTGCCGGGCCTGCACTCTAGTCAGAGCATCCTCTATAGCCTGGATCTGGCCAAGAATGCCTTCGTACTTTCGAAGTTCTGTTTGTTTTCCTTTTTCAATACCGGAAGCATATTCCGTTACAGACATTCCGCATGGTACCGAATCTTCTTCAGATCCGGTCTGAACCTCCAGTTCACGGAGAGACTGGATTCTTTTCAGCATCCGGCGTTCTCTGACTGCAAGAAGCTGGATTTCTCTGAGAAGCAGCTGCTCTTTGTTCGGCTGGATCATCTCTGCCAATGTTCTTTCTTCCGGTTCCAGGGTATCAAAAAAGAGAGTTTCAAACTCTCCTGTCCTGACTGCATTCTTATTTCCCGGCGGACCGGTTCCTCCATGCCCCTCCGCATTTTTATTTCCGGGCTGTCCGCCCTTCTTTTTCGCAACGTTGCGTTTATTCTTTTGCAACGTTGCATCATCCCATTTATATCTATTTTTCCAGCTTCGGATTGTCCCCTCCGGGATTCCGAGCTTCTGAGAAACTTCAATTAATTTCGCTCCAGAAGCATATATCTTTCTGGCCTCTTCAATTCTCTGATCTGGTGCTCTTGGCAAGCCTCACCACCTCTCATTCGTTTCGTTTTTTATATTTGTAAATTACAGTCCTGCCGGCACCATAGTGACAGCCGATTGCTGCCACGCCGAAAGGAGGTGCGCAAACACTTACATACAGTGAATCCATGCGTAAGGTATGTATGTGCTGGTGCCGTGCACGCTGTAGGAAAAATTGCATTAGAAAAGCACCCCGTAGGGTGCCTTTTTGTATGCATCGTCTTTACACACTTAACAACGCTTTTCCTTTTTGCGTCAATTCAGCTGTTTTTAAAGAAACAACTTCCGGTTCTTGTGTATTTTTGTAATAAAAAACCGTTGCGCCAACAATGAGTCCATCTTTTTGCAATTCGGCTACTGCAATTTTGTATTTCCCATATATATTATTATATTTGTTATCAACTGCGCTTCCGTCCATCTCATTTAAATCCTTTAAAATCTGTTCTTTTAAATTCATAAACCTATCTCCTATCACATAATATCTAATTTGGTGTTGATCGTCTATGTTCTCTGACTTTTACACCATCACTTCGTGTATATGGTTTTACAACCACGATCTTTTTATTCTGAGTTCCTCTAACACTGGATTTTGTCTTAGCCATATTCTTCTACCTATGCCTTTCTTTTGGGTAGAAGCGTCCAACTGGTAAATACGCCTCTTTAATTAAAATACTACTGATTCTTCTTTTTATCTGGTTCCGGTCCAGGACCTACCCAGAATCTAAAGGCTTTTTTACCATGATCCTTGGCATAATCTTTCGTGCCATCTTTCCTGGTAATCCACGTTCTAAAAATCCACATGAATATCCCCTCCTTTCGCAAGTAACTCTTGCAAAAGGATAAATACAGTGTTACAATTCAATTGTCGAGAGAGAATTGTAACCAGTTGAACAACTGCATTTACATTTTTCGCAAGAGCCAAGCATCTCCATATAAATGGGTGCTTGGTTTTTTGTTTATGTATAAAGCCTTTTGACTTATACACCTTTACTTAACATTCAGCCTTAAATAACTCAAGTATTTTCTTTTCGTAATCTGTATAATAACTTCCGCTATTATACAGCCAACTTCGATAATACCAATAAGCATTTTTCGCTGCCTGATTACTTAGATCAAAAACGTTTCTTATCGAATCTGGAGTGATATGTTCTATGAAAGTATGAATCAACGGCGGCGGCGCAAGTGCATATTTAGCAAAAAATTTTGCCTCCGATTCTTCCTCTTCTCCATCTTTGATATGGCCCATTGCGTAATGACCAATTTCGTGCATTATGGTCTGATTGATTCTTCCATAACTTTCGCAAGCATCGTTATAAAAAATCATCCACTCTTGGCTACGAGAACTGCCTATTGAAAATCCATCTTTACTTTCACGCATTGCTGCACTTCTCTTTTCCTCACTCAATGCCGAGTACGGAATAACTTTGATTCCCATTTTTGTAGCCATTTCAAATGCACTAATTGGAATGCATCTGATTCCATACACAGAAAAGGTATCTATCACTGTCCTCTTAATCTCTTCATACTGCTCATCTTCCAGACGCATATGTTCTCCTGCTTGTTACATTAAAAGATTGATAAGTTCCATTTTTTGCTCTTTACTCATTTTTGAAGCATTTCGTGCTAAAATCACTCGTGCATCATCAAACTCTTTCTGTAAGCCACCTGTATTATCTTGGCCCAATAAATAATCCGTTGATGTATCAAGTGCTTTCGCAATTTTAATCAGAGTGGCGCCTCTCGGTATGCGATCTCCCTTTAAGTAATGGGAAATGGCAGATTCTGTCACTCCTGATAAAAATGCCAGATCCTTTTGCGTCATTTTACGGTCAGAAATTATTTCTGCCATACGCTCTGCTATGCCCCTTGCCATTTTGTCTTCCTCCTTATTAGCAATCGATTGCTACATCCATACTATATCATTCAATTATCACTTTGTCAAGTTATTATATTTTTCGTCGCATTTATTGTCATTTTTTATATAAAAAAAGCACCCGCTGCCAGATGCTTTCTTGTGATGATTGGAATATTATATATGCAGGTGTGTACACCTGATCGGAACGGATGGATTCGAACCATCGCCATCGACTTCATCAGTCAATTTCTGGTTACACAGTTGCTCTGCCACTAAGCTACGTTCCATTACAGGGTGGTCGGCCCTGTCAGTCAATATCTGAAAGCCGCCGGCCTTTATGCCTTTGGCTTCTATTGTATTCTATAACGATATTTCCGATATAAACGATATTTTTTACTTAATCTCACATTTTTTCAAATATGTATCTCTGATATAGAGCCTTGGATAATCCGGGCTCTGGGAATATCCTGTCTTTTCTGCTATCTTCTCCCAGGTCATTCCCTGCTGGTAAAATGCCTTGAACACATATCTTGTCTGGCCATCTTCAATGCTCTGGATCCATCGTTCCACTGCTGCCGCCTGTGCCATTTTATGATCGTATGTGTGCTTTCTCCGGTCATATCGTGCTTGGTCGAATCCAACTACACTCTGTGGTCGCGCAAAGCCGGTGGTGTAGTCAAATATCGTACTGTTTCCAAGACCAGCCTCCCCCTGTTTCATTTCAGCCAGTTCCATGCTGAGGACCGGTATTTCCCTCTTTAACTTTCTGTAGTTATCCAGAAGCTTCCTGGTGATCTTGATCTCGCCCACTGGTATCCTCCCCTTTCGATGCTTTTAGCCGGGAACGTGTATGCTCCCGGCTTTCTCTGCATTTCTTTTATTTATCCGCGATCACGGCATCGGCTCCCTGGACTGTAACCCAGCCGTTTTTGTAGTGAGCTTCTGCCTCCTTCATTTTGATCAATTCATCTGTAATGGATGCACTGAGTTCTTTATTAGCCTCTGCCTGTGCTTTTGCCTTGGTTTTTGTGTTTTCTGCTTCAGCTGCTGCTTTAACCTTAGCTTTCTTTGCGTCTGCCTTTGCCTTAGTCAGTTCGATCTGGGCATCTGCTTCAGCCTGGAGTTTTTCTGTTTCTTTCTGGACTTTAACCTTTTCCTGCTCTGCCTGAGCCTGTTGTTTCTCTTGCAAGGCTGTCACTCTATTATCAATGGCCTGCTTCAGCTTTTTATCCGGATGCACATCTACGATGGAAGCATCCAGGACTTCAATGCCGTATTTTTTATGAAAATCTTTGTTAAGATATTCCGTGATAGCGTTATTCAGCTCGGATCTGTTTCCGGAATAGATGTCCATCATTGAATAATCGGTTGTAACCTCAGAAATCTTTGACTTCAAAACAGTTTTGACACGGTTTTCGATAATATCTTCCCCGTCCATTCCCTTGAAACGTTTGTATGTATCAATCACTGTATCCGGATCGTATCGGTAACTCATCTGGAAAGATACTGCAATGCTGGCATCGTCTGATGTGGCCACTTTAAAAGAATCATCCTCTTTACTGCCGTCCCTTTTGTCCTTTGTGAGAACAAGGATCTCGTTGCTGGTACTGAATTCCTTTACTTTGTTCATCGGTGCGATAAAATGCATTCCCGGGGTGAGTACTGTGTCCTGTACTCCATCTTTATAGTTGTAGACGATACCAACTTTACCTGTGCCGATAAAATCCATTCTTGATACAGTGTATCCTCCGCCAAGAACTGCTACTGCTGCCACGGTTCCGATAATAATCTTACTTTTCATTTTTGTTCTCCTTTTCTTTGATAGCTTCTTTTACTTTGTTGTATGTTTCATCTTCAATCTCAAACTTCTTCTGCTGCCGCCTAATTGACAGGATCACTCTGCTTCCTATCCAGATCAGTACCAGGGCTGCGGCTCCGAACACCATGCCGGAACCAAGAAATATTACCCACATCATTCTCACCTCCTCTGTGGCCATTCACGACCCGTTTTTTTATCCCTCAGCCCTGTAATCTCCAACCCCAGCAGACCTGCCGTATTATTCAGGACACAAAAGGCATTGTAGATATGTGTCGGCATCCTACCAGCTGACCGGACTGCCTTGCCAGCTGTCGGATCTGGATAGCCTTCGTTGTTCTTATAACTCATTTCACACCTTCTTTCATTTCCGCAAGTCTTTCCTCTGCATCTTCCCGTCTGGCAAATACAATCTGCTTGACCTTGCCGGCTTTTATGTAATGCAGTGTGTTTCCTGTCAAAAACGGATAGTGTATCTCCTGCCAGTCTTCCGGAAGAAGATTTGATGTACCTGGACAGTGTTGATACAAGATGCAGTTGCTGCAGGTTCCATCTTCACTGGCCGGCCGGCTTTTACATCCCTGTATCAGCGTGTTATATGCTGACAGCATCAGTTCTGGTGTGATATCCATCTTCTTCTCATGTCTTTTCATTCTGATCTTCTTTCCTGCTGCCCAGTGATACTCACAGAAATCTTCATCTTCTACAAGGATTCCTTTGCGGTCGCAAAGACCATCATCGTTGTTGATGCAGGTTTTACATGTGTTCTCCATCATTTTCTCCTTTCTGCCATGATCCGGTTGAAATTCTCCACGTTTCTGGTGTTTATCAAGCATTTCGCTCTGTCTGGGATTTTCTCTGTGCAAATGCGTTTGTATGTTACTGCTCCGATACCAGTGTAATATTGGAATACCCACGTCTGGAAATTGTGTGGGAGCTTTACAAGCCGGTATCCACATTTTCTGTTGAACAGTTTCTTTTTCTGCCTTTTGTTCACTTCATCCTCCCTACTGCCTTCAGCATCCACTTCCGATACCTGTCCCATTCTGCCAGGAGCTCAACATCTAATGCTTTACTCAGCTTGATGTCTTCCGGGATAATTCGATACTTCTTATTCACAAGAGCAAAATTGGCTGCCGCCTGTGCTACATTATTCTTTGTGCAGCCGGTCTTTTCTGTGACCTGTTTAGCCGTCAGAAGATTCTCAAACACTTGCTTCCCGTTCTGGTCTACTACCTTATACAGGTTCATCCTCTTTCTCATTTTCTTCCTCCAGGCAGTTTTCTCCGAATATTCGCATAAAATCTTCTCTACTGCCGATTTTCTCTTCAAACGCTTTCTGTGCAATCCGCTTTAGTGCATCGTTAACTTCCCGGTACTTATGAGCAGATATCCTGCCTTCTTTATGATGTTCTAGACACAGATGAACCGTAAGGCCACACCAGTCTGAATTATCTCTGTTTCTACTTCCGAAGAAAATATGATGATTTTCTATGTTTATATGACTTCCGCATATGTAACATCTATCTTTTCTATCTCCAGGAATAATACTTTCCCTCTTTCTTTTGCATGGATATTTCCAAGCTTTTGACCTCTTTCTTTTTTTCTTTCCCTGTTTTGGGAATTTCAAGTTATCGTAATTCATTTTCCGTGTGTCCGAATCGGACACCCTCCTTTCCCCTGCCGCATTTCTGACAGGCTCATGCGGCAGGACTGATGGGTTTATATGTTAATCGGTTTTTCGAAAACACCCTTGTTTATTCTTCTCGACAATCTTCGACAAGATTCTTGATCAATCTCAATCCTGCTGTGATTAATTGCTGTCTCATAATCTCCATGTGCGGCATCCCAGGTTCTTCTTTTTCCACTTCAAGAATTTCCCTGAGTTTTCGCTCTTCATCGTACAAATATCCCATTATTTCTGTTTCCGTTGGAATTGGGATGTCCTTCAGTTCCGGCGGCCAGGCATCTGGCATCTCGGTGGTATCACTGAAATGATCTGTGATTTTGGTATCTTCAACAAAATCGTGCTGCTTTTCGTCCGGTGTTTCCGCTACTGATTGGCAGCGTTCTTCTTCATTGAACTTAGAATCACATGGATCGTAAAGTTTCTTTGCTTCTGCAATCAACCTTCCGTACTTCATGGACACTTTTTCTTTGCCAACCTCAATCTCCAGTCCTGCGTTAAAGCTCATGAATGTATAGCCTACCTCAGGTCCGGTACATCCGTGATATCCATGCGGCGCAATCCTCTTTTGCACTGCTCTGGCAGCTTCTCCATTGTTATTGTATAGCCTGCATATTCTCATGATTGTTTTTAATTTTTCAGGATATGCCCCACAGAATGCTTTCACTGCTGCCGATATTGTGTATTCTGCATTATCCGGTGTATCTACAGGTACCATCTTGACCGGTTTCTTATGCCCATACTTCCCGATCAGGATCTTGGCAAGGGACTGCCAGGACAGCTCGTGTTCAAATACCCCTCCTGGATTAAAGGTGATCCCGGCGGTTGATCCCTGGTAATTGAGGTGTCCGTTTCGGACACGTGCTGATCCATACAAGTTCGAAAGCATGAAGATGGTCATGTTCTTGTCTTCCTGGATGATGTAGTTCTTCATGTTCTTGTTTGTGCTCTCATAGAAACGCTCAATCTGTGTCTCTGCCGGAATCTCCGTATCATCTTCCGGCGGCCGATTCTGGCCTGTTGCTGTTTCGATGGTCATCTGGCCAGGAATACCTTTCTCTGCTTCCTGCTGCCGGTACAGGTCTCTGATATCGTCCAGTGTCAGGATTCCTGTTTCTTCGTATAACTCACAGGCCTGTTTCTGATACTCTCTGTTGAGTTTGGACGCTTCATAGGCCACGGAAATCTTAATCCTGTCTTCTTCAAATTCTGACATCAGCTGTTCGCAGAGGTTTGTGCTGATTGCATGATATCTTCCCAACTGGCCACCGGATGTTCCGATCAGGTCTTTCAGGATGTCTCTTGTCTTTCCTTCCATCTGTGATTTCTCACGGAGTTCTTTCACAAGGCCTTCCATCTTGAGCGTTTCAGTCATTTTTTCCCAGTCGGATTTATCACGATAACAGTTCGCCTGGATGATCATGATCTGGCGTACTATGTCGTTTTCCTGACCCGCATCCTGTTCCAGTTTCGATTGTGTTTTATATATACATGGAACCCGGCTGAATCTGTCATTTCCTTCATTGAGCAGATCAATACAGCACTTCCGGCGGCAATGGCCGGCTATAACGTAATCCTTCCCATCCCTGTTCTCGATCAGGAGCGGTTGAAGGATCCCCAGAAGCTTGATCGACTGTTTCAGCCTTTCAAGCTTCTCTGTGTTGTAGAAGTTTTCTTCTGACGGGATCAGATCTTTTGGATTTCGGTATACGATCTTCTGGTCCTGCTGCCGGTCCGGGACTGATCTGTCATTGAGAAGTCCTTTCAGATCAAATTTCGCCATCGTCTTCATCTCCAATCATATCCAGGTACTCATTCACAAGGGTTTCATAGTCTTCTGCTGCCGCTGATCTGGGACTGTGCAGGGCTACAGGCATGCGCACGAATGTGCTCCTTGCTACTACACCGGAAAAGCGTATCTTCGTTCTCATGATCGGGTACTGTTCTTCTATGATCTCCGCTCCCTGCAGGTGCGCCTGGTTGAATTTCTGATATTTTGTTATAAAGCAGCGCACGTTCTTCAGATCCGGATTCAATTCTTCTTTTACATCATCGATCTGATCCAGAAGCTCGTTCATACCTTCCAGCGTGTTATCATCTACTTCTACCGGAATCAGGACATCGTCTGTGGCAGTCAGGGCGTTGATCACCGACACATTGATATCCGGAGCATTATCGATCACGCAGAAATCGTAATTATCGGCTACCTGCTGCAGTGCCTTTCTCAACCGGTTCTGCTGTGGGCGTACACGGTCCATGGTTACTTCCATGTTTGCAGTCAGGAGACCAAGGTTTGCTGTGATGATATCCAGATGCAGATAGTCAGTCTTGTTGATCAGTTTTTCCATATCCGGATGCCGGTCTACCATGATCCGGTCAATCCCTTCCCCATCCTGGGTACGGCGGTTCATTCCACGTGAACAGTCCCCCTGCTTGTCATTATCAACCAGAAGCACCTTGTATCCTTTCCGCATCAGTATGTATGCGATGTTAATGCTTGATGTGGTCTTGGCCACACCGCCCTTTAAATTGATGATTGCTATTGTTCTCATGATATCCTCCTTATCTTTCCTCTCCCATGCTGCATCCATCATTTTCTCTCAACTGTACAGCTGGAAGGCCAAACCCTCTACAATAGTGATATCCTGACTTTCCTTTAGCTCTGTACCTGCAGTCTTTGCAGAGTGTGATCTTACGATATCTGTTCATAAGCTGACCGGTCTGGCTCTTATCAAAGTTATTGATCTTCTCATATTCCTCCCGGATTCTGTCAGCATACTGTTGTAATCCGCAACGTCCGCATATCCTGTCCATCAAATCTCCCTGCATTTCTTCTCGAAACCAGCACAATTCATCGCAGACATATGCCATTAATTTCTCAAGGATGCCGTCTATGCCTTCGTCTTCGTTCCTTGTCTGCTCTCTGCATCCATTCTGGTTTTCCTCCGATCGGTTCATCATCAAACCATATTCCTCCTTTTTCGTCTTTGTAGTATGTAAACCGGGTACCTGATTTAGTAATGGTACCCAGACATTCCATTGTTAATATGTCCTGTTCCGGGCGCAGGCTCCAGCCCCTGCCCCAGTATTCTTCCACATTCACGGTGCTTCATCTCCTCTCGCAGCCATGCGGAATAACTGTGTTTCTCTGTTTTTGCAGAGATTTTGTGTGGATCCGGAAGCTGATTTATAGCTTTAAACAGTCTGCGCCATTCCTCTCTGTTCGCGATTGGCTTTCCTTTTGTGTCCAACCAGCCGGATCCGGCCATTTCCGTGATCTTTCCCAGGCGACTTGTAACATACAGATCGCTTATGTAAAAGCACACGTCACAGGTTCTCGTCATGTGATCCAATGCATCCACCATGGTAAGCAATATGGCCTGATGATATGTTCCAGTTACCCTTCCAAAATGCTCCCTTGTCGCTTTCCCTGTCCGGAGCTGAGTCGACAGCACATATCCGCATTTTCTTTCCACATTTCCGCGAAACCGGCTGCTTGTCTCAATAAAAACATTTACTTGCTGCATGTTAATTCCTTCTCTTTTCTGTTTTGATCAATATGTAATGTCGGTATGCGTATCCTGTTATCTTGTTTTTTCCGCATTTTACTGAGTTTGGCACGATCGCCCAGCCTTTTGGCGGCTTCGGATCTCGCGGCCTTCCATGCTTGTCCAGCAAGCTTCTTCTGTTTATCTCTTCTTTTTCTGGATCTTTGCGGATTAGATTCCTGGACGGGTGATACCGTTTCAGATCTTCCGGCTCATGATCCTGCAGCGGCTTGGTTATGTACTGTGCTAGTTCTCCAGAATCAACGTCATACACCCTTTTTGTCTGTGCATGGCCATGTTCCCAGAGTGTTTCTACCAGCAGGCCTGTGTCTGTTTCATCGTTTGACTTCCGATTGATTAAAATATGTACATGGGGTCCTCCATTCTTCCCGATTTCTAACCGGTATATATACTTCAGTTCCCATCCATATTTTTTATACTTGTCCCGGAGCTTCCGGATAAACTTTGACATATCTTTCTGCATCTGTTTCCTGGGTGGCCGTGAGCCTTTCTTGTACGTCAGCGTGAACCAGTAATCTCCTATTCCGAAATTCCACTTGATCAGCCTGCGAACATCCCTTTCCCTTTTCCATTGATTTTGCTTTGCAATTTCTTCCGGGGTAGCTTTCCGTCTTTTCTGGCGTTTCTGTCCCCTGGCACCATATCTTCCTGTATGTTTTTCTTCTACTTCTCTGGTGTTCCCACAGTCCCAGGTCTGCCTTATATACCCACACTTCATAAAAGTGTCCCTCGTCTCATCTCTAATACGTTTAATCAAGCCTGCAAGGGGATCTTGTCCCCTCAAAAAAAGGTTAAAAATATAGCGGTACATAACCGCCGGATGCTTGACTTTCCGGCTCCCTGGTGTTATATTTATGTAAACTAATTTACTCCAGGGACCGGATGATCCTGGCTCAGGTGGTGCAACACCTGAGCCTTTTTTCTTTTACCTCTTGATTTCTTCTCCAAATTTGATATACTGAAGTTGTCTTTAATTACGTGAGCCCTTTACATTTGCCGATGTGAGGGCTCTTTTCATTGCTCTGGTTCTATCTTCCAGCCATGTGATCACTATCATGGCCACGATTGTTATGCAGATGCTTCCTGTCAGGAATGTGAGTTTGTCACCCCAGTCCCAGATCGGAAGCAATGCTACTAGCTGGCCTATGACCAGACTGATGATCAGGTTCTTCTGCATCTTTATTCGTCTCCTCTACCCCACTGATTTTCTTATGTAATAATCATTGACTATCCGAGATACGTTATCTATGATCTTCTGGTTGTCTTCCGGAGTATTGTTCTTGCAGTAGTCGTCATGGATCCGGATTACTCCTCCGGATCCGTTTTTGATTTCTTTGATAACTGCCATCTAGTTCACCTCCTGTTTTATCGTATGAAGATTGTGTTTATTGTGTTTATAGAATTTTTACTACTTTGTCGAACGCTTTTTCTTGTGTTTTCGACAGTGCGCTCCTATTCTGTATATACAGGGTGCTGACACACCCGAGTACATATGGAAGGAGGGTTGATTATGCGAAGATCTCAGACACCGTTTAATGGCAAACGTTTTCTGCTTAATATCAATACCGGCGAAATTCACGACTTGGATAATGAAACAGCAGAATGCAAAATTGATAAAATTAAGCCAGAACACATTAGAATGGATAATTCTTATATGTCTTGTTTGATTTATGCAAAAATGATGGGATGCCCAAACGGAAATGGCTGTTACTATTGCCTACGGGATAAAGACGATCGGTCTTAACCCTTCCTTACGACCTGCATCATTAATCCGGCGCAGGTCTTCTTCTGTTATCTTGCTTTCCAGATGTTCTACTAAAGCTTCTGGATTATCGTGGAATCTTTTTCCAAATTCTATAATTATGCGAGCTGCAAGATCTGTATTTGTCTGTTTTAAGAGATCAAATCTGTTCATTTTTTCCACCTCTTTATAAAAATTTAAGCAAATTGTCGAACGTCTTTCATTGACTGTCGAGCTGTATGCTCCTATCCTGTAAATACAGGCACTGCCATGCCGAGTATCAAAGAAAGGAGGATCTTTATGGAAAGAAAGTATTCTGTAATTGGTTTTTGTCCAAAAGCAAATAAGGACATCAAGGTATCAGCCACATATGTCTTCAACACTAATGTATGGGAAAAAGGCATTAGCGAACTCCCTTGTTCATCTCCGTGTAAAGACGAATGTCCTATTCTCGCTTCTGCTCCAGATGAATTAAGGAGTATCTAAAACCAGTTCTATTCCATTCTCCCTGCAAAGCTCTACCATTTTATCTTTAGGAATTACACCCGATGCAAGCAGTCTACTGATTGATATGTATTGTCCTTTATATGGTTCCGGCAATGCAGGGAGCATTTTTGCGTCTAACGTAACATTCGTTGCTTTCAGTTCGATCTGTAACACAGGAAGTCCTTTGTTTTCTTTGTAACTCTGCGAAAATCTCACTCCTGCAACTCCCGGAAGCTCTTTTCCGTCAATGAGAATTTTTGTGTTTGTAATTCCATCTGTCTGAATTAATATTTGTGGTTTTCTTATGTTTTCCATCCTAATTCACCTCTTCTCTATGCTGATTCCTTCTGATCTGACAGCAGATATTCCATATTTTCCTGTATCTGTGTTTATTCCTATGTAGCATGGTATCATCCTTCAATACTGTTGTAATATCTTTCATAAAATGCTAATCAGCTTTCTCATCTTCAAACTTTATGTTTCCAATTACTTCACCGATAAGCTTCTTTGTAGAGTAAAATGTACAAACTAAAATAAGAAAAAACATTTTATGAAACCACCAGCACGCCGAAAAAACAGCTAACGTCAGCATAGATGAAAGTAGTGATATCCACACTTTCTTTGAAATAATTACCTTTTCTTCTATCTCAGACTCCTCCCTTCTGGTATTTGTTTCTGTGTTGATGTTTTACTTTAATTTTCTTTTTCCCAGTAAAATGATTAAAATTATTTGGTGTACTCATTGACTTTCCCTGCTTTCTTTCATATTCTTGTGATATAGGTACTGGCATTTCCTAATACATACAAATGAAAGGAATTCTGCTCATGAATTTACAAAAACGTATCAACGCAACTCCTCTTTCCCCAGATTGTCCTAAAAAAAGCTTTGAAATCGAACTACCAAGTCAATGTCCAATATGTGATACAGCCTATGGAGAATTTCCAAAGTCAAGTTTTTATATCTCCGATTACTCTGGGAGCTTTTTATACTCGATTTTCTTTTGCCCGCATTGTCAGCAATGTTTTATGGTAAAATACTCTACTTTTTCCGTCTCCCCTAGCTTTATAGATGCTGGACACATAGAGCACATATTTCCAAGATCTTTACGAACTACAGACTTTCCCGAACAAATAAAACAACTTTCTCCGCAGTTTGTTAAAATCTATAATCAAGCAGAACTGGCAGAAACTACTGGTTTAACCGAAATATGTGGAATTGGATACCGTAAAGCTTTGGAGTTTCTTATAAAAGATTACGCCATTCATAAAAATCCTGATTCAAGTGAAGAAATAAAGAACACACCATTAGCTAAATGTATCGAGAAATATATATCCGCAGATTCAATCGTTACACTTGCAAAACGTTCCGCTTGGATTGGAAATGACGAAACTCATTATGTCCGTAAACACGAGGAGTTTAATTTCACCGATATGAAAAACTTTATAGAAGCTACTCAATATTTCATTTCGATGGACCTTGTTGTTGAAAAAGCATCAGCTATCTCGCCAAAATAGCTTATTCATCAAGAGTTTTAAAATCTATTGCCAGTTCAAAATTTTCCAGCCGATTGATTGTCTCCCGCAATTGATCGGCTTCTTTTTTTGCCTGTTTTATCAACTTTTTGAACTCCGGCAAATTCATAACTTCTATATGAAGTCTCCCTGTTCCTACTTCAGTTTTTTTTGTGTAATATCCTTCTATCTCTCTTCACCTTCTTTTCTATAGTTGTGTTTATTCCTATGCAGTTTTATTTAGTTGAGATATTCTCAACTTTATGAGTAAAAAAATAAGCGTGTATATCTGAAAACGGAATTTCCAATGCGTGTATCGCATTTTCCATTTCGTCTTGCCCCCAGTCCACGACATTATTTAACTTATTGCTTACCGAAACCTCTGACAGTCCTATATTCTTTGAAAACTCCGCTTGTGTTCCAAACTTTTCTTTTATACGGCCTCTCAGTTTCCTGTAATCATAAGGCATGTTCTTTCACCTCCTTGCGTTGAGTTTTTCTCAACTGTATTTATAATAGCATTGCCTTACGCTCGTGTCAATGTATTTTTTAAGTTTTTCTCAATTCTTTTAAATAATTATTGATATTTTCTCAACCCTGTTTTATAATGCTATTAAAGAAATCTTTAAGGAGGATCATAACGCCTTGAATAAAGTTGAAATAAAAGAGCGAATAAAGCAGGGGCTGGAGCTTCGTGAAATAACTCAGAGTCAGCTTGCTTCAAAAGCAAACATTGATAAAGGTCAATTAAGTTCTTATATATCTGGGAAATATAAACCACGTCAAAATAATATAGATGCTCTCGCTGCTGCATTAAATGTTAATGAGGCCTGGCTTATGGGATTTGATGTTCCTATGGAGAGAGTTTCAGATAAGGTGAAATCCTTTCAGACAGCTCCAAAGTCTGCTCAATGCAAGGAAATCATTGAAGTATGCGAACAGCTTACGCCACACAACCAGAGAAAAGTTTTCACATATTCAAAGAACCTTCTCTCCACCCAACAGATGGAGGAAGATCTTCTCGCTGCTCACGTTAGAACTGATGTAGAACAAACACCTGAAGGTGTTCAGCATGATCTGGATATTATGAACGATGATTCTCAATGGGAATAGAACATATCCGATCGGACTGACAGATACTTTGACAATATAATATACTTACCCAGGGAACTGTTGGGGCGTTATGTCAGCCGCCGGACACTTCTGTGAAAGGAGGCTGGTGCTGATGGTTACATACAATGATTTATTTACTTTTGTAATTATGCTTTGTGCAGTCACAACTCTTGTTATCACTTTTATGCATAAAAAATAGCGCCCTCGTCCTGGTAAGATAAGGCGCTATTTTTAACAATTACTCTTGCCGGCGGTCAGGTGTACGCTGACCAACGGTTCTCTTGTTAAGTATATTATACAAAGTGTTAAAATATTTGTCAAACCATATTTTACCTTAAAACTATTACAGTAAGGAGGGGTTTTTGTGTTTAATGCTTCGGAAAATGTACAGGTTATTGCAGCAAAAGCATTGGATGATATGATGATGCTTCTCACTTTTTCAAATGGTGAACAGCGACTTTTTGATGCTTCCTTATTAAATGGCCCTGCTTTCGCTCCATTAACTGATGAAAAAATATTCAAAGACTGCAAAATCGTAGATGGAGTTGTCACCTGGATGGACGAAGATATTGACTGTGCTCCTGAATATATGTACGAGCATAGTTATGCGTATCCGTCCTTAAAATCCGCAATTTGAATTAAAAGGACTGATTTATTTGACCTACGAACAACTTTTAACTACTGCCGATCAGGCCGGTCTTACGGTAAAAGAACGTCCACTTCAAAAACATGATGGTCTGATCCGGGGCAATCGCATTGCTATTCGAAAAAGTATTGACACTCAGGCTGAAAAGTCCTGTGTGCTGGCTGAAGAACTTGGTCATCACTACACTACTACTGGTAATATTCTAGATCAATCAACTAATGTGATGAACCAGAAGCAGGAATACCGTGCCAAACTTTACGGCTATAACCTCCGGGTTGGCCTGATCGGGATCATCAATGCTTATGAGGCCTGCTGCCGGAATCTTCACGAAATGGCTGAGTATCTGGAAGTGCCGGAGGATTATCTCACTGAGGTGATTGACTGCTACCGTTCCAAGTACGGACGGTATGTTGCTGTGGATAATTATATGATTTACTTTATTCCACGGTTGGCAGTGATGAGAATTGATAATTTATAAAGGAGGGTATATTTATTTGGATACACATGGAAATTATAGATATTGGAAATCGTGGACAGATTTATAAAGGAGTGTGATCTTTATGTCTAATGTAAAAGAACGGATTCTTGGTGCAGTTACAATTATGAGCGAAGAGGATGCAGAAAAAGTCTGGAATTTAATTCAGAGTTCTTTCGCTCTCAGTAATGCAAAATAAGTTGCGCCTGGTCCTGATGAGCTCGCTGCTTTGAAAGCTTACGCTTCCGGAGATCCTGATTATCAGCCTTCTCTTTCTCACGACGATGTTATGAAAGAACTTGGATTACAATAGAATTTGACCGCTCACTTATACTGAGAATCGTAAAGATCTGATATCCGTACTTTCATCACTGCTGCCAGACGTTCCATATTGTCCATCGTAGGTGAATACGTTTCATTCTTTCTGGTTGTATTTTGAAATAAGGGGTTGACATATCTGTCTATTTTGCGTAATATAAATATGTAATCTTCATGATTACGCAATGCGAATGATATCGTCACTTATGTGACCAATTAAAGACAGCGTACCCCTAGCAGTAGCCCTCCCACTATAAGGGAATCGGCCAAGCTAGGGGTATTTTCGTAAAGGAGTACTTATGAAAGAGAAAATTTATTCAGAAAAACCTATTATACGTACTGCAATTTTAGTAGATGGTGGATTTTATCGTAAACGGGCATATTATTATTTTGGTGAAAAAACGCCTGAACAACGTGCCAAAGAATTGAGTGATTATTGTTATCTTCACTTAAAGCACAAACATGAATATCGCTATTTATATCGTATATTTTACTATGATTGCCCACCTATTGAAAAAAATGCTTATCATCCTCTCTTAAAGCGAAGTATTAATCTTGGAAAAACTGATGAATACGCCTGGACAACTGCTTTTTTTAAAGAATTGAAGCATCAGCGAAAATTTGCTTTACGTTTGGGACGTATGAGTGAAAACCAAGTTTATTATAATTTAAAATTTGATGCTGTAAAAAAATTATTAAATGGTTCTATAAGTATAGACCAGCTCAAAGAATCTGACTTTTCAATCAATCTTGAGCAAAAAGGGGTTGATATGAAAATTGGAATCGACATCTCCTCTCTTGCTTATAAGAATCAGGTTGATCAGATTATTTTAATTTCTGGTGACAGCGACTTCGTTCCTGCCGCTAAGCAAGCACGTAGGGAAGGTATTGATTTCATCTTAGATCCAATGGGAGCTACTATCAAAGATGATCTCTTCGAACATATAGATGGAATTCAATCACAGCTTTCAAGATTTATAAACACTGATAAAAGACAAGATTGATTTAATAAAAAACCGGCTCCTGCGCCAACAGGAACCGGTATGTAGCTTCCGAAGATGCTACTCATTTCGCAAAAATATTGTATCATCTTCGGAGCGGCTGCACAATCAGAACGTTTGTGTGGTCGTTATTTTTGTACCCTTTTTTACATATTTTAAACCGAGGTGATATTATGGAACTTTTAAATGTATGTATCTACCTGCGTAAGTCCCGTGCTGATCAGGAGGCTGAAGCCAGGGGCGAAGGTGAAACTCTCGCCCGGCATGAGCGGATTCTGCTGGATCTTGCAAAAAAGCGTGGCTATAATGTAGGGGCGATCTATAAAGAGATTGTTTCCGGTGAGACGATTTCTGCAAGGCCTGTTATGCAACAACTTCTTCGGGAAGTTGAATCCGGTATGTGGGATGGCGTCCTTGTTGTTGAAGTGGAACGTCTGGCCAGAGGCGATACCATTGACCAGGGTGTTGTTGCCAGATCTTTCCAATACTCCAACACATTAATCATTACTCCACTTAAAACTTACGATCCAAACAACGAATACGACGAAGAGTATTTTGAATTCGGACTTTTTATGTCCCGGCGTGAATACAAGACCATTCGCCGCCGTCTCACTGCGGGTCGCGAATCTTCTGCAAAAGAGGGGAAATATTGTGGCAGTAAACCGCCTTACGGATATTCCCGTGTAAAACTTGTTGGTGAAAAAGGGTGGACGCTGCAGCCTGTTCCTGATCAGGCAGAGATCGTTAAGCTCATATTCCATTTGTATGTCCACGGAGTGGCAGGTGAGCGAATTGGAATGGCTAAGATCTGCCGTAAATTAAATGATTCCGGAATCAAGACCATGGATGGTGGCCTATGGACCATTTCTCGTGTGCAGGCAATCCTCAGAAATCCAGTATATGAAGGAATGATACGATGGAACAGTCGGAAAGCAGTAAAGCATATAAAGGATGGGCAAATAACTATCTCCCGTCCTTTCGCTCAGGATTATATTCTTGTCAAAGGCAGGCATCCTGCTATTGTATCAAGGGAACTCTTTCAGCAAGCTCAAGATATCGTAAACAAAAATCCTGCACGGCCGCTTAACTCTTTGCATGTTCTTCGTAACCCTCTTGCCGGTATTGTTCGTTGTGGAAAATGTGATCATGTTATGACTCGTAAATCCCCTAACGGAAGACAGGGTGATCTGATCCGGTGCCCATACAGTTCTTGTAGCAATATAAGCAGCAAGCTTCCTCTTGTTGAAAAAGCTCTTCTTGACGGAATCCAAGAGCTTGTAGATGGCTACAGACTAAATAACAGTGTTTCCGATCAGAAGTATTCTCTTTCTATTTCTGAAAGAGAAAAAATGATTCAAGGAAAATTAAAAGAAATTGATATTTTAAAGAAAAGGAAACAAAGGCAGTACGATCTTCTTGAACAGGGAATTTACTCCACGGAAGAATTTCTTGAACGCTCCCGTGCTACTGCTGCCGAGCTGTCTGCCTGCGATGCAGTAATTCTTTCTCTGAAGCAAGAAATTGAACATGAACAGGAACTTCAGTTTCAACGTTCCTCTTTTATTCCCAAGTGCGAGGATCTTCTCGCAAATTACTGGACGTGGGATACCTCTACAAAGAATCGATTTCTCCGTGAATTGATAGAAAAGGCTGTTTATACTAAAAACGCAAAAAATACATGGAAAAATGGCGATGACATCTCTTTTACTTTAGATATTTATCCGAAAATCCAGCAAAAGTAAGTGTGGGTAGCCTTTATGCACCCACACATTGGCACGTATCGTGTCCTCCGGCCAAGTTGCGTAGATCTCACTGCTGGCCACGTTTTTGATATAATCCTTATATCTTACATAATAATCCTGTGCAGAGGTATCCCCTATTGGCCCGTCGTGGACTACGATATACTCCGGGATCACCACTTTGTTTAATACGATCTCGCCGGTTTCATTTATCGGCTTGATCTCTGCTTCCGGATTTTTGGGAGGATATTCCCCAAAAAGCGTATGGGGTCCGATGACGATCCGCTGATAGTCCTCTCCACTACCCTGCTGTCTGCTAAGGGATGCTCCCTGCCTGGCAATGGAATGGGGAAGAACTTCTGTCCCGGCAACTTCTTTTGGTGTAAAACCCTCTGCACTGATCCGAACTGTATATTCTGCATAAGGCTGCTGCTCCACCGGTTTCATGCTGTATTCCAGTGGAGGAGCTGCCAGCTCCAGCATGGGCGTTTTTCCGGAGGAATCCGTACGGACTTCTTCGATCACATTATCCGGGACTCCTGTGTACGAGATCCGCACTGCAGCATTTTCCACAGGACGGTTACTGGCACTGTCCAGCACCGTCACCTGCAGCTGTCCCTGATCCGGCATATCCTGCTGCATGGAAATATAAGAATGATTTTTCATAAACAGAGGCTCCTTTTTGTGCCTGAAAGCACACTGGTTCTCTGCTAGTATATGTACAGAATCTCAAAATGCCATATCTCCTACTGTGCTTCCTCCCAGTAATCTTCCGCATCCTGGATATCATCAAACTCATCTGCATGATCATAATAAAAATCTTCCGGATCATCATAATCCTGCACATCGTACATATCTTTTCTGTCATTATTCCTGCTGGTATTTCCACGGTAAGTTTTTTTCCCGGATGTTGTGGATGAAACAAATTCCACTACACTGCTGACCCGTCCGTTTCTGCAGACTGCCATGAATTTTTTTGCTCCATTGCTGTTATACCACATATATCTGTACTGAATGTCCTGTGTCCTTTTTCCCGGTGTGTCCCGCCAGTAATGTTCTGTTCTTTTCTCTTTTGCCCTTCCCAGAAGCGTAATGTTTATGTATTTTTCTTTCATTCCCTTATATGGCTCATCCTTTTTTCTCATTCTTTCTTCCTCTTCTTTTTCTTTCTGTGCCATATATTTTTTGTATTGTTCTTCTGTATCTTTCTGGGCCTTCCTCAATTCTTCTATATATTTGCTACTGTACTCATCTCCCTTTGGAACATACCATATAAGCTTATACAGTTCCTCAATTCCTTCTCCATTCTGAACAGCATCGCAAAACTTTGCATATTGGATAATATATTCTACATCCTCATAATATCCCGGAAGTTTTTCCAGCAGCTCTATCGCCTCATCATATTTGCCTGCATTCATGCATTCTTCCGCTTTTTCATAACATTCCCTGTTCTGTTTTTCCTTAAATTCCTCATTTTTAATCTGGATTGCCTCTTCTGCCTTTGTAGCCAGAAATGGAACTGCTATAACAACTGCTATCAATGCCGCCAGTATTAAAATATCCTTTTTCAAATTTATATATCCCCCTTTACTCTGATGCCTTTATTATATAATAAATATCTGTACAAAAAAAAGTGCTGTATCATCTCCTCACAGATCATACAGCACTTGATAGTTATTGTTCACTCCGTTCTCAGTAACACTTAATATTTACCTTCTTCCGCCAGATATCAGAATATCTTCAGAATATCATTATACATAACGATAACCATCAACGCCATCAGAAGCATCAGCCCCGCAAAATGGATCATGCCTTCTACCTGACGGTTTACCGGTTTTCTCCGGATCGCTTCTGCCACCAGAAATACCAGCCTTCCTCCATCCAGCGCAGGAAGAGGAAGAAGGTTCATCACTCCCAGGTTTGCAGAAAGAAGAACTGCCATATTCAACAAATTCATCCAGATCATCAGCGTTCCCTCACTCTTGGACTGTTCGTAAGTGTCGCCAATGGCATCCGCAATACCCACAGGACCACTTAAGTCTTTCATTCCAAGGTGACCGGTCACAAGCTCTTTCAGGCTTAAGATCGTAGTACGGATCATGTATTTCACTTCCACAGCACCATATTTCAGAACATTAAAGCCGGAAGTTTTTTCACTGTATGTGTTATATCCGAAACCGGAAACCGGTGTTCTGTATTCCCTTGGTGTTATCTCTGCCTCATATTCCAGTCCGTTACGCTCATAGGTGATCGTCACAGGTTTCTTGGATAACGGATGCTCCTCGATGTATTTTTCATATGCATTTCCATCCGGAACCTCCACACCGTTGATCTTCGTGATCACATCGCCGGCTTCCAGACCTGCCTCTTCCAGTGGCATTCCCTTGATCAGTGATTCCACTGTCATGGAATTTACATCGGAACGGTTAAAGCCAAGAAGATACCGCACATTTACATCTGGTTTATAGGAAATCTCCTGTTCCTTTCCATCACGTTTTACTTTCAGCCGGATGGTATCTCCCTCTTTCAGTTCGTTGAGATACGAATATACATAAAGATCTTTCCCCAGATCAATATGGTAGCCCTGATATTCCGTGATCACATCGCCCTTTTTCAATCCGGCCTTTTCCGCAGCAGAATTTTGGGTTACTTCTAATACGGTTGCCGGATCATAGCCCATACAGCCTACAATGATCACAGACAAAACAAATGCCAGCAGAAAATTAAATACCGGACCTGCAGCAACCACTGCGATCCTGCCCCACACAGGAGCCGAATTAAAGGTTCCCGGACTGTCATCTTCCGCATCCTCTCCGGCCATGGCGCAGGAACCTCCAAGAGGAAACAGTTTCACGGAATAACGTGTGCCGCCCTTTACCGTACTTATGATCCTGGGTCCCATACCAAGAGAAAATTCCAATACCTCGATATGGTTCTTTTTTGCCAGAAGAAAATGTCCCAGCTCATGGATCAGTATCACAACACTGAAAATAATTACAGCAATCACAAATTTCAATTTACCACCTGCTTTCGATCCACTGATAAGTATCCTGCTCTACAGAAAGGATCTCATCCAGATCCGGATGTGCGATTTTTTTATGTCTTTCCATAGACTGTGCAATAATCTCATAAATATCCAGAAAGCCGATCTTTTCCTCCAGGAATTTCTTTACTGCAAGCTCATTGGCTGCATTAAAGACAGTCGGCATACTTCCGCCCTCCCGGGATGCCTGGATCGCCATAGGAAGTCCCCGGAATGTCTCCATATCCGGAACCTCAAATGTGATCTCATGAAGCTTCGTGAAATCAAGGCGGTCTCCGTCCAGATATCGTCTGTGCGGATAGTACAGAGCGTACTGGATCGGAAGTCTCATATCCGGAGTTCCAAGCTGTGCCATGATCGCACCATCCTTAAACTCCACCATGGAATGGATGATACTCTGCGGCTGCACCACCACCTGAATATGATCCAAATCCATGTCAAACAGCCATTTGGCTTCCATAACTTCCAGCCCTTTGTTTACCAGGGTTGCGGAATCTACGGTGATCTTTCGTCCCATTACCCAGTTTGGATGCTTCAGAGTATCTGCAACAGTGACCCTTCGCAGCTCTTCTGTGGTACGTCCGCGGAAGGGACCACCGGATGCCGTGATCAGAAGCTTGTGGATCTCTTTGTTTTCTTCTCCGTGGATAGCCTGGAAAATAGCGCTGTGTTCACTGTCTACCGGAAGGATAGATACGCCATATTTCTTTGCCATGGGCATGATCAGATGACCGGCTGTGACAAGGGTTTCCTTATTTGCCAGGGCAATGTCCTTTCCGGCACGGATTCCCTCCATGGTAGGACGGATCCCGATCATTCCCACGATCGCAGTGACAAGAATTTCTGATTCCGGCATGGACGCAAGCTCCAGAAGTCCCTCCATTCCGCTGACTACCTTTGTATCTGTGTCCGCAATACGCGTTTTCAGATCCCGGGCTGCTTCTTCATCCCAGACTGCTGCCAAAAGCGGATGAAACTCACGGATCTGCTCTTCCAGCTTCTCCACACTTTTGCCTGCACTGACTGCAACAACCCGAAGGTCTTCGTTTTTTCTTGCCACATCCAGTGTCTGGGTCCCGATGGAGCCGGTAGAACCTAAGATTGCAATATTCTTCATTTTAATGTCTCCTAAATTCCAAGAATCATTTTTGCAAGATAGTAAATAACAGGGGCTGTGATGATCACACTGTCAAAACGGTCCAGGATTCCTCCATGGCCCGGGATCAGCTTTCCATAGTCCTTGATGTTCTGGTTTCTTTTAATCGCAGATGCAGCCAGATCACCCACCATGGAGATCAGAGCTCCAACTGCGCAGATCAAGGCATACTCAGCCATTTTTCCCTGTGTTGCTGCTGCATAAATCACTCCAAGAAGCGCCGCTCCCGCAACGCCTCCTACAGCTCCCTCGATGGATTTCTTCGGGCTTAAAACTGGCGCCATTTTATGCTTTCCGATAAGCATTCCCACACAGTAAGCACAGGTGTCACATCCCCAGGAGCACAGGAATATCAGCCATACCAGGAATTTTCCGTCCGGAAGGCTTCTGGTAAGATAGATAAAGGAAAGCATCACAGCAACATATACAACTCCAAAAAATGCTGCCATCACCTGTTCTGCATGGTATTTCGGATAACCGAATACATAAACAAACAGGATCAGGATCATACTGATGATGATCGCCATTGTTCCGTAATTTCCAAAATCAGCTTTCATGGCAATATAATAAAGCACTGCTCCAAGATATCCTACAAGTTCCAGCACAGTAACATGCTCATCGCTTACCTTCATTACCTTGTAAAGCTCTCTCATTCCGATCAGTGAAACAGCCAGAAGTGTAAAAAATAAGATCCAGCTTCCGGAAATGATAGTTGCCAGGGCAATAATGACAAGGACGATACCACTTATCAGTCTTGTCTTAAACATGATCTACTCCTCCTTGACGCCACCGTAGCGTCTGTCTCTCTGATTGTATTTCTCGATGGCTTTGATCAGCTCTTCTTTATTGAAATCCGGCCATGCAACCGGTGTAAAATAAAACTCGGAATAGGCAAGCTGCCAAAGCAGGAAATTGGAAAGCCGCTGCTCACCGCTTGTGCGGATCAAAAGATCCGGATCCGGTACACCTGCAGTATCCAGATAGCTCTCAATTGTATCTTCTGTAATGCCATCCGGCTCAACTTTTCCGTCTTTTACATCCTGTGCCATCTTCTGCATTCCACGGCGGATCTCATCACGGCTTCCGTAATTTAATGCCAGCTGAAAATAAATACCATCAAAATCTTTGGAATATTCCTCCAGTTCCCGGACACTCTGCTGGATATCCGGTGCAAAGGCAGTAACATCTCCGATGACTTTCATCTTCATATTATTTTTCTTGGAAATCTTGATACATTTCTTAAGATAACCGCGGAACAGTTTCATCAGTGCTTCCACTTCTTCTCTGGATCGTTTCCAGTTTTCTGTGGAAAAAGCGTAAACCGTAAGATATTTCACCCCAAGGTCTTTGATATCATAACAAATGTTTTCAAGATTGGCGCATCCCTTTACATGTCCGTAGGTTCTCGGCATTCCTCGTTCCTTTGCCCAACGTCCGTTTCCGTCCAGAATGATCGCGATATGATTTGGTACGTTCATAAATCTCCTCCATACAGAAAGAGAGCTTCTTCAAAGAAGCCCTCTCTATCCTCGTATTTCTTACAATTATACAGTCAGAATCTCTTTAGACTTGTTCTCGATCGCCTTGTCAACTTCCTTGATGTACTTATCTGTAAGTTTCTGGATCTGATCCTCAAGCTCTTTGATCTCATCCTCAGAAACATCCTGTTTTGCAAGTTTCTTAAATGCATCGTTGGCATCACGACGGATATTTCTTACTGCAACCTTGGCACCCTCGCCTTTTTTCTTAACGTCCTTCACCAGCTCTTTACGACGCTCCTCGGTAAGCTCCGGGAAAACAAGACGGATCATTTTTCCATCGTTGCTCGGGTTTAATCCCAGATCAGAGCAAAGGATCGCTTTCTCGATCGCTTTGATCATGCTGGATTCCCACGGCTGGATCTGGATCATACGTGCCTCCGGTACAGAAATGTTTGCAACCTGCTGGAGCGGAGTCGGTGCTCCATAATAATCTACGGTAAGTTTGTCAAGAATATGCGGGTTTGCACGGCCGGCTCTGATGGTTGTCAGCTCACTCTCCAAAGCATTCAGTGTTTTTCCCATTTTTGTTTCGTATACCTGAATTCTCTCATCCATTTCACATATCTCCCTGTATGGTTTTTTTTTATTATTCCCTTTTGATCACACGGTTACCTTTGTTCCGGAGAACTTGCCATGTACGGTATTGACGATGCTGTCCTTTTCATCAAGACCGAATACCAGCATCGGCATCTTCTGCTCCATACACATGATGGAAGCGGTAAGATCCATAGCTGCCAGCTTCTTTGCAACTACTTCATCGATGGAAATCTCATCATACTTCTTGGCATCCGGATTTACCTTCGGATCACTGTCATAGATTCCATCAACAGCCTTGGCAAGAAGAATGGCATCTGCGCCGATCTCAACAGCACGAAGTACAGTAGCTGTATCTGTAGAGAAATACGGATGGCCGGTACCACCTGCAAAGAATACAACCTTTCCTTCTGCGAAGCTCTCTTCTACAGCATCCTTGGAATAAAGTGTGGTAAATGCACCACATACAAACGGGGTAAACACCTCTGTCTTAAGTCCCACATATCTGCAGATGTCAGACACATAGATACAGTTCATGATAGTAGCAAGCATGCCGATCTGATCCGCCTTGCTTCTGTCCATGGCTCCGCTGGTACGTCCTCTCCAGAAATTTCCACCTCCGATCACGATACCAACCTGAAGTCCTTCATCCACGATCGTCTTGATCTGTTTGGCAACCTCTGTAACAGTTGCTTCATCAAAGCCTCTCTTCTGCTCTCCTGCAAGAGCCTCTCCGCTTAATTTCAGTAACACTCTTTTCATATGTTTATTCTCCTTTACCATACGCCGGATACAACTTCATTGCCGTCATTGTCAAAAGTTGTGGATACCGTAAACGTATCATAATAATAATAACCTGTCTTACCGGACTCCGGCTCGTCCTCATAATCACTGCCATTTGGGCTGCCGCATGCATTCTCAAGCTCAGACATGGACTGACCGATATATCTTGCTGCTACAGATGCCGGATCATCCTCGCCGGATGGTGCTTCCGTAGGATCCGGTGCATCGGAAGAATCAGAGGAAGCTGGTGCAGATGTTGGATCCGGTGTGGATGTGGAGTCCGAACTGCCGGACGAACTGCTGTCTGTACTGTCTCCATTATCATCAGAACTCTCCGGAGTCGGAGTCACAGCCGTACTGTCTGAAGAATCTGTACTGTCACTGTCACTTTCACTGTCATCCTCAATGCCAAGCCTTGCCTTTACATCCTTCAGGGTAGACACCTCCTTGGTGCTTCCGCTCGCCAGATATGTAGCATATGGAATTCCGTCTTCACCCTCACCATCCATGCACAGGCTCAGCTGTGAGATCGTCGGAAGCGGCAGCTGGCGGAAGAAACATTCATTCTGCTCTTCGTCAGTAAATGTGATCTTTACATCAAAGCTTGTTGCTGTATCTCCGTTATCGTCCTTCTGACTCTTCTCCATATAATAAACAGCCTTGTCGTTGGAAGCCAGTGTGAATTTACCATTTACAAGATCGCTTCCCCAGGTCTCATCACTGTCATCGCCATCATCTCTGGTAGGACGGACATAAATTGCAGAAATCGTGGAGTTCATCTTATTGGTAAATACAATACTGGTAGTGGTCTCACTCTTGGTTCCCATTACGTTCTTGATATTTGCTGTTTCATCCGTAGAGGTCTGCATCTCCACCACATCCGTTTTCGCAGCTTCCGTTACCGTCGGGGTTGCCGTTGCCTCCACCTTCTGCTCCGGTGCCACAGAGTTCTTCTTTCCGCAACCGGCTGCAAGCATGCTCGCTGCAAGAATTCCGGCAAGAATCAAATAACGTTTTTTCATTATATCTCCTCCATATAAAATGGTCCTATTCGCTGTCAGGTTTTCCTTTTCTATTATTACAGAGTATCACTTTCTTGTCAACCTGACCGTTCTGAATTTCACAGAATCTTTAGATATTTTAAACTATGTCAAAAATTGGAACAGCTGAGGTCAGAACCCGTTTTCCCTTCGCTGTCTGCGCATATCACGGCGCATTTTCGCAGCTTCATTCCGGGCTTTTTCCGCTTCTGTGGTAATGATCAGTTCCGGCACCTGGATCGGTTTCTGGTCTTCATCTACAGCCACCATCACAAAAAATGCCCGGTTTACAGTATGACGCATGCCATCCGGCTGTTCCACATACGTATCGATCTCGACCTCCATGGAAGTTCTTCCCACATAAGTCACATATCCCTTAAGTACTACGATCTCTCCCTCATAGATCGCATGCTTGAACTGAAGATTGTCCACTGCCGCAGTTACCACCCGATATGTCTCCGCATGACGCATAGCTACCACTCCGGCAACCTCATCCAGCCACTGCATCAGCGCTCCGCCAAAAAGTCTTCCGCCTCCGTTCAGATGCTGCTGCATGATCAGATGAACCTGCTCCGTCATCGATGCTTCTACCGTTTTTTTACGTCTATCCTGTACCTCTGTCATTTCTCATTCCCCGCATTTTATCATACTTTTACTTTTTCAGTTGAAACCAGCCGATCAATAAAGATTTTTTACTTTAAAGTCTCGCTCCGCTTCTCTTCTCTGATCCTTCTTTGCAATATCCTGGCGCTTGTCATAAAGCTTTTTACCACGTGCCATGCCAATCTCTATTTTTACCAGGCTGTCCTTGAAATAAACCTTCAGTGGTACCAAAGTCAATCCTTTTTCCTTTAATTTAGCTTCGATCTTATTGATCTCGTAGCGATGCATCAAAAGCTTACGCACACGAAGAGGATCTTTGTTAAAAATGTTTCCTTTCTCATAAGGAGTGATATGCATTCCATATACATAAACTTCTCCGTTTTCCACACGGACAAAGGCCTCCTTGATGCTGCATTTACCGGAACGTAAGGATTTCACCTCGGTTCCTGCAAGTGCGATCCCGGCCTCATAGGTATCTTCGATAAAATAATCATGAAAAGCCTTTTTATTATTTGCGATCAGTTTCATTCCTGTTTTTTTTGCCATTTCGCGCTCCCTCAGTCTTCCTCAGCCAGGACAAAATCCACGGTTTTCAGCATTTTATCCGCATCTGCCACACGGACACGGACCTTCTGCCCAAGACGGAAGATCTTTCCTGTCATGTCGCCCCGCAGTTCATATGCATCCTGGTCAAATACATAATAGTCATCTCGTAATGTATTGATATGGATCAGTCCTTCTACGGTATTCGGAAGCTCCACATAAAGTCCCCATCCTGTAACGCCGGAGATGATCCCCTCATACTCCTCTCCGAGATGATAGGACATATACTCTGCTTTCTTCAGCTTATCGGATTCTCTTTCTGCTTCGTCTGCACGCCGTTCGCACACACTGGACTGGCGCGCCACTTCATCCAGGATCTCCTTGTAATGCTCGGTACGTCCTTCCCTTACCAGTCTGCCTCTCAGACGGTCATGGATGATCCTGTGGATCTGAAGATCCGGATATCTTCGGATCGGAGAAGTAAAGTGGCAGTAATACTTCGCTGCAAGTCCGAAATGTCCGCTGCATTCCGTAGTATATTTTGCCTGTTTCATGGTACGCAAGGTCAGGCGGCTGATCTGTGCCTCATTGGGCATTCCCTCAATACTTTCCAGGATCTCCTGGATCTCACCAGGCGTGATCTCCTGTCCGGATTTCTGTATGTTGACTCCTTCATTATGAAGAAGCATCAGAAGACTTTCAATCTTTTCCGGATCCGGATTTTCATGCGTTCTGTATACAAAGGGATAATCTCCGGTGCAGTATTCCTGTGCCACAGTTTCATTGGCAAGAAGCATAAAATCTTCAATGATCCTAGTTGCCACATTGGCTTCATAAGGCTGCACATCAATAGCTCTTCCTGCCGCATTCAGGATGATCTTACTTTCCGGAAAATCAAAGTCAATGGAACCTCTTGTATGACGGCGGCTGCGCAGGATCCCGGAAAGCTCTTTCATCAGGAAAAACATGGGGATCAGAGCTTCATAGCGTTTCTTCGCCACCTCATCAGTATCTTCCAGAATATTTTTCACATCTGTGTAACACATACGCTCATCTACACGGATCACGGTTTCTGCGATCTTATGGGAAATCACCTTTCCTTTTTCATCAACATCCATCAGACAGCTTAAGGTCAGACGGTCCTGTCCCTGGTTCAGAGAACAGATACCGTTGGAAAGCCGCTCCGGGAGCATGGGAATGACACGGTCTGCAAGATAGACGGAAGTTCCGCGCTTCAGTGCCTCTCTGTCAAGGGCACTGCCGCCCTGAACATAGTTGCTCACGTCTGCGATGTGCACACCCAGATGGTAGATTCCATCCTCCTTTGTCAGGGAAATGGCATCATCCAGATCCTTTGCATCCTCACCGTCAATGGTAACTGTAACAAGATTTCTGAGATCCAGTCTTCCATCCAGATCCGCTTCCTGTACATGATCCGGCACACGGTCAGCCTGACGAAGTACTTTGTCAGGAAATACACTTGGTATGTTAAAGCTCTTCACAATAGCAAGGATATCTGTTCCAGGTGAACGTAAGTTTCCCAGCACCTCCGTGATCTTTCCTTCCGGCTTCCGGTTTCTGGAGCCGTAATCTGTGATCTCTGCAACTACCTTGTCTCCGTCCTTTGCTCCCATGGAGTTTTTTCTGGAAATAAAGATATCTTTGGAAAATTTGGGGTTATCACTGATCACAAAGCCATAATCACGGCTGCTCTGGTATGTTCCCACGATCGAAGGCATTCCCCTTTCCAGAACCTTCAGCACAACGCCTTCCTGACGTTTTCCCTCTTTATGTCCGTTCCGTACAAGGATCTGCACCTTATCCTGATGCATGGCGCTTCCCGTGTCATTTTCCGGAATAAAAATATCCTGTTCCTGACCCTCCACTTCCACAAAGCCAAAGCCCTTGTAATGGCCAATAAAAGTTCCCTCCATGAGGGTTCCGTCCTTCTCGGAGAAACGATATTCCTCATGATTCTTCTCTCTGCATTCTCTTCCCTTACGGCCACGCTCCGGCTTTTCTGCCTTCAGAGCTTCTTTATTCTTTCGTCTGTCTCTGCGCTTGCCGGAAACCTTGCTGTATCTTCCTTTATTATCTACTTCAGCCTTGCCCTGGGCGCAAAGCTCGTCCAGCACGTCAAAAAGCTCTTTTTTCTCACTCTTATCCAGCTGAAGAAGAGATGCGATCTCACGCAGGCGCATGGGCTTATACAGCGGATCTCCCAGAAGCTCCATTATAAACTTTTTTCTTTTTTCAAAATTTTTCGATCTTTTCACATTTTCTCCTGTTTCATATTTATATTTCATTTTTACCCTGTTATCATTCCGGAGGAAGGCTCACCCGTGCCCCTGTATCAACGCAAAAACACTCCTGCTGATTAACAAAAGAAGTCCCCATCCGAGTTTCTTCTGCATGCTAACGCAGCAAGAGTGTTACCAACTTCTGTTCTGCCCCTGGCAGATCAGATAATGTTCAGTACGATTGACAGTACAAAGAAAATAACTCCCATGATAATGGTACCTCTTACAAGACCACCTTCCATGGAACGGCCCTTATTCTTACCCCAGTAAGTATCAGCTACTCCGGCGATAGAGCCAAGACCCTGCTGCTTGCCCTCCTGCATCAGTACGACAACAGTCAGAGCGATACAATCTATTGCATAAATTACAGTCAGAATAATCTTCAAAATGTTCACGCGGTTACACCTCCTAATCAACTAGAGGTTATTTTACCATAGCTAAACCGGGATTTCAACCATTTTCCGTTTATTTTATGCAGGGCTTTTTCTGAGATTTTTTTGCAAAAGGATCTTTATATCTTCCAAGAGCTCCGAGCTGTTCGTGGATCCGCAGAAGCTGGTTATACTTGGCGTTCCGGTCCGAACGGCAGGGTGCGCCTGTTTTGATCTGTCCCGCCCCACAGGCAACTGCAAGATCTGCGATAAAGGAATCCTCTGTTTCCCCGGACCTGTGAGAGATCACTGCACGATACCCGGCATGCTGAGCCATCTCCACCGCATCCAGAGTTTCCGTGAGAGTTCCGATCTGGTTTACTTTAATAAGGATAGCATTGGCAACATCAAGTCCGATGCCACAGTGTAGCCGTTTGATATTGGTGACAAACAGATCGTCGCCTACCAGCTGGATCTTTTTCCCCAGGTGTTCCGTCAGATATTTCCAGCCTTCCCAGTCATCCTCCCAGAGACCATCTTCAATGGAAACAATGGGAAATTTTTCCACCAGTTTTTCATAATACTCTGTCATCTCACCGGCATCCCGGTAGATCTTTTCTCCTTTCATGCGGCTCTCCCCAGGGAAAAAGTATACGCCCTTTTCCTCATCATAAAGCTCGCTGGAGGCTGCATCAATGGCAATGGTGATCTCTTCTCCTGACTTATATCCTGCTTTTTCTATGGCATGAACGATCAGGGTAAGCACTTCCTCCGAATCAGAAAGATCCGGAGCAAAGCCGCCTTCATCTCCAACCGCTGTGGAGAGTCCTTTTTCCCGGAGAAGAAGCTTTAAGTGCTGGTAGACTTCCACACACATGCGGATACCCTTTTCCAGACAGCAAGCTCCTGTTGGCATGATCATAAACTCCTGAAGATCTACCGTATTGTCCGCATGCTTTCCCCCGTTTAAAATATTCATCATCGGCACAGGGAGCTGCAGGGTATGACAGCCGCCCAGATACTGATAAAGAGGAAGCCGAAGGGCCCCGGCTGCTGCACGGGCTGCTGCCAGAGATACTGCCAGCGTGGCATTGGCTCCTGCACTGCTTTTGTTCTCCGTTCCGTCGGTTTCGATCAAAAGATGATCGATCCATGCCTGGTTCAGGGCATTCTCTCCGATAATGGCATCTGCCAGACGTGTATTGATATTTTCCACTGCTTTTTTCACACTCTGTCCCAGATATTCCTCCCGGTTTCCGTCCCGTAGCTCCACAGCCTCAAATTTACCTGTGGATGCTCCGGACGGCACCATGGCTCTTCCTGTGTATCCATTAATCCCCACAATTCCTTCACCTACCGTCACTTCCGCTTCCACTGTAGGATTCCCCCTGGAATCAAGGACCTGTCTTGCATGAACTTTTCGAACAGGCAGATAACGTAGCATAAGTTTTTCCCTCCTTGAAAATAATAATACTGTTTATGATCTCCTGCACTTTGTAGTTTTCTTCTTATGTTTATGAGGGTAGCTTGTCCGAAAAGGGTTGGGTCTATACCTTTTATCCGTCCTTGATATTGTCTGATTTTTCAGTTCTTTTATTTTTATTATTTTTCTTTTTATGCTTATCTTTATTATTTTTTAAATTTAGTATTGACATTTTCTATTTTATCTGTTATAGTTTAACCATCAAATAAAACAAACGGAAAACAAAAAACTAAATCAAAAAGGAGCGTGAACCCACCGAAAACATAACTTACTTCCCATAATCTAAGAAAGAGAGGTACAGTCCACCAGAAGATTTAACGATTTTACATTATAATTAAAACAAGGAGGTACGGACCACCGAGAACGTAAATTTTAATTCCGTATAAGTTTTAAATCTAAGAAATGAGAGGTATATTCCATTGGATAATGAAAATTAAAAGAGTCATCGGCAGAAGAAATCAATCGCTGATGGCTCTTATTTTTATCCCTTTCTTACAAACATAGCCTCATGATCTTCTGCTTTCATATCTTCTTCTCTGTGTTCATAAACATATTAATAACTCCATTTTCTCTGAGGTTCCCATGAAACAAAAACACATCTACCGTCTTATTTTTTTCTTTGTCATGGCTTTTGCTCTTGGCAGTCTTGTAGGAAAGATCTATTCTCATTTTACTTCCAACCCACGATCCGATCCGAATTCTGCCAAAAGCAACCAGACCTCTTCTGCTTCTATGACATTCCAAAATGAAAACTGGGGGCTCGGTTTTCAGGAAGAAGGCAAACGGCCCACAGGAAATGCTTCTATGGAAGAATTAAAAAAATACAATGCCTGGTATGCAGCCGATACCGATGAGAAAAAAATCTATCTTACCTTTGACGCAGGCTATGACAATGGAAATATGCCTGCCATTCTGAATGCCTTACATAAGCATCAGATACATGCCACATTTTTTGTTGTGGGGACTCTGATCCGTGAAAAACCGGAACTGATCCGTGAGATCGTAAATGCAGGCCATACCATAGGCAACCACACCATGACACACCCGGATATGTCCGGCATCTCCACAAAGGAAGCCTTTCAGAAGCAGCTTGAGGATGTGGAGGTTCTTTATAAGGAAGCCACCGGAAAAGAAATGACAAAATTTTATCGCCCGCCCCAGGGCATTTACAGCGTGGAAAATTTAGAGATGGCAAAAGAGATGGGATACCACACCTTTTTCTGGAGTCTGGCTTATGTGGACTGGTATCAGGATAAGCAGCCTTCGAAAGAAGAAGCTTTTGAAAAGCTTCTGGGACGGATCCATCCGGGTGCCATCGTGCTACTGCACAGCACCTCTTCCACCAATGCTTCCATTCTGGATGAGCTACTGACAAAATGGGAAGAGATGGGATATACCTTCGGAACATTAGAAGAACTTGTGGCATCGGGATCCGCCTGAAAAAAAGCGCACATGATCCATGCATCCTCAGTGCCATCGACACGGATCTTCCCACTTTTGGATTTTCCAGATAAGCACAAAAAAAATCTGCCCCGGGACTATGTTCTCATATGTCCTGGGACAGATTTTTCTGTGCTATTGATTTCAGAAGGTGTTCTTCTTATTTAATTGTCTTATTTACTGGACAGCCTTGAATGCCTCATCAAGATCCTGGATGATATCATCGATATTCTCAGTTCCGATGGAAAGACGGATCGTGTTTGGCTTGATTCCCTGATCAAGAAGCTCTTCCTCTGTGCACTGGCTGTGTGTTGTAGTAGCCGGATGGATAACAAGGGATTTCACATCTGCAACGTTTGCAAGAAGTGAGAACAGCTCAAGGTTATCAATGAAATCCTTTGCCTTCTGTGCGTCTCCCTTGATCTCAAATGTAAAGATGGAACCGCCGCCGTTAGGGAAATATTTCTTATAAAGCTCCTGCTGGCTTGGATCTGTGGATACAGACGGATGATGAACCTTCTCTACCTGCGGATGATCATTCAGATACTGTACAACCTTCAGTGCGTTCTCAACATGACGCTCTACACGGAGAGACAGTGTCTCAAGTCCCTGAAGGAAGATAAAGGAGCTCACCGGAGAAATTGTTGCTCCTGTGTCACGAAGAAGGATCGCACGGATCTTTGTAACAAATGCTGCCGGTCCGCATGCTTTTGTGAAGCTTACGCCATGATAGCTTGGGTTTGGCTCTGTAAGAGATGCAAATTTGCCGGATGCCTCCCAGTCAAACTTACCACTCTCTACGATCACACCACCGATAGTAGTTCCGTGGCCACCGATGAATTTTGTTGCGGAATGAACAACGATATCTGCGCCGTACTCAATTGGTCTTACGAGGTATGGTGTTGCAAATGTATTATCTACAACAAGCGGAATTTTATGTTTGTGAGCAATTTTTGCAAGAGCCTCAATATCTACAACATCAGAATTTGGGTTTCCAAGAGTCTCAATATAAACAGCTTTTGTGTTCTCCTGGATCGCATTCTCCACTTCCTCGAGATTGAATACATCAACAAATGTTGTTGTGATTCCGTATGCCGGAAGCGTATGCTCCAGAAGGTTTGTTGTACCGCCGTAAATATTTTTGGCTGCTACAATGTGATCTCCCTGCTGTGCAAGATTCTCGATCGTGTATGTGATAGCTGCTGCACCGGATGCTACTGCAAGTGCTGCGGAACCACCTTCAAGTGCTGCGATCCTCTTCTCAAATACGTCCTCTGTCGGGTTTGTAAGACGTCCGTAAATGTTACCGGCATCTGCAAGTCCGAAACGTGCTGCTGCATGATCGCAGTTGCGGAATACATAGGAAGATGTCTGGTAGATTGGTACTGCTCTTGCATCTGTAACCGGATCCGGCTGTTCCTGTCCTACGTGAAGCTGTAATGTCTCAAATTTGAATTTTCTCTGATCTCTTGTAATTTTGCTCATGTGTTTGTCCTCTTTTCTTTTATTCTTATATTCGGTAAAATAGTAATTTCTTATCTTATGATCATCTGCTTATCAGCGACAACAACACATTCGCTTTTCTTCGATAAACACCCTTGTTGACTTCTGTAAAACCTTCATGATTTCCTCCTGATCATCACGTTGCTCACCTTGTTTTGTGTGCTCCGTTTTTTGATGATGCAATCATATCACCCTTTTCCTAGTATGTCAATGGGGTTTATCTATTTAGGTTCTCACCTTTATTTATGACTGGCTATAGATTTTATTTATAACGCCACCACCTACAACCTCATCTCCGTCATACATCACTACAGCCTGGCCTTTTGTGATGGCTCTCTGCGGTTCATCAAATTTCACATGAAGGATGCCATCCTGTGTCTGCCATGCAGTGGCAGGCTGCTCTTTGTGACGGTAACGGATCTTGGCAGTCACTCTTTTCGGCTCAGCTAAGCAGTCCACAGAGATCAGATTTACACTGTCTGCCTCCAGTTCACTACTGAAAAGATCTGCGTTGTCCCCGAGAACTACCGTATTGGTCTTCGGAGAGATCTCACAGACATAAAGACGGCTGGCCGCCGGAATGCCAAGGCCGCGGCGCTGGCCGATCGTGTAATGGATGATCCCCTTATGGCGTCCGATATAGTTTCCCTCTTTATCTACAAAAGCACCCTCCGGTGTTTTTTTGCCTGTGTACTTCTCAATAAATTTCGCATAGTCGCCGTCCGGTACAAAGCAGATATCCTGACTGTCATGCTTTCTGGCATTGATAAAGCCATGTTTTTCGGCAATGACACGAACCTGGTCCTTCCGAAGACCTCCAAGCGGAAGCTTTACATGTGCCAGCTGTTCCTGGGTCAGCATATAGAGAACGTATGACTGATCCTTTGTATCGTCCACTGCTTTTTTCAGAAGGTAGCGGTCCCGTTTCTCATCGTACTCCACTCTTGCATAATGTCCGGTTACAATATAATCGTAGCCAATCTCCTGCATGCGGTGAAACATTTTATCAAATTTCAGATATCGGTTACAGTCGATACATGGATTAGGGGTGCAGCCATTTTCGTAGGCATCTACAAACCTGTCCATAACCTCTGTATGGAAATCTGCGGTAAAATTAAACACGTAGTAAGGCATATCCATCTGATAGGCTACGCTTCTGGCATCCTCAACATCGTCTAGGGAACAGCAGGTCTTTTCCCTGTGGACACCGATATCTTCGTTGTTGTAAAGTTTCATGGTAGCGCCGATGCACTCGTCACCGGATTCCTTTGTCAAAAGAGCTGCCACGGAGCTGTCTACACCGCCGCTCATTGCTATGATCGCTTTTTTCATTTATATCTTAACCTTTCCTGATGATTGATAATTTCTCAGCTTTGCAGCCTGTATTCTCTTACGGTTACTGCAATTTCGCATTTATTATAATATGGCAGTTATTCTTTGTCCACGATTTTTCACCCGGAACCTTTGCTTTGCTTCTTTCCTGCAGGCTCTCTTTGGTATATAATAGAAAATATTTTTCAGAAAAGGATGTGACTATATGAAGCTTTCCCTATTTTCCACGCTGCGAGGATATCGGAAGGAATACCTTCCCAAAGATATTTTCTCCGGCATCATCATAGCAGCTGTTTCCATCCCTATCTCCATGGGATATGCCCAGATTTCCGGGATCCCGGCGGTATACGGACTATACGGTTCTGTTCTGCCGATCCTTTTGTTTGCTCTATTTTCCACTTCAAGACAGTTTATCTTCGGAGTTGATGCGGCACCTGCTGCCATTGTAGGTGGTGCACTGTCTACTCTTGGCATTGCTGCAGAGTCAGAAGCTGCCATGGATTATGTTCCTGCCATCGCACTTTTTGCAGGTCTGTGGCTGTTTATCTTCTTTCTGCTCCACGCTGATAAGATCGTGGACTTTATCTCCACACCTGTGATGGGCGGTTTTATCAGCGGTATCGCAGTTACCATCATCCTGATGCAGATCCCGAAACTTATGGGAAGTCCTGCAGGATCCGGAGAGCTCCTGGAACTGGCAGAGCATATCTTCGCTGCTGCCAAAAATACCAGCTGGCTTTCCCTCTTCATGGGGCTTGGTGCTCTGGTGCTGATCCGCACATTTAAAAAGCTGGCGCCGAAATTCCCCATGGCTATCGTTATTATGGCTCTGGGTGTTCTTTCCACCGTTGTTTTTCATGTAAACGAAAAAGGCGTAGTCCTCCTGCAGTCTGTAGAACGTGGGCTTCCCTCCCTGGTGATCCCGGATTTCGGAAATGTTGATCTGACCCAGGCGGCAGGCCGCGGTCTTATGGTTGCTGTTGTCATTATGGCAGAAACTCTTCTTGCAGAGAATACCTTTGCGTTCCGCAATGATTATAAGCTGAACGACCGTCAGGAAATCCTGGCCTGTGCCGCCGGAAATATTGCTGCCGCCGCAGTAGGCTGCTGCCCAGTAAACGGCAGTATCTCCCGCACCTCCCTCAATGAACAGTACGGTGGAAAATCTCAGGCGGTTTCCATCACTGCCGGGATCACCATGGCTCTGATCCTTCTTTTCGGCACCTGTTTTATCGGATATCTTCCAGTTCCTGTACTGACAGCCATTGTGATCTCTGCTCTGATGGATGTGGTGGAAACCCATCTGGCTGTACGTCTTTTCAAAGTAAGCCGTACAGAATTCTACATCTTCATGGCTGCCGGTTTCAGTGTGCTCTGTCTTGGAACCATTTATGGGGTTATCATTGGTATCCTGCTCTCTTTCGTAGCTGTGATCCTGAAGGCCACCAACCCGCCGCGCTCCTTCCGTGGTATGATCCCTGGAAGAGATGCTTATTTTGATCTGTCCAAAAACCGTTTCGCCTACCCTATTAAGGGCGTTGTGATCTACCGTTTCAGTGAAAACCTGTTTTTTGCAAATATAAAGATTTTTCAGGAAGATATTGAGAACAGCATCCGAAAAGACACCAGGGTAGTGATCGTAGATGCCAGTGCTATCAACAGCATTGATGTCACAGCAGCAGACCGTCTGGATGCCATCTCCGCAAGCCTGAAAAAACGTGGGATCCGTTTTTACCTCACAGAGCATTCCACTCAGATCAATGACCAGCTGCGTCAGTTCGGCATCGGTCATATGATCAAGGACGGTATGGTCCGCCGTACCATTCTTGCTGCTCTGCATGACGCAGGGATCGAAGCCCCTTATGAACTGGATGTTCCAAAGGAAGACGAGACAAAGCTTCTGCGCCGCAGTATCGCTTTTCTTCCGGCAGAGGAAGAAAATACCCTGGAAGAGTTCGCCTGGGCTTTTGGTGATGATGCAGTAAAAGAGATCGAAGAATCTGTCCATCACATTATTGAACAGCTGCATCAGATCCCGGATATCCAACGTCTCTCCGAAGAAGGTCTGGAAGAGCTTCTGGATAACTGGCATGGGCTAGGTGTTCTGGATGAGGATGAACTGCTTCGAAGAATTGAATTACATATGGATGAGCTGCCTGAGGAATTAACTTCCGACCGGAAACTGATCCTTCATCTTCTAGAAAAGCGCCGTGGCAAGCTGAAAGAAAAAATCCTTGCCGAGCATCCGGAAGTCCTAGAACGGCTGGAACAGCGCCGGAAAAAGCTGGAAGAACGGCTGGAAAAGCAGAATCCGGAAGCTGTTCAGAAATGGAAGCACTGGAAGGAAGAGCATCTCAAAGACTGATTTCTGCATACATCCCCTTTCCAGGTCCATGATCAGATTGCAGGGTTTCCTGCATATTTCTCACAGATATTGATAAAATCCTGCATCACGGCAGAAGGCCTGCGATCCTTTTTCCAGGCAAGAAGGATCCTGGTCTTCAGCTTCTCTTCTTCAATGATGCGGATTGGAAGATCTGTACAGAGATCTTCCATGGATCTTGGAAAAACGGCGGTTGCAAGACCTTCCTGCACCCAGAGCATGGCGTCTCTGGGATCATCGCAGACACAGAAAATATCTGGCTGGAGATTTTTTTCTCCAAAGGCTTTCATCAGAAATTCTTCGTACCGCCGGTAAATAATGAGAGGGCATTCAGTCAGTTCTTTAAGGCTGATGCCCTCTTTTTTTGTCTCATTTTCCGGGATCTCCGGAGGAAGGACCGCGATCATGGGTTCCTCATCCAGTTCCAGATAATTTAAACCTTCCAGCTTGATAGGTGTACGCACTACCGAAACATCAATGATCCCATCCATCAGATAATTCAGAAGTGTAAAGGTGATCGCATCCCTTACCTCAAAGTTTACATCACAATTTTCCCTGGAAAATCTGGAAATATAAGGCATAATGGTGGTCACTGTGGTTGGCGTGATCCCGATACGTAAAACCTGTTTTTTCCCTGCTTTGGATACTTCCAGTTCTGTGGAACGAACGTAGCTCAAAATGTTCTCTGTCCTGTCATAAAGAAGCTTTCCTGCTTCTGTCAGTGTCACGCCTGCCCTGGTCCGCTCAAAAAGCTTCACCTTCAGCTCTGCTTCCAGCTGCTTGATCTGATAGCTCAGCGGCGGCTGGGACATGTTCAGTCTCCTTGCGGCTTCATTGATGCTTCCTGTTGCTGCGATCTCATGAAAATATTCCAGCTGTCTGATTTCCATATATAAATCCTTCTTTCTTTATCTGATATATAACACAGGCAAAACCCATCTACCGCTTATTGCTTTTCGCTGTCCCACAGAGTACTTTCTTAATTCGGTTAAGAAATACTATATCTGCAATACTTTGTAAATACTATGAATATCTTTCCCACACAATTATCCGAAAAACCATACTTCTATCATCCCACAGATTTCCGTCCCAGGCAATAGCAAAATTATATTATCATACATTAAAAACAATATTATACGTATTATCTCCATAGGAGTATAATAACAGAGGTTTATTATAGAAAAATAAGGAAACGGAGGAAGAAAAAGAAATGCGAACACTTGCAAAATATCTTCAAAACTACAAAAAAGAAAGCGTTCTGGCTCCTTTTTTCAAGTTTCTGGAAGTTGTATTTGATCTGCTGGTGCCTGTCGTCATCGCCCAGATCATCGATGTGGGAATTGCAAATAATGACCACGGCTATATCGTTCAGAAGTTTTTTATCCTGATACTGATGGCTGCTGCAGGACTTGCAGTCAGCATTACTGCACAGTTTTTTGCTGCAAAAGCCAGCGTAGGCTTTGCCACAGAAGTGCGTCAGGCTGTATTTGACCATATCCAGAAGCTTTCCTATACGGAGCTGGACACCCTTGGCACTGACACGCTGATCACCCGTCTTACAGACGATGTCAATCAGGTACAGAACGGAGTAAACATGGGACTCCGTCTTCTTCTTCGAAGCCCGTTTATTGTTCTAGGCTCTATGGTAATGGCTTTTACCATCAATGTACGCTGTGCACTGATCTTCGCAGTTGCCATTCCGGTACTGTTCCTGGTTGTCTTTGTGATCATGTTTTTAAGTATCCCGCTTTTCAAAAAAGTACAGGGACGTCTGGATTCCGTCACCCGTCTTACCAGAGAAAACCTGACCGGTGTCCGTGTGATCCGTGCATTTTGCCGTGAAGCTGATGCCGTTGCGGAGTTTGACGAAAGCAATCTTGCACTTACCAGACTGAACGAATTTGTCGGAAAAATCTCTGCACTTTTAAATCCTGCAACTTATGTACTGATCAATATCGCAACAGTAATCCTGATCCAGACTGCAGGTGTACAGGTAAACCTCGGAAACATGCAGCAGGGTGAAATAGTTGCTCTTTACAACTATATGGCACAGATGATCGTAGAACTGATCAAGCTTGCGTCCCTGATCATCACCCTGAACAAATCCATGGCCTGTGCGGATCGCGTTGCCGGAATCCTGAAAGTCGATTCCACCATGACTTACCCGGACAAAGCTTCCTTACCGACTGTGGAAAGCAGTGACTATGCAGTCGCTTTTGACCATGTGAGTTTCTCCTATGCAGGAACCGGCGCACCTAGCCTTTCTGATATCACTTTTTCCGCAAAAAAAGGCTCTACGATCGGAATCATCGGCGGTACCGGAAGCGGTAAATCCACTCTTGTGGATCTGATCGCCCGTTTCTACGACGCAACCTCCGGAGTCATTACCCTCGACGGTCAGAATGTACAGACCTATTCCAGGCAGGAACTCAGGGAAAAAATCGGCGTAGTTCCTCAAAAAGCAGCACTTTTCCAGGGAACCATCCGCGATAACTTAAGCTGGGGACGTGAAGATGCCACGGACGAAGAAATGTGGGAAGCACTTACCACCGCTCAGGCTCGTGAAATCGTAGAGAAAAAGGACGGTCAGCTGGATTTCCGTCTGGAACAGAACGGCCGGAATCTTTCCGGTGGCCAGCGTCAGAGACTTACCATTGCCCGCGCCCTTGTGAAAAAACCAGAGATCCTGATCCTGGATGACAGTGCCAGTGCTCTTGACTTTGCCACAGATGCGGCACTTCGGAAATCCCTTCACCAGCTTGGTGGAAAAACAACCACCTTCCTGGTATCCCAGAGAGCCGCCAGCATCCGCCAGGCCGATCTGATCCTGGTACTGGATGACGGTCAGCTTTCCGGAAAAGGAACCCATCAGGAGCTGATCTCTACCTGTGAAACCTACCGTGAGATCTTTTTCTCACAGTTCCCGGAAGAGCGTACCAAATATGAAAAAGCGACTGGAAAGGAGGTCCTGGCATGAGTAAAACAGATACAACCGCCAAAAGCAAAAACAGCATGGCAACCTTTTTCAAGGTACTACGTTTCATTGGAAAATACCGTTTTCTTCTCGTATTAAGTGTGATCCTGGCAGCAGTCACTGTAATTTTGCAGCTGTATGTCCCCGTACTTTTTGGTTATGCCATTGATGAGGTCGTTGCTGCCCACGAAGTTGATTTTACAAGAATGGGATTCTATCTTTCCCGTATTCTTGTCATGATCGTATTTTCCGGCATTGCCACCTGGATCATGAGTGTCATCAACAACCGTATGACCTACCGCACAGTACAGGATATCCGTGCAAGATCCATCCGCCATATTCAGAAGCTTCCTCTGTCCTACCTGGACGGACACAGCACCGGTGATATCATCAGCCGTGTCATCGCAGATACGGATATTCTTTCCGATGGTATGCTCCTTGGATTTACACAGCTGTTTTCCGGTGTCATCACCATCATCGGAACCCTGCTCTTCATGTTCTCCAAAAATGTGTGGATCACTCTGATGATCATTGTCCTGACACCTGTAAGCTTTTTTGTGGCGAAATTCATCTCCTCCCATTCCTTCCAGATGTTCCGTGCGCAGAGTGATGCCCGTGGACGTCAGACTGCACTGATCGAGGAAATGATCGGAAATCAAAAAGTGGTTCAGGCCTTTGGTTACGAAAATCGTTCTTCCGAACGTTTTGCTGCGATCAATGAAGAACTCCGTGATGCTAGCCAGAAGGCTGTTTTTTACAGCAGCCTCACCAACCCGTCCACACGATGTGTCAACAACATCATTTACGCAGGTGTAGCTCTTGCAGGTGCCTTTCTGATCCCGGGCGGTCATCTGACTGTCGGTGGACTTTCCGTACTGCTGGCTTATGCAAACCAGTATATGAAGCCCTTCAACGATATCAGCTCCGTGATCACAGAGCTTCAGAACGCTCTGGCCTGCGCTACCAGGATCTTTGATCTTCTGGAGGAAGAGCCGGAAAGCCCGGATCCATCCGGAACTCTTGTCGATGTAAAAGGTGCAGTGGATATCCGGAATGTTTCCTTCCGCTACGAAGCGGACAAACCTCTCATTAAAAACTTTAATCTTCATACAGAACCAGGCAGACGTATTGCCATCGTAGGCCCTACCGGTTGTGGCAAGACAACTTTTATCAACCTGCTGATGCGGTTCTATGACGTCACCGGTGGAAGTATTTCCGTAGACGGAACCCCCATCACCGATATTTCCAGACATGCCCTCCGCGAAAGCTATGGCATGGTTCTCCAGGATACCTGGATCAAGCATGGAACTGTCCGTGACAACATCTGTATCGGAAAGCCAGATGCATCCGATGAGGAAGTGATCCAGGCAGCTAAAATGTCCCACAGCTGGGAATTTATCCGCCGTCTTCCAAATGGCCTGGATACCATTCTTTATGAAGACAGCTTAAGCCAGGGACAAAAGCAGCTTCTCTGCATCACCCGTGTCATGCTGTGTCTGCCGCCGATGCTGATCCTTGACGAGGCAACCTCCAGTATTGATACCCGAACAGAAATGCTGATCCAGGAGGCCTTTGACCGGATGATGCAGGGACGAACAAGCTTTATCGTTGCACACCGTCTTTCTACCATCCGCAATGCAGATGAGATTCTTGTCATGAAAGACGGAAGCATCATCGAACAGGGAAGCCATGAAGAGCTTATGGCAAAAGGCGGATTCTATCAGAATCTTTATAACAGCCAGTTTGTGAAGGTTTCTGAATAATATAAGCTGATTTTAACCGAATCAGGCAACTGGCTAAATGCGGATCGCAAATATCCGCCTGACTTAAAGTTCTCCGGAACACAGATTTTCTGTACCGGAGAATTTTTTTTACTGTTTCAACGATATAAAAAAATAAACATCTCCATATGATATCAATTTTGATATCCAGGATGATGTCTATTTTTATAAAACTATATTCAGATCTTTTTATATTTTGTCCGAAGAAGCCATTTCTGATCGATCACTTTCAGTTCTTCTCCAAAACGGATGTGAAGCCTTACAGAACCCGGAAGCTGCTCTACATGCTCAATATTTCCGGTTCCAAATTTCGGATGACTGACATCCTCTCCGATCTCATAGCGTACAATACTGTTCTGAGTACTCCTGTGCTGCTGCTCTCTTCTGTAAGTATCCCGCACCGTTACAGTACGGTCATGGATCGGGCTTCGGAGTTTTTTCTCATAGTTGTGTTTCATTAGAGCTTCCCCTGCCTTATAATATGGCGTTGGTGCCGCACCAGTCAAGGAACAGCAGTATTTCCAGGCACTTCCGTGGGTTCCGTGCTGCCACTGATACTCTGAGGGAATGTGAAAATTATACTGCATATAGTGAGCATATTCATGTTTGTAAAGATCCAGTCGGTCTTCTTTTTTCAGAGGATTTTTTACCGCATAGCCGATAAACAGCAGAGAAAAATGGAAATGCTCTTTTTCGTGGCAGCTGCCTCTTGTATAAGATCCCAGCAGATCCGGCTCCATGCCAAAAGTTATAGGGATCCTTGCTCCGTTAAGATGAAATTTTTTATCGAATTCTGCATAGAGACTTCGGATCTGAGCTGTAAGTATTGGAATTTCTTTCTGTAGGGCCTGTGAAAGTGTCTGATCGATCATTGTATCTGCAACTCCTTATCGTCACCTTTTGCAAATTTATAAAATGAACAATCGCTACTATATCATTTTTCGGAAAAAATGTAAACACCTGAAAAAAATTACTGATCCAGTTCTTTCCTCACATCCGGGAACATTTCCACACAACGTTTCAGGATTCCCTGCATGTAGGCAATGGCAATTCCATAATTGGTGATAGGAATCTCCTGATCCAATGCACATTTCTGACGGTAACGCATTTCTCTCTCATTAAGCATACATCCGCCACAATGCACGATCAGACTGTACTTCGTCACATCCTCCGGGAAATCTCTTCCGGAGGAATACTCAAATTCCAACTCTTTCCCCGTATAATTACGGATCCAGCGTGGAAGCTTGACTGTTCCGATATCATCACACTGCCTGTGGTGGGTACATCCCTCTGAGATCAGGATCTTGTCACCGTCTTTCAGCCGGTCCAGTGCTGCTGCCCCAGCTGCCGCTGTCTTTAGATTTCCTTTAAATCTGGCAAACAGAATAGAGAATGAAGTAAGCCAGATGTCTTCTGGAGTTTCTTCACTGACTCTGGCAAAGACCTGGCTGTCTGTGATCACAAGCTTTGGTTTTTTCCCCAGGATTTCCAGTGTATTGGAAAGCTCATCCTCTTTAATCACGATGGCTGCTGCTCCGGCTTCCAGCACATCACGGATCGTCTGCTGCTGCGGAAGGATCAGACGCCCTTTTGGTGCAGCTTTATCTATGGGAACTACAAGAATCGCAAAATCTGATGGTTCAAGGAGATCCCCTACCAGACGCAATTTCAGTTCATCCGTTACTGCCAGAGAAGCGATCTTTTCTTTCAATTCGTAGATATTCTGACCGGTGGCGGCGCTGGCATAAATAGATTGCTCTGTGTTCTGGTTTTCATGATCCTGTTTCTGGCTGACACTGCTCTCTTTGACCGCACCCGCATGGGTATTCCGGTTTAAGTTATTATCTGAAGAAAGCCGGTTCCCATCTTTTGTTTTCAGCAGATCTGCCTTGTTATAAACAACCAGATATGGAATCTCCTTCTCTTTAAAAATATGGATCAATTCTTTATCCACACTGGTTTTTCCCACAGTGGCATCTACTACAAGAACTGCTACATCCACTCTGTTCAACACCTGTTTCGCCTTGCGGACGCGAAGTTCTCCAAGATGTCCTTCATCATCAATACCTGGTGTATCTATGATCACCACCGGGCCCATAGGAAGTAGTTCCATGGCCTTACTTACCGGATCTGTAGTAGTTCCCTTTACATCGGATACCACAGCCAGCTCCTGGCCTGTCACCTTATTTACGATACTGGATTTTCCTGCATTTCTTCTGCCAAAAAAACCGATATGTACACGGTCTGCTGACGGTGTTTCATTCATTCCCATAATTTATCCTCTTTTCTTTCAGCATCAGACAGGTCCTCATCCTTTCCTGTTCCTATCAACCTGCTTCTTTTTGATTTTTCAAAAGCCGGACATTCCTTCCACTCTTATATCATAGTGTAGTATCTCTTTCAGCATTTCTTTTATCCAACTGTGTGGGACGTGTCATATTGAAATCATAAAGTCGATCCAGCTTTTTGATCTGATCCTGGATGATCTCATCATCATTAGGAAGATATAGCTCTCCTGTATGCATTTTTTCTCATTGAGCGCATGTCAGCACCTCCTTTTTTGCGTTTTTACAAAAATGATATTTTTTATGTTATCATATCCTATATTCACCTACAAGCATGAATTTTCTGAATAATCCGAGGTTTTTTCGTGAATCTGTTATATTTATATATAATCTGCAGATTTATCTTCTGTCAACAGATTTCTGTATTTTTGCTATTCACAAAATCTTCCACCCTGTCGGATCACTTTATTTTTCTGCTCCGTTTCCAATTCTTCATCGGTAAAGATCAACTGGTACTCACTGACATCATTATATTTTATGAGATTTTTTTTGCCAAACTTGGTATGGTCCGCCAGAAGATAGCTTTCCTCTGCATTGGCATACACGCAGCGTTTCACAGCTGCTTCGATCTCTCTAGTGGCCGATGCTCCAAAAGAGGCATCTACTGCACTGGCTCCAAAAAAAGCTTTGTCATAATGAAATCTGGATATATTTTTATTTTGTTATTTATGTGCTATTTTATATACAGAAACACCTATACTCATCTTTTGCAGAAAGGATCTCGAATATGAAACCATTATCTTCATTTAAGCCACAGGCTGTTTTCAGCGATATTGACGGCACTTTACTAACCTCAGAACATGTGGTATCTCCGCTGACCAGTTCCGCCATTCATACTTTGACAGATCAGGGCGTTCTGTTTACTATTTCTTCAGCACGAAGCCCTTCCGGCATCCGTCCTATTATTAAAAAAAATGATTTCCATTGTTGTACCATTGCATTCAGTGGTGCACTAATCCTGGATGAAGATCAAAATATCCTTTACGAAAAAGGAATAAGCATTTCCGACGCTTCCAAAATCATTGATGTGATCGAAAAAAAATGTCCTCACGTGACCTGGAATGTTTTTACCTCAGAAGACTGGATCGTAAAAGACCGGACAGACCCTCATGTGATCCATGAAGAAACGGTTGTGGAAACTACCTCTATAGAGGGATCCCTTCAGTCTCTCTCAGATACGCTTATGGTAGATAAAATCCTGTGTATGTGCGATTCTGAATATATGTCACCGTCAGAAACACTTCTTCGCAAATATTTTCCGGAATTATCTATTGCAAGATCTTCCGATTCTCTTCTGGAGATCATGGCTGGCGGCATAAACAAAGCGGAAGCTGTAAAATATCTTTGTGAGCTTCGAAAAATCCCTCTTACCAGTACTATTGCATTCGGAGATAATTATAATGATCTGGAAATGCTGGAGGCAGTAGGATGTGGAGTTTTGATGGGAAATGCACCTTCTGAGCTGCAAAAACATTTCTCTTTTGTAACAAAGAGTAATGATCAGGACGGGATTTTTCAGGCCTTTAAAGAATTGGGAGTTCTGAATTAAAGAATATTTATAACAAATAGAAAGTCTCTTCCAGAAGATAATTTTTTATCTGTACCTGTGAAAGAGACTTTCTGTATTTCAGTAGATATTATTTATTTCAGTACCGTTCCGGCTTTAAAAGCATCGCCGACTTTTTCGCCAAGACGGATATATGCATTGTTGAACGGATCAAAAGTGATCGGTGCTGCTTTTGCAACATCTACGTTTCCATTTTCATCCAGAACGCTCTCATCCACGCTGACATTTACGATCTCACCGATCAGCCGGCAGGTGTCTTTGTCATAGCTTTTCAGCTTACATTCTATACAGATTGGAAGCTCTTTGATAATAGGTGCATCTACTTTTTCAGATTTTTCTGCTGTAAATCCGGCTTTTACAAATTTATCCGGCTCTTTGTTTCCGGAAACAATTCCTACATAGTCGCAGGCTGTCATATGCTCCACATCTGCCATACTTACTGTAAAAGCGCCTTTTTTCAGGATGTTTTCAGTTGTTTTATGATTTTCACTGACACAGATGGAAATTTCCTTATCATCGCTGATTCCTCCCCAGGCTGCATTCATAACATCCGGTTTTCCATCTTCACCATATGTAGCGATCATTAATACCGGCTGTGGATAAGTGTAAGGCTTTGCTCCGAAATCTTTTCTCATGATCTTTCACTCCTTTATTGTATTGCCGTTACTTTTTATAAATTGACGTACAAGCTGCAGACCTCCCAGCGGAACACAGAATTTATCTCTGTGCTGACTACATTGCTGATACGTTTCTTCCAGATCAAACCACTGTACCTCTTCTACTTCTTCCTTTTGAAGTGTAAGATGATCGATCTCTACCGGGTGATCGTAAATATAAACAAAAGCGATTTCTTCATCCCGGAATATTTTTCTATGAAATTCTCTGGCAAAAGATATGGGGAATTTTCCTGCAAACTGCAGATCAGCTGATTCTGCATGGATTCCCAGTTCTTCTTCCAGTTCCCGTAATGCCGATTCCATTGGTTCATCTCCCGCCTGTATGTGACCTGCAGATGAAGTATCAAATTTTCCAGGAAAGGAGTCCTTGTTTCTGGATCTTTTCTGAAGAAGGATCTCTGTTTTTTCATTCCTCCGACGGATGATCCAGATATGAGCAGTACGATGAGGGATTCCTTCTGCGTGAGCAATACTCCGTTCTACGATCTTTCCAGTGGGATTTCCGTTTTCATCTATGATATCAAATAATTCCATTTTTTTGCTTCTTTCTCATAAATTATTCTTTCTTAACCAAACCAATTTCATTCTAGCATGATTTCGAAATAGTTTCCAGTCTGTTATCAGAAAACATTCTATAGAGGATTACTTGATTCGGTTAAATATTACGATATATATAACGGATATTTATACAAACATATAAAAAGTGCCTGTAAACAATTCCTTGTTTACAGGCATAAAAAAACTCCCCCTGTTGGACTCGAACCAACGACACTGCGGTTAACAGCCGCATGCTCTACCGACTGAGCTAAGGAGGATTACTTAAATATTTAATTAAGGTTTGTACCTTAAAAACTACATACATGCTTGTTGATCGTTAATCAAACTCTTTGAATCAATTCT
>NZ_FMUW01000068.1:0-1907 GCF_900101315.1 Blautia sp. SF-50
TTATAGTGCGCCCGGCGGTGCACGTTTCTAACGGGTTAAAGTCCCGAATCCGCCCGGTAGTGGGAAGGATATAGCCGAAGGCAAGGGTGTCCACCGTGAGGTGGAATCTGAAGGAAGCCGGATGTGGGAACAGACTAACCACGGGCAAATCTCTGGTCTGACGAACAGAAATCTCATATAAGGTCATGCATGAGGGTAAGGCTGCTATACAAGTTGAAGCCCAATAACTACACGGAATCAAGTATGATAAATGAGGCAGATGGATGGAGAGGAAGAAACGTGTGGTACCCGGGGAGGTCTGTGAGGTATGCCTTGAAAGAGGTAACCATTGCATAAAGCAATGCTGAGCACACAGAAGTCAGCAGAGGTCATAGTAGCCGAAAGGTGAAGGACCGAATCAGTAGGAGTCTTGAATATAACAGGGAAAGGAGGAATGACTGATTATGACAGAAAACACAAACAGTGGCTGTTCGCAAAGAGATAGTGCGGAACATGAAGGGTATGCGAAAGCGTCAAGGTCATTCAATCGGATATGGAAAGAAAGAGACAGTGCACAGCCGAAACTCTTGGAAGCGATACTGTACAAAGATAATCTAAACAGAGCGTATAAAAGAGTGAAGGCGAACAAAGGAGCGGCAGGTATTGATGGAATGAGTATCGAAGAAACCCTGCCATATCTAAAGGAACATCAACAGGAACTGAAAAACCGGATACTCAGGGGAAAATATACTCCATCTCCAGTAAGGCGGGTTGAAATTCCAAAACCAGACGGTGGTGTGCGAAAGCTTGGCATACCAACGGTGATAGACCGTACCATCCAACAGGCAATAATGCAACAGTTAGTGCCAATCTATGAACCGCTGTTTGCAGATGGTAGCTTTGGCTATCGTCCGGGCAGAAGCACCAAAGACGCAATACTTAAAGTGAAGGAGTATGCAGAAAAAGGATACACTTATGCAGTATCCTTAGATTTATCGAAATACTTTGATACACTTAACCATGAAATCCTTATTAACTTACTACGCAAGACTGTAAAGGACGAACGGGTGGTACAGTTGATTAAGCGTTATCTGAAAAGCGGGGTAATGGAGAATGGAGTGGTGATGGAAACAGAGGAAGGTTCGCCACAAGGAGGAAACCTATCCCCACTACTGGCGAACATCTACCTCAATGAGTTTGACCAGGAGTTTGTAAAGAGAGGAGTCCCATGTATCCGATATGCAGATGACATTGTGCTCCTTGCGAAGAGCAAACGGGCATCGGAGAGACTTCTGGAAAGCAGTACGAAATATCTTGAAGAGAAGCTGAAACTCACAGTCAACAGAGAGAAAAGCCGTACTGTCAGCGTGTTTGCAATCCGAAATTTTAAGTTTCTTGGCTTTGCATTGGGAAGGAATGGAAACGGTATCTACGTTCGCGTTCATCCAAAGTCATGGAAGAAGTTTAAGTCGAGACTGAAAGAGTTATCTTCCCGTAAGTCTGTACAGTCAATCAAACCAAGCCTTGAGAAAATCAAGATATATGCAAGAGGATGGCTGAACTATTACGGAATAGCAAGCATGAAGAACAATATTGAAGATATCAACGGATGGCTCTATCATAGAATACGCATGTGTATATGGAAACAGTGGAAACTTCCAAGAACAAAGAAAAGAAATCTGATAAAGATGGGAGTACACGAATACTATGCGAACATGGCGGCAAACTGCCGAAGAGGACACTGGTATTGTGCGAATTTGACAACAGTTAAGAAAGCCATGACAAAAGAAAGACTGATAAACGGTGGCTTTTATGATTTAGCCACAGCCTATCAGTCTGTGCACATCAACTATTGAAACCGCCGTGTACCGAACGGTACGCACGGTGGTGTGAGAGGACGGGAGCTAATCACTCCCTCCTACTCGATT
>NZ_FMUW01000044.1:0-21986 GCF_900101315.1 Blautia sp. SF-50
ATTCAAGAGAAAAAGTTAAGAATCTGCTTAAAGATGCAAATGAAAATGGCGTAAAATTAAGTCATCAGGCACCAACACTGTATGATGTTGTCCCAAAAGAAGAAATTACTGAATTTGAAGAGCTTATGCGCAAAACCATAGCTGACATTGTATCAGAAGCCAGTAGCATTGCCTGTTGGGTGTATGTGCAGAAATATGTGAAACAGAAAACTCTTGACGAAATGCTACAAGAATTGCCAGGAGCAGGCCAGTTTATCATTGTCATGGATACCTGGTTCGAAAGACTGATGGCGGAATAATGGATGCTATGATAGAATAAAGAAAACGATTTGAAGTGCAAATCGGAATTGACCGAGCTCTTAGAGCGAGGGATGCTTCTTGTCCGAAGGGCAAGAAGATGGAGGTTAGAAAGAGTTTAACAACTCGGAATTTAAAGGAGCGATAATCTATGAATAAAAACGAACAATGGCTAAAATGGGCAGTAGAATTACAAGCTATTGCTCAGGGTGGTTTGTTTTATGGAAAGGACAAATTTGATATAGAACGATATGAAAGAATCCGAGAAATTTCTGCTGAAATGATAAGCTATAAAACTGAAATATCTACAGAAAAAGTTCAAAATTTATTTTGCAGTGATGTAGGATATCAGACTCCTAAAATAGATACAAGGGCTGCGATTTTTAAAGACGGGAAAATATTATTGGTTCATGAAGCAAATGGTACTTGGTCATTACCGGGAGGTTGGTGTGATGTCGATATTTCCGTAGAGGAGAATACAATAAAGGAGGTCAAAGAGGAATCAGGACTTGATGTTACTGTAAAACGTGTGATTGCTGTTCAAGATAGGGAGAAACATAATCTTCCAATATATGCGTATAAAGTATGTAAGATTTTTATGCAATGTGAAGTGACGGGCGGTCAATTTAAAACGAATATTGAAACAACAGGTTTTGATTATTTTGGAATTGATGAGCTTCCAGAACTTGCAGAAGAAAAGAATAATAAAGAACAAATTGCGATGTGTTTTAATGCAATGCAATCAGAAAAATGGGAAGCTTTATTTGATTGACTTCCGGTTTTCTAAACTGACAACTTCAAGTTTACAGAACTGAATCAAAAGAGCTCGAAGGAGCTCTTTTTCCTTTTTTATAATAGTATCTGGGACTGTTGTTCCGTTGATAAGATTTTCAAGTTGTTGTGCGACTTCGGCTTGTTTGTTTGGATACAGACGACTATAAGTATTTAAGGTTTGAAAGAATTGTAGAGCAGATGAAACAGGCACAGGGGATCACGGAACAGTTAAAGGCAGAAAATCAGATGGAATGGGTAGCGAGAATGAACAATATGTAATCGTGTGCAAGGGAGATTGTGGATACAGAGATGGTTTATCAATAATGGAAATAAAATGAAGGAGAAAAGGCGGCAGTTTAGAAAGGCTGTTGCCTTTTAGGAATTGTTGTTTATTTGTTGTTTTTTATAAGATATACTATAAAGAAAAGATAGCATTATAGCCAGAGGTGGAATTTATGAACTATAAAATTTTAATGGTTGATGATGATAGAGAATTGCTAAAAATGTTGAATCAATACTTTACATTGAAGAATTATACAGTGATTATTGTAGAAAATGGCATAGAAGCAATGGAAAAGATAAGTGTAAATCCCGATATTATTTTATTGGATGTAAATATGCCGGGAATGGACGGAATTGAAGTGTGCAGAAGAATCAGAGATATGGTTTCCTGTCCGATTATTTTTTTGACTGCAAAAGTAGAAGAACAGGATCGAGTAATGGGATTGTTGTCTGGTGGCGATGATTATGTTTTAAAACCATTCAGTTTGAAAGAATTAGATGCCAGAATTATTGCCCATTTGAAACGTGAGGAACGTTTACATAGAAAAACAGAACAACGGTTTTATGGGGAATTAGTAATTGACTATGCCAGTAAATGCGTACATATTAAAGGAAATGCTTTAGGGCTTACTAAATTAGAATATGAGATTATAGAACTTTTATCCATGAACCCTGAAATGGTGTTTGATAAGGAACGTATTTATGAAAAGATTAGTGGATACGATGCAGAAGGAGATAGCCGAGTGGTGACAGAGTTAATTCGTAGAATTCGTAAAAAAATCAATCAATATACGGAGCATGAATATATTGAAACGATATGGGGGATGGGATATAAATGGACAAAATAAGAAATCTTTCGTTGAGAAAAACTATAGTTTTGTATATGATTGTTAGTTTGATAGTTAGTTTTTATCTTTCAGCATTGATTATGCGAATGGCAGCCACTATACAAGATGACATTTGGTGGAAATATGTAGATCAAGAAAAGTATTTTGAAATGGCAGAAGGTGAAGGTAGAAAGTATTTGACAGATGTTCCGAGACCGAATTCTTATGAAATGAAAAAATTTGATTATCATGTATCAGAGATATGCGATTTCCTTCAGACGTTTACAGTACTTATCGTGTCTGTGGTAGGCAATATCATAGCAGTGTTTCTTTTTTATAAGCATAAATTGAAAAATCCCATTGAAGAATTAGAACTGGCATCACAACAAGTTGGTCGAAATAATTTGGATTTTCATATTACCTATGAAAATAAAGATGAAATGGGAAGATTGTGCAGAGAATTTGAACGGATGAAGGAGCAGCTTGCAGAAAATAACCATCAATTATGGAAAATGATTGAGGAAGAAAAGGCTTTGCGAACAGCGATTGCACATGATATACGTTCTCCACTATCTGTGCTGGAGGGGTATCAGGAAATGCTTTCAGAATATCTCCCTAAGAAAGAGATAAATATGGAGCAAGCCCTAGATATGGTAAATGAAAGCAAAAAACAGATTGAACGTATGGATATATTTGTGGAAACAATGCGAAAGATGAGCAGTTTAGATGCAAGGGAGTTGGTGGCAGAAAAAATTACAAGTAAGCAGTTAGAAACAGACATACGTGCAGAGATGAATGTGTTTGAGAAAAAATTTGGAAAGCAATACGATTTAGAATGTTCGGAAACAGCAGAAAAATTTTCGGGAGATAAGGAAGTGATTTTAGAGGTTATAGAAAATCTTTTGTCAAATGCCTTTCGTTATGCCAAAACAAAAGTGGAAATGGAAGTTCTCCTTACTTATTCTGAATTACAAATCAGAGTAAAGGATGATGGAGTGGGATTTACAGTAGACAAACAAAAGGCAACAGAGCTTTTTTATCAGCAAAATGTGAAAGATAGTTTGAAACATTCAGGAATGGGTATGTATATCAGCAGATTGTATTGTGAAAAGCATGGCGGACAGTTACTTATAGAAAACGAAAAACAGAGTGGAGCTGTAATAACAGCAGTATTTCATCGGATTGCATAAGCAGTCCGATTTTTTTATACTGTTGTCTTTTTGTTGTGATTTATATTTTATGATGTCTATAACAAGGAAAGGAGACAAACGTATGATTGCTATTTTTAAAAGAGAGATTAAGAATTATCTAAAGCGACCGTTATTTTGGGTAGGTATTCTGCTTGTGATTTATGGTGTGTTTAATACGACAAGTCCATATTTAATGACACACTATTTAGGGCAAGGAGAGAAAATTGTCAATGATTATCCTGATACAGTTCGCTTAGGAGATGTTTATGAAGGATATATTCCTGCGAATCCTGAAAAACATCGAGAAATATGGAGTGGACAGATAAAACAAGCACTAATTGATGAATTAGAAATGTCTGATTTAGAGGCACAATCCGTAATGAGCGAACTTGTTGATATGGAGTTAGAAGAAGCATTCGTATATCTGGAGGAAAAATATGATTGGTATAGTGCAAGATATATGTACGAAGATAGTGCCTATTACAAAGGAACATCAGAAGAAATCAACGCATATCTGAACGAAAAAATGAAAAATAAGACGTTTTCTTTTTATTACTCAAGAAAATTTGCTGATTTTGCAGGGTTGTTTATGTGTTTTTTTGCAACAATTATGTTAGCGGTTCTGTTTTTACAAGATACGAAAAAGCATACTTATGAATTGCTTCACACGAAACCGATCACTGCCGGAAAGTATGTATTGGGAAAAGTAAGCGCAGGATTTGCAATTTGTTTGATTGCTCTGACTATTATAAATCTATTATTTTGGGCATTGTGTGTTATTTATACAAAAGACAGTGGGTTTGAAGTGCGGTTCTGGGATTTTATAGTTTCTACTGTACTTTATATACTTCCCAATATGCTGATGATTGTAAGTGTATATACATTGATTTCACTCCTATTTAAAAATCCACTTCCGGGAGTGCCGCTTCTGATTCTTTACATGGTATATTCCAATATGGGCGGAAGAAATGCGGAAGGAGTTTATGGATATTGGGGAAGACCTTTTGCGATTATGGTTCGATTCCCTGATCAGCTTTTCGATACGACACCGCCACCAATGGCATTTTTAAATCAGAGTCTACTTATTTTAGCATCTGTAGTGATTATTCTGATTTCAATACAGATTTGGAAGAGGAGGCGGATGTAAATGAAGAAGGAAATGAAGATTGTTCTGCCGTTTTATAAGATTGCTTATGCAGTATCTTTTGTTGTGATTTTAAGCTTGATACGTGGGGTTGTATTCACAAATGAAATAGGACTTTCCATTGAGGCACCTTTTGCTATATTGACTGCTGTTTTTTGTGCGGACACTTATGTGCAGGAAATTACAAGCAAGAGATCAGAAATCCATAGGCTGTATCCAATAAGAAAGAGAATTTGCTCCATCATGCAGCGAATAATGATACAGGAAGTTTTTTTATTACTGCTTGCTGTTTTAGGTTACGGATTGTTTTTTGTGTTTCAAAAACCGGTCACACATCCGGCAACAGAAAGTGAAATACTTCAGTTTATTGCCTATTTTTTAGCGATTGTAGTAACCATTTTCTTTTGGGGAATATTGGTCAATACATTGTCTATGCTTTTTCGCAATATGTGGATGGGGATTGGAAGCTGTCTTCTGATATGGGTAGCAACAAATTCCACGGGAGGAGATAAACTTTTTGGGGCATGGAATCTGTTTTCCTATGCTTTCAGAGATATAGAAAATACTGCTGATGTTACATGGCTGCAAGGGAAAGCTTTGTGTATTGGTATTGGATTGATTTTATTGGTAGTATTGCCGAAAATAGTTAGAAAGAGAGGGTAAGTTTATGAGTATTCATATTGAGGATTTAACAGTAAGATTTAAAAATGGTGTGACAGCAATCAATCATGCGAATTTAAATATACCGAATGGAATTTTTGGATTATTGGGAGAAAATGGAGCAGGAAAGACAACTTTGATGAGGGTTTTAACTACTGTACTTAAACCTACAAGTGGAACGGTCACATTGGACAGGATTTTATATAGTGAAGGAAACTATGAAAAAATCCAGAGAAAAATAGGGTATCTGCCACAGGAAATTGATCTTTACCCGAATTTGACAGTTCAGGAGTGTTTAGAGTATATGGGGGATTTGGCAGGTGTTCCAAAAGCGGAGTGCAAGAAACGAATAGAATATTATTTGAAAAAGACCAGTCTTGCAGAACACCGGAAAAAGAAAATGAAACAGTTGTCAGGCGGGATGAAACGACGGGTAGGATTAGTGCAGGCGCTTTTAAATGAACCGGAATTTTTGATTGTGGATGAGCCGACTACCGGTTTAGATCCAGAGGAACGTATTCGCATCCGCAATTTGTTAGTAGATTTTTCTGAAAACAGAACGGTTTTGTTTTCAACTCATGTGGTGGAAGATTTGGCTGCTACCTGTAACCAACTTGCAATTATGCACAAAGGTAGTTTCTTATATGCGGGTTCTATGAAGAATTTGACAGAAGAAGCACAGGGGAAAATCTGGATTTGCAAAGTACCTGATGAGAGAAAAGCAAGAGAAGTGGAACAGAAGTATCGTATTACATCAAAACAGTATGTTGAGGGGGGATTGCAGTTAAGAGTGATTTCTGAAATACAGCCAGAATTGGAGTGTATGTCAATTCCTGCAACGTTGGAAGATGCTTATATTTATGTGACGAATCAATACGAGTAGATAAAGCACCATCTGATGCTTTACTACCAGTTGCACGTTGTTCGCTTTGAATATTTGTGGAGAAAAAGTATGTATTATTTTGGCTTTCTATAAAACCTATAAACCAGCCATTTATATCCTGCCCGTTCACTCGTCCGGTTCCGGTTTTTCCATAAATTCTCCATTTTCAGAGGCGGTAAGATGGATGGAATTTTTGACGGCATGAATATTAGCAGGAGTAAAGTTGAAGTTGTTTCGATATAAATTTTTCAAAAGTTCAACTTGTTCTACTGGTGAAATCTTTAAGGATGACTGCATCCAGTAGGAAGAGAAATCTCCGGATATATTTTCATTGCCATATCCTATTTGCTGAAGGTATGAATTTATAGTGGAAGCTCCGAGCTGCTTGTCGATTGATTCAAAATACCAGTTTGTATATATATTTTAAAAGGTATATGATTAAGAAAAACGGCAGGAGGTATCTGAATGAAAGCACATAAATATTGGTCTATCAGTGCACTGATTACAATGCTTGGAACTTTTTATACAGGTTATAAGGGATCAAAAGAAGGCCATAAGTACTTTGCAGCAAGTACTTTGCTTTGCATGATTATGGCTATTTATACAGGACACAAGATGATTTCTGGTAAAAGTAGGAAGAAAAAAGAAGTTTCAGTAGAGAGTGTTGAAGATTAAAAAACAAAATATTTTAATAAATAACGCCGGTGCGGGATTTTTGATATCCAGTACTGGCGTTATTTATTCTACAGGGGCTTGGGGGTGTAGCCACCAAATATACTATTCGTTTTCTGCTTCAGCAAGTTTGTTAAGAATCCACTTCCGATTGATAACAATATCCTCATCATCTCGGAGATCTTTGAAATCAGTGCAGTGTGAAGAAGCAAATTCATACATATCGTCAATGTCAACTGCACCAGTGGTCTCACCCTTATTAATGATTACAAGAATATTTGTTCCGTCATCGTCGACAGCAAAGCGCAGTTCATCAAATTCTTCATCAGGATTATTTTCGAGAAGAGAATCTGTCGCAAGTAATTTAACAAGTTCCATTATCCTGTCATCTTTACCTGCATCAAAAATCTGTATCTTTTCAACGAGCTGATTTGGTGACGTTACGATTCGGGATAAATATTTTTCAGTACGAAAATCAAACAAAGCATTTTCACCATAAAACATTTCATATGTCTTTTCTACTTCTGATTCAGAAACCAGATAAATCATGATAAGATCTTCCATCTGGTGATAGAGTGTAGGATAGTTTAAACGAAAGGTCTCTCCACAGCTCGGGCAAGTATAAAGGAAAATAGATTTATTAAGTACCTTCTCTTTCATTTCAGGATCCAGTGCAGTATTAATACTGTCCCAGAGCTCAAAATCCCCCTCATGATGGCAGGAAGGACAAGTTACTTTTTCAATATGATGTCTTGACATAAATGTTCCTCCTTTCAGTGAGATAAATCTATAGTTTTCTTATTGTAGAATGCGCTTATCCTTTATTATTTTGCCAGGAAATTACTCTGAATCTCCATCGGCATATGATAAGCCTGGCCTCGTTTTGTCAGGCTGTATAGTTTAAAGCTCATGAGTTCCGGAGTTGCATTCAGAGAACTGCAGAGTCCGAAGTAATCCAGGTCTTCGTTCTGAACCATATCTTCGATCTCCTCATCATCAATCAGAAGATCGGCAGCAAACAGATTGGCCTGGTATTCTGTATTATCCGTCATATTGTAGAGTGTATCATCTTGCATCGGAGCCATTTTCAGCTGGGAACGATGCAGGATGATATGCCCTAATTCATGGGCGGCAACGATCATCTTTTCTTCTTCTGAAAGGAAACTGCTGATCATGACATAGATCGTCTTGCAGCTCATAAAACAATATCCTTTCAGTGTCTTATATCTGGAAGTTTCCCCGACAACAATGTTCATCTGATCCATGATCTCAAAGGGATCCCTGGTGCCATATTTCTTGATTAATTTCTTTGTTTCTGTATATATGTAAGTGTTTCTCAAATAAATCACCTCAAAAGTAAAAAATAAAAAGGGCAGAAATATCCTTGTAACTATAAGGTAACAGATTAGGTGTACAATAATCCCGCCTTCTATTATTTTTCCTCTTGGTTTTTCAGATATTTTTTCGGTGTAAATTTCTTTGCACGTCTTTTGGAATCCAGATAAAGGCTCTGGATCTCATCCATAAAAGCTATTTTATCTTCGTCTGTCAGTGATCCACCAGCAAACATAGCTGCAGCCTGTTCCAGGATCTGCTGAGCCTGTTTGGCACCACGGTTACCAAACTGTTCGGATGCTTCTGTGATAAAAGCTTCATCCTCACTCATGAGATAAGAAACGTCACACTGTAATGCATCTGCCAGTTTCTGATACAGAACATTTTGTTTTGGAAAACGTCCTTCTACTTCCCAGGATCGAATGGTCCTATATGAAACACCAACCATACTGGCCAGTTCCTGCTGACTCATCTTTTTTTCTTTTCTTAATGATCTTACTTTTTCACCGAATGTCATAAACATACCTCTTTCTAAGCCTTGTCTTATAAGTTTCATTAGCCGCCTCAAGGCAAAACGGGAAATGTGTCTCCTGAAAATTAAAAATTAATCTTGACAAAGGGAAATATCTCTCCTATAATGTGAATCACAGATAAGGGAAACATCTTTCCTATAAGATACACAATATTTCCTCTTTTGTCAATGGATATGTGAAATGAATTTCCTGTAATTCAATGAAAACAGGAAGGATAGACAATCATTGATAGTCAAAATGGGATACATGTTACAAAAAGAGGAAAGACGTATGGGAGGTGGCAATGTGAGTCAGGATCAGACTTCTATTATCTGTATTGATCTGAAGTCCTTTTATGCTTCTGTAGAATGCGTAGAACGTGGGCTGAATCCATTTAAAACAAACCTGGTGGTTGCAGATCCGACCAGATCAAAGTCAACAATCTGCCTGGCAATCACTCCGGCTATGAAGTCTCTTGGCATCAAGAACCGGTGCCGAATCCATGAGATACCGGATTGTGTGAAGTACATTACAGCCATGCCGAGGATGCAGTTGTACATGGATTATTCCGCAAAGATCTATGGAATCTATCTACGGTATGTCTCAAAAGAAGATATCCATGTGTACAGTGTTGATGAGTGTTTTATTGATGTGACAAACTATCTGCAGCTTTATCATCTCACTGCAAAAGAAATGGCGATAAAGCTTATGCAGGCAGTCATGGAGGAAACTGGCATCACTGCAACTGCAGGTGTGGGAACCAATCTGTATCTTGCTAAGATCGCAATGGATATCGTAGCAAAGCATGTGGATGACCATATTGGAATCCTGGATGAATTCTCTTACAGAGAGCAGCTATGGGATCATAAACCATTAAGTGACTTCTGGAGGATTGGATCCCGGACTGAAAAGAAACTGGCTGGTTACGGGATCCATACGATGGGCGATATCGCAATGGCTTCTTTAAGATCCGAAGACTGGCTGTATAAGATGTTTGGGATTGATGCAGAGCTGTTGATCGATCATGCATGGGGATATGAAACGTGCCGGATGAGTGACATCAAGAACTATCATTCGGAGGAACACAGCCTTTCAAATGGTCAGGTGCTGATGCGAAATTATTCTTTTGACGAAGCACTTGTGATCGTAAGGGAAATGACAGATAATCTGGTCCTGGATCTGTTTGAAAAAGGACTGGTAACAAGCTCTCTCACCTTATGGATCGCCTATGACCACAGGTATGAGCATGAGGCATCCAAAGGAACCGTAAAACTCGAAAGAGAAAGTAACAGTTCCAAAAAGATCATAGATGCAGTGGAAGATTTATATCTCAGGATTGCAGACAGATATACCGGAATCCGAAGAATCGAGGTGTGTGCGAACAGGGTTGCTCCTGAAAGTTATGTGCAGTACAGCCTGTTTGATGATCCCAAACAGACTGATAAAGAACGGCATTTACAGGAAGCAGTATTGAATGTAAAGCAGCGTTATGGAAAGAATGCGATCATGCGTGGATCCAATCTGCTGGAGTGTTCCACCTATAGAGAACGCAATGAACAGGTTGGAGGACACCGTGCTTAGAGGAGGTGCGAATAGTGCTGGCAAGTGCATATCAACCGTATTTATATTTACCAAGACCGGTTTCCAGGAGACATCCCATGGATGTAGGACGCAGGGCAAAACAGTTTGCTCCATTTGCGGCACTTCGTGGACTGGATGAAACGATCCGGCAACAGGAAATCATTTACGAACCAAAAAGAGATTTATCTGAGGAAAAGAAAAATGAGCTGGATATGAAATTAAGGATCCTGGTATATGGAATGAAGATACAGGCAACTTATTTTCAAAAGTCATGGAAGAATCCATTAATTGGTCAGTACCATACATTATCTGGAACCGTAGAATTTTTTGATCCATCAGTCCACTTACGGATTGATGATACCGAGATCCAGATCCAGGACATCTGTGATCTGACTGGTGATGTATTTGAAACTATTGAAATATCATGTTAATTAATCACAGCGGAATTTTTTATACCGGAAAGAGTGTGTGGTAGCTGGTGGAAGGATAAAAAAAGATGCACAGATCGACAAAGCAGATCTGATCAGAATAAAAATCGTGCTGTTCGTGCAGCTTTGGCACTTACGGAATGGATGGCATGATGCTCATAAGGCGGATTTGATTTCCCTTTGGTCCGTTGAGTAATAAATGGAGAAATATCTTATTGCTTAAAGGAGGAAGCCTATATGGGATCAGGTGCTATTAAATGGCATGTACACTGCTCTGTATGCGGAGCATTTATTGAAAAGAGCGCACAAAGCGATTCAGAAGTGGAGTGCAAAAAATGTCGCAGTACATTGGAGATATTTGTAAAGGATGATATGGTGTCGGTTCGTCCGATCCACATCAGAGATGAACAATTAAAGTCCAGGATGCGGACGTATTCCCGAAAGATGATGAATCAGGGATCATAACAGAATAGAATGAGCTGTCTTTAGTAAGCGTTGGATTTGGCAAGAACCATCAAGAACGCACCAGACAGCAAGAGTTTGTCAAGGAGCTGAACCTGACTGGAATCACTAAGAGCCCGGCAAAACATTTACGGATACACTGCAAGATCAGAAGTATTTTCTGGTTTTGGAGATTGTTGAAGTATTTGTTTTGTCGGGCTTTTTTGACGTATTTCGAAAAATTTTTAAATTTTTTGTCGTACCCCACTGTAAAACAGGCTCTCAGCATTTCGTTATATAGAGGTTGAATTCTTTTTTGCAAAAATAATTGTAAATAGAGATTTTGATAATATGACACAAAGGAGGAAGCAAAGATGACTGAAATCGAATACCAGGAATTTGTAAGGCGTTGTCCTTACGATGCTATGGGCGATTATTCCATGTTTCGCAAACAGCAAACAGAGAATAAATCAGAAGATGCACATAGCAACTGAATAAGCCAGGCAATCTGGCAAACTTAATCTAAACGCAGATACATGCGTTACAAAAGAGTCGCGGACTCCCGTTCAAAAAAAACGGGTGAGTTCGTGACCTCTTGTACTGCAGTTCTTTATGTCTGTGCAGGAATTTTATAAAAGATGGAATGGACCACCCGGAGCCGAAAGGCAGAAAGGTGGTCTTTATGTTGACATTAAAAGAACTGAAAAAAATCGTGAAAGTTGCTGATGTGGAGAAGAGAATCCCAAGCGTGAAATCCTTGAAGGAACACAAAGTTGTAGTAAAGGAAATGATCAATGCAGATACAACAATCTCTGTTTATGATCACGGATATGTACTTTATACAGCAGGAAATCAATCAACCGTATTTCCACTTCATAGTTGTGATGACTATGAATATGTGAGTGTAACTGGCGATAACAAGGAATTCAATAAAGAGTTCTTTGATAATGAAAACTGGTATATCCGTCTGCTGATAGAGGCTGAAGACCGTATGGCATACAGCCAGAGCAAAATCAGCACCAATCATGGTGTATTTTCTAACAGCGATGTTACAGATGATGCGGAGATTATGAGAGGATCTTCAAAAGATTTTGTTGACGATGTTATCGACAGAGAAATTCTGCATGCGCTGATCAAGGAATTGACAGAGAGGCAAAAGATGGTACTCAATCTGGTTTATTTCGAGGAAATGCGTCAGCAGGATGTTGCAGATTATCTGGGAATCAAACAGCAGAGTGTAAATGACCTCCTGAACAGGGCATTAAAAACGATGAAAAAAAAGGCGGAAAACGAAGAATTTTAAAAAAATTTCAAAAAATTGAATTAGACCACTGTAAAACAGGCTCTGAGCGTTTCGTTATATGAAGGGTTTGCATAGAACACCTTCATGTACCTTGAAAAATGAATAGCCTGCCCGGAGTGATATTTGGTTTGAACATGCATAGAGCGAAAAGCTGCGTGTCTGCCAGAAGAAAACGTATCAGAGATGGAAACTGATATAGGAACGGATCCGGGAAAGAAAACAGGAAAACGCTTAAATCTTAAATCAAAATAAAATGTCTGAATCTAAAAAGAGGATGACAGTAGAAATCATGTGGCGGTATTTGTGACAAACAGGTACCGCCATATATTTGTGCTGTTATCTCAGCTTGTGCTGACTGTCCCAAATAGCGCAAATTTCAGGAAAGGAGGCGATCATCTTCGTATAAAAGATAATATGCAGAAACTAACAGATAACCATACACAAAAGAATCAGAAAGGAAGGATTTAAGAGAATGAACGTGAAAAAGAAAGCACGCAGGGTGATGTCCGGTTTACTGACTGCAGTAACGGTTCTATCGACGGTACTCTCTCCCGCTGTTGCCTATGCTTCTGATGATGCCGGATCTGTAAAAAAGATTCCGTATTATGAGGAGATCAAGGATCAGTTGGATGAAGATGAAGTGGTAACTGCAAAGGATTATGAGATCAAGGTTGGAGACAATTTCGATGTAAAGAGTGATTATACCGGTCTTACGATCCAGGATGACAGCAAAGTAAAAGTTACATTTCAGGAAGCAAAAGATACGGACGGGAATGATTTTTCTACCGATTATGCCAATTCCTATAAGGCAGTCTATTATGTAGAACCACAGACAACGGATCACCCAACCTACCAGATCAATCGAAAGATCGTGGTAAAAGAAGCGGATCAACAGAAAGATTCGCAGTCAGAAAGTTCTTCTGATCAGGATGCTGGTTCTTCCGATAAGACAGAAACAGAGGATTCGGAGGCTGACTCGTCTACAGAGGAAACTGATGCTGCTGACACGGAGAGCAAAACAGAACTGACAGAAAAAGAATTTGATGCAGAAATCGAAGCAACGGAGGATCAGGAGACCGTTGATCCGGAAACAGGGATCACACTCTCAGAGGTTATGCAGGAAGCTGTTGACCAGGAAGTTGCTCTTGCAGATCTTGAAGCAGGCGAAAGTATTACTTTTGATATGCCAATGATGCTTGCTTCCGGTGAAACAGGAACAAAATCAGTCACAGTTACAGCCGGCTCCTGGTACTATTACGCAGACTATGGATTAGGTTCTTATCTGACTTGTCCATATTATGTGAAATGGGGAAGCATCAATGCGACAGCATACTGTGTTGAACCATCGAAAAAAGGACCGGGAAATGGAACTTATACGATCCAGAAACTTGCCGATGGAAAGACACTTGCAAAGGTCTGCTATTACGGAACAAAAGCAAGTGATGAGAATGGTTTCTTCGATGAGAAACATCCGGATTTTCCGGCAGGAAAGAGATTCATCATTACCCATCTTGCAGCAGCTTATGCAAATGGATCCAGTGACTGGGCATCCGGAACTAATGCAACAGGAAAGAACCTGGCAATGGAGCTTTACAATTATTGTGTAAATATGCCGGACATTCCGTCTGTAGATATGAGCTTTTCCGAATCTAATGTAAAGGCTTATGTGGAAGGAAACAGCCAGCGAACAAGTGTGATCACATTCAAAGCGGATAAACTGCAGACGGTTACTTTCAAGCTGCCGAAAGGTGTAAAACTTGTAAATGTGACAACCGGAAAAACAAGTGCTGCAGGGGCTAATGTGGAGATTTCCGGTGGTACAAAGTTCTATCTGACAGCACCACTTAATCAGGCAGAAAATGTCAGTGCTACTTTCTCTTCTAAGATGAAAGGAAGTATTGATAAGGAATATTCAGCCTATAAGATCACAACAGGATCTGGGACACAGGACCTGGCTCTTGTTTTCGGTGAAGGTGTCGGAAATGAGAAATATGTGGATTTTAAAGTAACCTGGACAAAAGAATGCAAAGTATCCATTGTAAAGAAAGATCAGGATACAGGAAATGCACTGGCTGGTGCAGTGTACGGGATCTATTCCGATGCTGCATGTACAAAGCTGATTGCAGAGATGCCTGCAACTGATCAGAATGGTGCTTCACAGCTCACAATGGAGAAAACACAGGAAGTTGTTTATCTGAAAGAAATCTCTGTTCCAACAGGGTATCAGATCGATACAAAGTCTTATAATGTGACTCTTGCTATCGGAAAGACAACGACCAAAAATGTAACAGACAAACGTGTAAATGCAAAGATCAACATTGCAAAACAGGATGCTGAGACAGGGAATGCAGCACAGGGTGATGCAACGCTGGAAGGTGCAGTATATGGCCTTTATGCAAGGGAAGATATTGTTCATCCGGATGGAAGAACCGGAACGATCCATAAGAAAGACAGCCTGATTACATCCCTGACAACGGATAAGAATGGCGAAGCTTCTGTATCGGATCTCTATCTTGGAAAGTATTATCTGAAAGAGCTTAGTGCTCCGGTGGGATACGTACTGGATCCGACAGAACATGAGGTGGACTGTACTTACGAAGGTGCTACTGTTCCGACAGTAGAAAGAACTTCTGTATGTAAAGAAACTGTCATCAAACAGCCATTTCAGATCATCAAGGCAGCAAACAACGGAAAGACCGATGCAGATCTTCTGCAGGGAGTTGGTTTTTCAGCATGGCTTGTCAGTGATCTGAAAGTAAAAGCAGATGGAAGTTACGATTTTGACTCAGCCAGACCAGTTGTACTGACTGCAGATGGCCAGGCAGAAATGTTTACCGATGAAAAAGGATATGCAAGATCGATTCCGCTTCCATATGGAACTTATGTGGTAAGAGAAACCACAAGCAAACACAACTATGCACCGGTCGATGATTTTGTAGTGAAGATCACAGAGAATCATCCGGATACACCACAGACATGGCGAGTGCTTCTGGATAAGGAATTCAAAGCAAAATTAAAGATCATCAAAAAGGATGCAGAAACACAGAAATCTGTACTCCTGGCGAATACTGAATTCAAGGTATATGACCTGGATAATCAGAAATATGTGGAACAGACAACATCCTATCCAAAGCCAACGGTACACAAATCTTATTTCACAAATGAAGAAGGATACCTGGTACTGCCAAAGAATCTGAAACCTGGTAACTACAGGATTGAGGAAGTGACGGCACCCGATGGGTACACAATATCCAAAAACTATGTGACAGTTGCAGTTGATACAGATACTGCTTATCTGACCGATCCTGTCACAGGAGATGCAGTCATTGATGTGGAATATACCAATGCCCCGGTCAAAGGTCAGTTAAAGATCTATAAACAGGGTGAAGTGTTAAAGGGATTTGATAAGGAATTCCAGTTTGAAATGGCTGGACTTGCAGGTGCTGAATTTGAAGTCTATGCGGCAGAGGATATTTATACTGCCGATCATCAGGTAGGTGCAGATGGACAGAGAACTCTGTATTTTGCAAAGGATGCACTGGTAGCAACCGTCACAACGGATGCAGATGGTTATGCAACCGTAAAGAATCTTCCACTTGGCAGGTACTATGTTAAAGAGAAGAATGCACCGGACACTTATGTGTTAAATACTGTGCCGGAAAATGTCGAATTTGCTTATGCGGATCAGGATACTGCAGTGATCGAGAAAGAAATCTCTGTCACAGATGAACGACAGAAAGTGTCGATTACTGTCGAAAAACAGGATGCTGAGACAGGCAATACAGTAGCCGGAGCAGTGTTCGGTATTTACAATGCAAAAGACATTCAGACGAAAGATGGAAAAGTGATCGTCAAAGCAGATACTCTTTTACAGGAAATGACTTCTGATGAAAAAGGTCAGGCAGCATGTACACTGGATCTTCCACTTGGAAGCTATTATGTAAAAGAACTGAAAGCACCAGATGGATTCGTATCTTCGGATGAAGTACTGAGATTTGATGCTTCTTATCAGGGGCAGGATGTACAGACAGTAACATTAAAATCCGTAAAGAAGAACCAGCCGACAACTGTTGAGATCACAAAATCAGATGCAACAACCGGTGTAGAACTGGATGGAGCTTATCTGAAAATAACGGATAAAGATGGAAATGTAGTAGATAGCTGGACATCTTCCAAAGATGTACCGCATGTGATCAAATATCTGAAGGTGGGTGAGACTTATACCCTACATGAAGAGTTTGCACCGCATGGTTATCTGGTAGCCAATGATGTGACATTCACAGTCAAAGATACCGGAGAGGTTCAGAAAGTGGAAATGAAGGACGAGGTACCGGTTGGTGAACTCATCATCAACAAAAAGGGAGAATTTCTGGATTCTGTTACACTGGCCGATAAGGTCAAAGGTGTGGTGGAACACATTTTCAACTATGTAACCGGAAAACTGACAGATGTTACGTTTGAAGTCTATGCTGAGGAAGACATTAAGGCTGCCGATGGCGTCAGTGACGATTACTATAAAAAGGATGAACTGATTGCAACGATCAAGACAGATGAAACCGGTATTGCAAAACTGGAAAATCTTCCACTTGGTAAATACTATGTGAAAGAAACAGGAACTGCTTACGGTCATGTACTGGATGGTGAGATCCGTCATGTAGATCTGACTTACGTGGATCAGAATACACCAGTTGTAGTCTATGACAAAGACTGGCAGAACAACCGCCAGAGAGTAGAAGTCAGTGTACTTAAGAAAGAAAAAGATTCTGACCGTACATTGGAAGGCGCTATCTTTGGATTATTTGCCAAAGAAGACATTAAGTCTGAGACAACTGGTAAAGTCCTGATCGAAGCCAATGAGATCATTGAACTGAAATCTACGGATGAAGAAGGAAAGATCACATTTGTTGCAGATCTTCCAATAGGAGCCACTTACTATGTAAAAGAACTCTATGCACCGGATGGATTCGTAACCAACGATGAAGTAAAGGAATTTACTTTTGAGTATGCAGGTGAGAATCAGCCGACTGTAACCTATGATTTTACCTTTGAGAATCAGCCAACCGTTGTAGAATTTACCAAATCCAGTCTGACAACCGGAAAAGAACTTCCAGGATGTAAGCTGAAAGTGGTAGATGCCGATGGAAATATCGTGGATGAATGGACTTCCGGTAAAGAAGCACATGTGATCCGTGAGCTGACTGTCGGAAAAGAATACGCACTGGTTGAAACAAAACCGGCCGATGGTTATGTGACAGCTGAAAGCGTGAAGTTCACCATCAAAGATACTGCCGATGTGCAGAAAGTTGAGATGAAGGATGATGTGACGAAGGTGAAAATCTCCAAACAGGATATCGCCGGAAAAGAACTTCCGGGAGCAAAACTCACGATCCTTGATCAGGATGGAAAAGTTGTCGAAAGCTGGACCAGTACAGAGAAAGCACATTACATCGAAATGCTTCCAATCGGAAAATACACTCTCCGTGAAGAAACAGCACCGGATGGCTATCTGGTTGCAAAAGATGTGGAATTCGAAGTAAAGGATACTAGTGAAGTACAGCATGTAACCATGGTAGATGAGGAAAAACCGGCAGAAAAGACACCGGAAGGTGGAAAACCTGTCAGTGATTCACCAAAGACTGGGGATAACACCAATCTGTGGCTGTGGTTTATGCTTCTCGGCATTGGTGCGACTGGTACAGGAGCCCTTGCATTTATGAGAAAAAAGAAACACTAATCAAATAAGAATGAGCGTTCATGGAAACCGAAAGGAATCTGTGGACGCTTTTTTAGATGGGAGAAACCATGAGAAATATCATTATTTTTGTTGCTCTTCTGGGAGCAGCGGCAATATTTACAGTTTTGTATTGTCTCATTGCTGCCGGAAGTCAGGCAGAGAAAAAACTGACAGAAATCATGAGAAAAGAGGAAGAACAGAATGAAGACAAATAAAGATCTGATCATAGAACCAAATGCAGCTATAGAAGGAAGAAAGTACAGCGAAGAAAAGCCATGGTCCTGTAAGTACTGTTACTGGTGGGGAGGCAAAAAGAAAGGCTGTAACTTGAAGCAGTGCCATTATCTGCTTCCTGAAAAGAAAAAAGCGGTAAAAACAACACCATGTGGTGGCTGTCCGTATGGAAAACATGTTCCATGCATCGGATATTGTATTGCCCGTCTTCATTCTGAAATGAAAGGAAAGAAAGGACGTGGGTAATTGCAGGAAGAAGTAAATCAGAAAGTGATCAGCCTGAGCATCCAGGGAGTCAAGATCACTGCCAGTGTGCTAAAAGCAGCCCTTCGGAAGTTCCTGGAAATGGACAACCGGAGGAAACAGAAAGCAACGCAGGTGAAAATGGCTGAAAAGACCGGACGGGCCCAGGAGAAAGGAAGGGAAAAAGCCCGAAAAAAGATTGAAAAGAAAAAGCCACATGGAAAGCAGACCATCAAGCAGCTGAATGCACAGGGAGTACAGCTTTCCAACATAAAGATCACAGATGAAAATATCAAATCCTTTGACCGTGTGGCAAGAAAGTACGGGATTGATTACAGCCTGAAAAAAGAAGTCGGTGCGGATCCACCAAAATATCTGGTCTTCTTTAAGGCTAAAGATGTGGATGTGATGACAGCGGCTTTCCGGGAATATGCCGGAGTAGAACTGAAAAAGAAACAGGTGAAGAAACCATCTGTCAGAAAGAAACTGCAGAAATCTGTAGAAAGAAAAGCAAAGCACCGCCAGCGTGTGAAGCAGAGACAAAAATCCAGAGGTCAGGAACGATGATGCGGGAGAAATTACAGAAGGTCCAGATCAAACGGCTGGTGATCTTAAATCTCCCATATTTCTTTATCTTCTATGTAGCAGATAAAGGATCCTGGCTGTACCGGCATTGCCTGGGAGAAAGCATGGTCCAGAGACTTGGCGTGATGTTAGTCAATTTTCGACTGGCATTTTTAAGCTGGCTGCCAAGTATCGCTTTGCAGGACCTTACAGTAGGTGTTCTGGTTGCAAGTGCATTAAAACTGGTTGTCTACTATCGTTCTAAAAACGCAAAGAAGTTCCGGCAGGGTGTGGAGTATGGATCTGCAAGATGGGGAAATAGAAAAGATATCGAACCCTTCATGGATCCGGTTTTTGAAAACAATGTCATCCTCACAGAAACGGAACGTCTGACCATGAACAGCAGACCAAAAGCACCAAAGTATGCCAGAAATAAGAATGTGATTGTCATCGGTGGTTCCGGATCCGGTAAGACAAGATTCTATGTGAAACCCAATCTTATGCAGATGACGGACCACGTATCCTATGTGGTCACTGATCCAAAGGGTACGATCATCGTTGAATGCGGGAAGATGCTGGTAAATGGAGGATACCGGATCAAGGTATTAAATACGATCAACTTTAAAAAGTCCATGCATTACAATCCGTTCCATTATATCCGGAGTGAAAAAGACATCTTAAAGCTGGTCAATACCATTATCGCAAATACCAAGGGTGAGGGCGAAAAATCAACTGAAGATTTCTGGGTCAAGGCCGAGCGTCTTTTGTATTCTGCACTGATCGGATACATCTGGTATGAGGCACCAGAGGAAGAACAGAACTTTTCTACTTTGCTGGAATTTATCAATGCCAGTGAGACCAGGGAGGATGATGAAGAATTTAAAAATGCAGTGGATGAATTGTTTGAAGAACTGGAAGCAGAAAATCCGGAACACTTTGCAGTAAGGCAATATCGCAAGTACAAGCTTGCTGCCGGCAAAACTGCAAAATCGATTTTGATTTCCTGTGGTGCCAGACTCGCACCATTTGATATTCAGGAGCTAAGAGAAATCATGTCGTATGACGAAATGGAACTGGATATGATCGGTGATCAGAGAACAGCTATGTTTGTCATCATCAGTGATACCGATGACACATTCAACTTTGTGGTAGCGATCATGTACACCCAGCTCTTTAACCTGCTTTGTGATAAAGCGGATGATGAGCATGGAGGCCGACTTCCCTATCATGTACGGCTGCTTCTTGATGAGTTCAGCAATATCGGACAGATTCCAAAATTCGACAAATTGATTGCTACGATCCGAAGCAGGGAAATCTCCGCTTCTATCATTCTGCAGTCACAATCTCAGCTGAAAACCATCTATAAGGATGCTGCAGAGACGATCACAGGTAACTGTGTGCGCCCAGAAGTCGCCAGCGCAATATAAATTGGCGACGTGGTATTTACAGGATACCGCCTTTAGCAAGCGGTAGGTAAAAGTATCAGGTGATGAAAAATCACAACCTATTATTCTACAACTTATCCGAGAGGGGAAACCCGAAGGGGAGTGTAGCATGTTGTTGTTCCAGTTGGAACGTAAATAGGAAAGGCGCTAATCCTATGCGTCAGAATATTTAAGAATAAAAATCAGTGTATGAGGTACAAAGCTAAACTGCCTAAACGATAGCCAGAGTGGGGGAACCTGTGCCCCGCATACGAAAAGGATTGAAACGTATGCTTTTCATGTTGGTTTCATTTCGCAGTTATGAAAGCAAGCGATACTCATGAAAGAGCAACCGCAAGACAGCGGATAAATGGCGAAAGTCGGTGCCGACAACACTGAATGCTAATCCTGTATTTACTAACTGGGGATGACCTAAACCTGGTAACAGGCATGGTCACACAGCTCCCATAGTAGTCCGAGACGTTAATGACGTTCACATGGCGAAGGGGAGCAGCTTATCAGAAAATACTAAAATGAAGGAAGGTGCGAGAGGCATTGAGAAATCCAACTGAGGTATTGAAAAATTTGATGGAAAAGTCAAAGAATGAAACTTACAGATTTCAGAGATTATACAGAAATCTGTACAATCCGGAGTTTTATTGGCTTGCGTATAAAAATATCTACGCAAATGATGGCAGTATGACTGCCGGAGCTGATGGAACAACGATTGATGGCATGGGTAACAAGAGAATTGAGAGGATTATTTTATCCTTAAAAGACCGAAGTTACCAACCTAAGCCTGCAAGAAGAGAATATATTGCAAAGAAAAACAGCAGTAAAAAACGTCCTCTGGGTATTCAGTCGGGGGATGATAAACTCGTGCAGGAAGTCGTTAAGATGATTTTGGAGAGTATTTATGAGCCTGTGTTCAGTAATAAATCACATGGGTTCAGACCAAACAGAAGCTGTCAGACAGCACTGAAACAGATACAGAACACCTTTACTGGTGCGAACTGGTTTGTGGAAGGAGATATACACGCTTGTTTTGACAGTTTCGACCACCATGTAGTTATCGACCTCTTGAAAAAGAGGATTGATGACGAAGCGTTTATCCAGCTTATATGGAAATTCCTAAAAGCAGGATATATGGAACAATGGACATTCAACAGAACCTATAGCGGAGTGCCGCAGGGGTCGGGAGTCAGTCCAGTGATGGCAAATATTTACCTTCATGAATTGGACAAATTTATGGAAAATTATGCAGAAAACTTCAATACAGAAGCTAAGAAGAAACATTTTTCTACTGCATATAAGTCCAGTGTCGGTAAGGCATACAGATATAGGAAAAAGGGCAGAGAGATATGGGATAGTCTGTCTGACGAAGAAAAGAAAATCAGATGCAAAAATCTTAAGGAACTGGAAATGATTGAAAAATCTACAACACCTTACGTCTATAAC
>NZ_FMUW01000028.1:0-38985 GCF_900101315.1 Blautia sp. SF-50
ATGGAAATGAAATTCACAGAGTACCAACGATGTATCCGAGCAGTCAGACCTGCAGCTGTTGTGGCTACAGAAATCCACGGATAAAAAATCTGGGCATTCGTATCTGGGAGTGTCCCAAATGCCATGCGGTTCATGACCGGGATACGAATGCAAGTATCAATATTCTGAAAAAAGGACTGCAGATGCAGTCTGCATAAAGATAAAAACTGTACCGTAGGGCATACGGGAACAGTATAAATATAGCTTGTGGACACTGTGTAAGACATTGCAGTACCGTAAGGTGTTTGCCAATGCAGTAGTGGGAGAAGCAAGAATCCCCCTGCTTTAGCTGTGGGGAGTGTCAAGTTTTCTTTGTGTGGTATAATTTATATATCAGTAGGAGTGTTAATGAATAACAATACTATATTTGACGATGTTTTCCGGACAATGGTGGAGAGGATGACTTACCTGCTCGTTCCGCTTATCAATGAGGTGTTTCATACTTCGTATCCGGAGAATGTAAAGATTGTGCATCTTCGGAATGAGCATCAGCTGGAGGATGGGGAATTGATCACGGATGCCCGGCTGTTGATCGGGGATAAGGTGTATCATATTGAGTGTTAGAGTGCGGATGATACTATGATGGCGATCAGGATGTTTGAGTATGATTTTGCGATTGCTTTGGAGAGTAGGCGGAGATTAGGACGGAAGTTTTATGTGGAGTTTCCGAGATCATGTGTAATTTATTTAAGATCTACGAAGAATACGCCGGATGTTGAGGAAGTGGAGCTGCTGCTTCCGGATGGGCAGGTGTGTGCATATCGTGTTCCGACGGTGAAGGTGGAGCGTTATACAAAGGATAGCATTTTTGAGAAAAATTTACTGCTGTTGCTTCCGTTTTATGTAATGAGATACGAGGAGTCGGCGCATATAATAGGTGAGGATTCTGAGAAACTACGAAGATTATTGAAAACCTGTGCGTCGCATTCTCGTTACTTCAGTGATGAGTTAGGCGCACTATTTTTTTGAGAATAAGCAGAACAAATGTTTGTGAATTCTATTTGCATATGGTATAATAAAAACATGGATAAAAATATGTTTAATATCAATAACAATGAACTTTCATATGGTAGAGGATATGTGTATTCCCTGCAGTACCATCTGGTATGGTGTACAAAATATCGGAAAAAAGTTTTAAAAGATGGTATTGATGCAGAATGCAAAGAAATGCTCTGTGACCTTGCAGAAGAATATAAATTTCAGATCCTGGCAATGGAGGTTATGCCGGATCATATCCATCTTCTTGTAGACTGCAGACCACAGTTTTATATCTCGGATATGATCAAGATCATGAAGGGGAACATTGCCAGGCAGATGTTTCTTGCGCATCCGGAACTGAAGAAGGAACTTTGGGGAGGGCATCTGTGGAATCCATCTTATTGTGCAGTAACTGTGAGTGACAGGAGCAGGGAACAGGTATGTTCTTATATCGAAGGGCAAAAAGAAAAACAGTAATCTGAAAGAACTCGTTTTTTATATTTGTAAGAAAGAGGAAAAAAGATGAGGACAGTATCCAGTTATGGCGTAGAACTGCGAAAACAGAATATCCCGATCCGCCAGACACTGGATATTTATCGTTCTGCGGTCAGTTGTCTGATTGAGATCTATGCCCAGGCATGGGATGAACTGGCAGTGATCACGGAACCTAAAAAACGTTTCAATACTGCAGAACATCTGGTGCATACCACAAAAAAGAATCAGGCAAGGTTTGATTTTGACCTGCGATTTCCAAAGATGCCTTCTTATCTCAGAAGGGCAGCTATCCAGCATGCCCTGGGAAGCGTATCCTCATATAAGACGAGGCTGGAACTGTGGAAAAAAATGGATAAGAAAGGCGGCACGCCGAAGCTGGTGTGTGGTAATCATGCTATGCCGGTATTTTACCGTGATGTGATGTACCGTGAAGATACTGAGGAAAAAGATGGAGCGTACCTGAAACTTTATGACGGCCATGACTGGAAATGGTTCCGTGTCGGTTTCAGCCATACAGATATGGAATATCTGAGGAAATACTGGGCGGGAAAAAGAACAGCAGCTCCCGTGCTGGAAAAAAGGCATCGTAAATACTTCCTGCGTTTTTCTTATACAGAAGAGGTGCCGCTTACAAAGGCACCTGTAAAAGAACAGATTATCTGCAGTGTGGATTTAGGAATCAATACGGATGCAGTCTGCACTATTATGCGGTCAGATGGAACTGTCCTGGGAAGAAAATTTATTGATTTTCCCAGTGAAAAAGACCGGATGTACCGTGTGCTGGGACGGATACGCAGGTTCCAGCGGGAACATGGTTCTGTACAGGTGAAAAGCAGATGGGCTTATGCGAAGCGTCTTAACACAGAACTTGGAAGAAAGATCGCAGGAGCAGTTGCAGGATATGCGGAAGAAAACCATGCGGATGTGATCGTGTTTGAGTATCTGGAAACAAAAGGAAAGATATCCGGAAGAAAGAAACAGAAGCTGCATTTGTGGAGAAAAAGGGATATCCAGATAAGATGTGAACATCAGGCGCATCGCAGAGGGATGCGGATATCTAGGATCTGTGCATGGAATACCAGCAGGCTTGCCTGGGATGGGTCGGGAACAGTTGTCCGTGATCCAGGCAATCATAGTTTATGTACATTCCAGAATGGAAAAAGATATAACTGTGATCTTTCGGCGTCCTATAATATTGGAGCAAGATATTTTATCCGGGAACTCTTAAAACCCCTTCCGGCAACGGAAAGGTCTTTGCTGGAGGCAAAAGTCCCTTCAGTAAAGCGTAGGATCTCATGTGTATATGCGGACTTAAGAGAACTATTTTCAGAAATGGAACTTTTAAGAGCAGCATAAACACAGGCAGATATACAGCGGATTACCTGCAGTGTGGGAACCTGCCATATCTGGCATGGAAAAAGCGCATGACTGCGCATATCCTAAGTTACAGGCGTATCCGTCGATATTTAGCCTTGTCGCTTAAAGCGACTGAGGAGCATGTGACTTTAGTCGTGTGAGATCCACTAGATTAATTGTAAGGATATCAGATTACATTTTCCGAAAAGAAGAAAAAATCAAGTAGAAAGGAGTAGATGAAATTATGGGTGGAAAGGTTTTACAGTTGGAATCGGAACGCTTGTTTGAGCTGGGAGAAGCACGTGGGAAAATTATTGGAAAAGCAGAAGGAAAAGCAGAAGGAAAAGCAGAGGGAAAAGCAGAGGGCGAGGCTATTGGAGAAACGAGGATGAGGATGTTGATCAATCGTTTGATCGCGGATGGTCGAATGGATGAGATTGGGAAAATCATAGACAGTGCGGAGGCTTGCAGGGAGTTGTATAAAGAGTATGGTTTGTGAGAAATAAAGAGGATATTTTGTTACTGGTGACAAATGTCAGATTTTTACAGAAGAGAGGATATAAACATGGGTGTTTACAGGCGTAAGGCACAGTATCATGAGACGGATCAGATGGGGATCATCCATCATTCCAATTATGTGAAATGGATGGAAGAGGCCCGGATCGATTTCATGAAGGAGTTGGGCTTTGGTTATGGTGAGGTGGAGAAGAGGGGGATTGTTTCTCCGGTTGCAGGGGTTTCAGTTTCTTATAAGAAGCCGGTGCTTTTTGATGATGTAGTTGGGATTTCGGTTTCGGTGAAGAAGTACAGTGGTGTGGTTCTGGAGCTGGCTTATGAGTTTTTTAATGTGACCAGAAGTGAGGTTTGTACAGAGGCTTCCTCGAAGCATTGTTTTACCAGGAATGGGGAGCTGGTTTCTCTGAAAAAAGAGATTCCGGAACTGGATGTGCTGTTCAGAAGCTGTGTGAAGGGGGATTGAGTCTGATGGAAGTTGTGGAGATGCTTGATAATCTGAAGGAAAAGGCCCGCAGGGACCCGGCGCTTCGGGAGATGTTGCTTGCTACCCGCAGGGAGAAAGCGCCGCTGGCTGCTTTCTGTAAGAAGTGCCGGGAGCTTGGGGTTCCGGTTTATGAGATGGATCTGATCGCAGCTGGTGAGGAATTTTATGCAGCGATGAAGAGGAGTACCAATGGCGGCGGAGAGAATTCTCCGATGCTTGAGGGTGAGGATGATTTTTATGAACTGTTTTTTGCTGGGTTGGAGTGAAAAAATAGTTTCAAAATTCCGCATCAATATACTTCTCCAGCACCGGGAACTGTACACCACCAATCTTCAGTATCTGGCTGTGGAAAGCTTTCAGATCAAAGTCCTGGCCAAGGCGGTTCTGTTCGGAAGTGCGTAAGTCCAGAAGGCTTAAGTAGCCCCAGTAGTATTTCAGATAATTTCCCGGGGTTTCCAGGATATACTGGTAGATCTCGGAGACAACGGCGCTGTCTTCGATACCAAAGGCTTTTAGAAAGCTGGCGACTTCGGCCTGAGTCCAGCCGTTGTAATGGATCTCAATGTCCAGAAGGGAGTACATGCATAAATTGATGCTTCGGTTCAGCCAGGAGATCCTGGCAAGCTCTGTGGCAGAAGGATCCTGAATATAATCGGCGGCGTACCGGTAGGCATAGGGTTCGATGTAGGTGGCCCATCCTTCTGCAAAGCCGGAGGTGCAGAGAAGATTTCGGATGTTGGAGGATTTTTGGCGTTGGAAGGCGACAGTCTGGTAAAGATGCCCCGGGAATCCTTCATGTGCCAGTGTGGTAAAAAGCTCCAGGCCCTGGTAGCCGGCAGCCGGATTTATGTAGATCACATTGGGGGTTCCGGTATCCATAGGTGGGGTGAGATAAAAGGCGGGGCTTAGATATTCTTTCATGGAATCGTGGACTGTGCGGAGCTCAAAGGTGACATCTGTGAGAGGTGGGAAGTCTGTTTGGATCTTCTGCTGCAAGGCATTCAGCATCTGGGCAGGCTTTATTTCTCTGAAAGTGATTCCCCGGCTGAGAGTAGTCAGAAGCTCCGGGTTTTGTCGAAGTATGGTTCCTGCGATGCCGATCTCGTCGGAAAGCTGTCCGGAGAGTCGTTTTTCCATTTGCTTTACAGGAACGTAAGAGCCGGTCTGACTCTGAAGAAGATAGAGATAGTAGGCTTTTCCTCCCTTGAAATAAGTCAGGCCACGAGTGTTTTTTCCTGTGCCACGCAAAGCTTCCAGACCGGTCATAAGTTCCTGATAGGCTGGGATGACTTCTGTTTTCATAAGATTTTGGTGGGTCAGGATCAGAGCGTTCTGCTCTGAGGAAGGAAGTTTTCCATATTCGGATAGCTTTTTCTGGAAAATTTCCAGCATATAATTGTTGTCGGGATTCTGGATAAAAGCACTGCATTGTGCAAGGACCCGGTCCAGGGTAGTATCGCTCATAAAGAAGCCAGCTTCGGATTTCTTTTTTTCAAATTTCAGGATGCTCTGAAAGTATGGGCGGATGGTGGTGAGAAGATTGAGGTAGTCGGTGATATCATGATCTTCATAAAAGGCATATTCCGCCAGAAGAACCGGAAGCTGAGCCTGAATACCAAGACTTGGGCCAAGAGGCTCCTGAAGCAGATAATTGTCGCCCAGTGATTTTTCCGTGTGGTAATAGAGGAGCATGGAGTCCAGCGTCAGCTGATTTTCCGTGGAAAGGCGGCTGTAGCGGAAGGATTTCAGCTTTTTTTCGTACTGGCTGCAGATATGGTATGTATTTTTCATATCTGTGGGGACAGTGCCAAGAGAAGCTTTTTTTCGCCGGATACCCTGTTTTTCCGGATGTGCCAGGGTATAATGGAGGGTAAGGGTGCTGCCGGAAACTTCATTTTGAAAAACTTTTCCGGAAAAGGCTTCGAATTTTCCGTTTTCTGTGATCCCGTGAGTGGAAAAATAACCGGCAGTAAGGCCGGTGAGAAGTGCTAGGATAAGAAGCAGAGTGATGAAAATAGAAAATTTATTTTTCCTGATTTTAAGAGACATAAGACAGTCTTTCATTACTGTTTACAGACATATACCATGTGGAGAGTGCTGATGGTCTCGAAGCAAACAGTAACGTCCTTTCAGAGTGGCGCTTTGTTCTATCATATTGGAAAATTACGGAATCTATGATATTATGTGAGCGGAAATATACAAAAATGGAGAAATAACATGAGTGATATTTATGATCTTGCAATTTTAGGCGGAGGTCCGGCAGGGATCACGGCAGCGATCTATGCGTCCAGGGCCAGGTTAAATACCATATGGATCGATAAAAACTTTGCACCGGGCGGCCAGGTCACAGCTACCTATGCGGTGGATAATTATCCGGGAATGCCGGGGATATCGGGCATGGATCTCGGAGAAGCCTTTGGGGCACATGCCCGGAAGCTGGGCTTGGAACCGCAGCGAGAGAAGATTCTTTCCCTGGAAAATATTTCCGGAGAGATCAAGACGATCCGTACAAAAAAGCATGAATATCAGGCGAAATCTCTGATCCTTGCATTTGGGGCAGAGCACCGGAAACTTGATATCCCGGGAGAGGATGATCTGAGCGGCCTTGGTGTTTCCTACTGCGCTACCTGTGACGGAGCTTTTTATAAGGATCGGACCGCAGTGGTAGTGGGGGGAGGAAACGTGGCAGCAGAGGATGCAGTTTTTCTTTCCGGCCTCTGTGAAAGGGTATATCTTGTTCATCGCCGTGATGCGCTTCGAGCAGATCAGACACTTCAGGAGAAAATTTTTGCCTGTGAGAATATAGAAATGGTGTGGGACAGTGTTCCCCTTGAGATCCTGGGACAGGACGAAGTGACCGGTCTTAAGATCCGTAATATAAAAACAAATGAAGAGAGGGAGCTGACCGCAGATGGTGTTTTCATTGCTGTGGGGATCGTTCCTAATACGACACTTGTAAAGGATCAGCTCAAGCTGGATGAAAATGGATATATCTGTGCAGGAGAAGAGGGGGTTACCAGCGCACCTGGGGTTTTTGCAGCGGGGGATATTCGTACCAAGGCACTTCGCCAGATAGTAACTGCTGTTTCAGATGGAGCCAATGCAGTGGCTTCCGCACAGAAATATCTCTGGAGGAAAGATAATGGCAACGATTAAGGAAATCGCACAAAGAGCAGGCGTGAGTACAACAACTGTTTCCAATGTCATACATGGAAAAACAAAAAAAGTATCTCCTGCCAATATTCAGAAGATCGAGAATCTTATCCGGGAAATGGGATATGTCCAGAAAATGGGACTGAGAGTTCTGAATAAAGAAAAATCCCAGCTGATCGCAGTTGTGATCAATTATCATAAAGACTTCAGGGATTCTATCATCGGAGATCCTTTTTATGGAAAGATCATCGGTTTTATCGAGAAATACGTGCAGGAGCTGGGATATTATCTGATGCTGTATTCCGCAAAGGATACAGATAAGATATTCCAGATGGTCATGGGCTGGGATGTAGATGGCGTTATTGCCATCTCCTTCAGCAAAAGCAACTGTGAAAAGATCTATCAGCTGATCAACAAACCGATCGTTTCCATTGATGCATACGGTGAGCTTGATGCAGGCCAGGAAAAACATGTCCTGAATATCGGACTGGACGACGAAAGCGGCGGCTATCTTATGACAAAATATCTTCTGGAATGCGGCTATGAGCATATCCAGGTTTGTGCAGGCCGTGATAATGGTGTGGACCATCTTCGTTACATGGGCGCTCAGCGGGCGGCGAAGGATTTTGCAAAGAAAAAGCAGAAGGTGCAGTTTACTGCTCTTGGAATGAACTACGCCAAACGAAAAGAAAGCTATGCGTGGCTGCTCCAGCGGAAAAAACCAAAGGCCGCACTGTTTTTCCTGTCGGACCTCTATGCATTGGAGGCTATCAGCTTTTTCAGCAGTCGTGGAGTAAAGATTCCGGAGGAGATTGGAATTGCAGGATACGATAACATCAGCTATGCGGAATTTTCCGTGCCTCGTCTGACTACTATCAGCCAGAATGTGGAGCAGAAGGCGTCTCTTGCAGTGGAAATTCTGATGGAACGGATCAATGGAGTGGAAAAAGAGCGTGAAAATGAGATCATGCTTCCGGTCACGCTGATCCCCAGGAGATCTGTACAGCCGCAGCATGAGGAAAAGTAAGTCTGCAGAGAATGTACCTGATCTGATCAGGGGGGTAGATACGAGAAGTCACTGCAGAACTGTGAAAAACAGAAAATCGGGACTTTCAATATAGTAAGAGTACAGAGAATCTGAGATATAAAGATATCAAAAGCCGAAATATACGGGAACTGTCAGTGTCTGACAGTCAGAGTATTTTCGGCTTTTTGTAAATTTACCTGAAATCGTAAAAGAGTTATCATGTGTGGGTTCGTGCTGAAGATGTGGATAATAAGCATTTGCTGTTCTATGTGAAACCTGCACAAAACCATGATTTTGAACTTGTTACAATGATAGGTTATGTACATAACCTATTTACACAGCCTAATTTTGATGCTATAGTGTGAACATAAAGGTTAGGTACATAACCAAAGGGAAAGAGTACAGAAGGAGTGAATACCAGATGAAACAGATTCTGATCGCCACACATGGAAAAATGGCCTCCGGCATTCGTTATACAGCAGAGCTGATCGTTGGAAAAATGGATGAGATCACAACCATCGACGCTTATGTGACACCGGAAGACAATGTGGAGAAAAAGTTTGAAGAATATTTCGCACAGCATGAAAACGACAGGATTTTCGTTTTCACAGATCTGATGGGAGGAAGCGTAAATCAGAAGCTTCTGAGATACAGCCAGAAAGAAAATGTCACACTGATCACAGGAACCAACCTTCCGGTCCTGATGCAGGTCATGATGGCAGATGACGATGTGACAGAGGAGGAGATCCAGGAGTTCATCGATGATGCCAGAGAAGAGCTTCAGATGGTAGACCTTGGCGGTGGAAAGAAATCCACATCTGAAAAAAATGCTGAAGAAGATACTGCACAGGGTATCGAAAATACTGCGCAGATTTCAGAAGGTGCTGCATCGTATGCAAAAAAATCCGCACCGAAAAAAGCTCTGGCTCCCCAGTCCTATGACAATTCCACAGCAAAGATCACCGCACTTCGTGTAGATGACCGTCTGATCCACGGACAGGTTGCCATGACCTGGACCAAACAGCTGGCTGTACAGGGAATCGTGGTAGCTAACGACGAGGCAGCTAACGATAACACCCAGAAGATGGCATTGAAAATGGCCGTACCGGGCGGAATCAAATCGCTGATCAAACCGGTGGATGAAGCCATTCGTATCTTAAACAATCCGAAGGCATCCAGGATGCGTATTCTGGTTCTGACAAGAACGGTAAAGGATGCTCTGAAGATAAGACAAAATGTTGGTGAGATCGGATTCCTCAATGTAGGAAATACGGGACGTTTTGATGGAATCGATGTTTCCGAGAAGCTTGTCCTGACCCCGACTATCATGTTGACAAAAGTAGAACAGCAGGCACTGAAAGAGCTGGTGGCTCTTGATCCGAAGGCCTGTATGCAGCAGGTACCCAATGATGAGCAGAAGCTTGTGAAGGATATACTGGACAAGCTTGACTGACATCCACTGAATAAATAAAACGTAGCACAAAAAAGGGAGGAAAGAAAAAATGTTAAACGCATTTCTTGTAGCACTTGCCGTATTTATCTGTGTCGGCGGTGCAGAGCTGGTCGGATTTACTATGCTGAACCGTCCAATCGTCATCGGGCCACTGGTAGGTCTGTTCCTTGGAGATCTTCACACAGGAGTTATTATCGGAGCTTCATTGGAAGCTGTATTCATGGGAGTTGTAAATATCGGCGGAGCTTCTGCAGCAGAACCCGGAATTGCCACAGCTGTAGGAACTGCCTTTGCCATCATGCTTGGCAAAGGCTCTGAGGTTGCCCTGACACTTGCACTTCCAATCGGTATCCTTGGTCTTCAGATCAAGACCGTTCTCTACATTTTTATTGTAGGTATGTTTGCAAAAACCTTCGACCGTCTGGCGGCAGAAGGAAAAGAAAAACAGATCGTTGCTCTTCACTATGGGCTCTGGGCTGTAAACTGGTTTTTATATTCCTTGTTCGCATTTTTCGGGATCCTGTTCGGATCTGATGCAGTCAGTGCACTTCTGGATGCCATCCCGGATGTTGTTATGAATGGTCTGACAGTTTGCGGCGGACTTCTTCCGGCAGTAGGTATGGCAATGTTGATGAAGATGCTCTGGGATAACAAGATCTGTATGTTTTATTTCCTGGGCTTTGTCCTTGCAGCATACTTAAAGCTTCCGCTGATCGCTCTTGCCGTGATCGGTGTGATCATTGCCATTTCCATTGGTATGAATGATTACAAGCTGAACCAGCTTGCGGCGCAGAGAGTGGCAGCTTCACCGGTCGGTGGTTCTGACGAATATCTTGATAAAGAAGAGGAGGAATTTTTCTCATGAGTAATTTAACGAAATCCATTCCAGCAGATGAAAGAAAAATGCTGAGAAAAGCGTTCTGGCGTTCCTTTACTCTGTATGCGGCAGTAAGCCCGGCAAAACAGGGAGCTTCCGGCTTCTGTTATTCCCTGATGCCTTTTATCAATAAATTTTACAAAAACGATGAGGAAGGCAAAAAAGCTGCCCTCACAAGAAGTATGTCTTACTTCAATACAACCATCACCTTATCTACATTCATCATGGGTCTTGTGGCATCCATGGAGAAGAAAAACAGCGAGCAGAAGGATTTTGATGCAAGCTCCATCAATGCGGTGAAATCTTCCCTGATGGGACCTCTGGCCGGTATCGGTGATTCCATTTTCTGGGGCGTTCTCCGTGTAATCGCAGCCGGAATCGCAGTAGGACTTGGTGCATCCGGAAACGTTCTGGCACCGATCGTGTTCCTGCTTCTTTTCAACATTCCGTCTATTCTTGTGAAATATTACGGAACATTCCTGGGCTACAAGCTTGGTTCCGAATACATCCAGAAGGTTTATGCAAGCGGTCTTATGAACATCCTGACAAAGGCTGCCAGCATTGTAGGTCTGATCATGGTCGGCGGTATGACTGCCAGCATGGTAACCTTTAACTCCACTTATGAACTCACCATGAAGGGTGAATCTGTTCTGAATCTACAGAACATGTTGGACCAGATCTTTATCGGCATTGTTCCCCTTGGACTGACTCTTCTGTGTTACTATCTGCTGAAAAAGAAAAATGTCAGCATCACAGTTCTGATCATCGGTGTTATCATCCTGAGCATCCTTCTCTCTCTTCTTGGAATTGCATAAGCCTTAAGGATAAGGAATAAAGATCAGAATTATGAAAAGGCGGGCCGTATAGGGTCCGCCTATAAAAAAGCCTAAAAAAAGTTATATCGAAATAACTGACCGCAAAAAGGGCAGTTGAAGAACACCTGACCGGATATAAATAAGCAGCAAATACGGATTATAAATATCTGCTCAATGCAAAATAAAGGAGACATAAGAAATGAAAGATTGGTGGAAGAATTCCGTTGTATATCAGATTTATCCAAGAAGCTTTAAGGACTCCAACGGAGACGGCTTCGGCGATCTCCAGGGCATTATTGAAAAACTCCCCTACCTTCAGAACCTTGGGATCGATGTGATCTGGCTTAGTCCTGTTTTTGACTCCCCACAGGACGACAACGGTTACGATATCAGTGATTACCGGAAGATCTACGCAGGTTTCGGAAGTAACGAGGACATGGATGAGCTGATCGGAAAAGCTCATGAGCATGGTATCAAGATCGTTCTGGATCTTGTTGTCAACCATACTTCCGATGAGCATGCGTGGTTTGTGGAAAGCCGGAAGTCAAAAGACAGCAAATACAGTGATTATTATATCTGGAAGGATCCAAAAGCAGACGGCAGTGAGCCGAACAACTGGGGTTCCAGCTTCTGCGGAAGTGCCTGGGAATATGACGAAGGGCGTGGCCAGTATTACCTTCATTTCTACAGCAGAAAGCAGCCGGATCTCAACTGGGAAAATGAAACTGTCCGTAAGGAAATCTATGATCTGATGAAGTTCTGGATGGATAAAGGTGCTGATGGATGGCGCATGGATGTGATCGCGTCTATCTCCAAGGATCAGTCCTTCCCGGATTACCCGAAGACTGATGACCGCAAGTATTATACAGGAAAATATCACAGCAACGGACCAAGACTTCATGAGTTTATCCATGAGATGAACCGGGAGGTGCTTTCAAAATATGACTGTATGACGGTAGGTGAGGCGCCGGGCTCCACACCGGAGGTTGCAAGACTGTTTACAGATCCGGAGCGTGAGGAACTGAATATGATCTTCACATTTGAGCATATGAACATCGACCGTATTCCGGGCTCTGTAAACCGCAAGTGGGAATTGAAGCCTTTTGATCTCCGTGATCTGAAACGTGTTATGAGTGAGTGGCAGAACAAGCTTTATAACAAGGGCTGGAATGCTCTGTATTTTGAAAATCATGACCAGCCACGTGTGATCTCCAGATGGGGAAATGATACTACTTACCGCGAGGAATGTGCAAAGGCTTATGCTACCGTTCTCCATGGTATGCAGGGAACTCCTTATGTATATCAGGGAGAGGAGATCGGTATGACAAACGTGCAGTTCCCGCTTGAGGAGTACGAGGATATCGAGGTTCGTAATGCATATCAGGATCTTGTCGTTAAGAACAAAACCATTTCTGAAGATGATTTCCGCAAGGCAGTATGGAACAAGAGTCGTGACAATGCCAGGGTTCCTATGCAGTGGGATGACAGCGAAAATGCAGGATTTACGACCGGTAAGCCATGGTTCCGCCTTTCTGATCGTTACCAGGAGATCAATGTAAAAAAAGCTCTGGAAAAAAATGATTCCGTGTTTTATTATTATAAGGATCTGATCTGTCTTCGTCATGAGGAAGAGCTTCTCACAGAAGGTGACTATCAGCTCCTTCTTCCAGAAGATGAGAAGATCTTTGCATATTTAAGAACTTCCGACAAAGAGCAGTGGATCGTGGTGGCAAACCTTTCTGAGGATACGGTAAGTACAGAAGGTCTTGCGAAATATGTGTCCGATAAAGAGGATATTAAGATTGCAAACTATAAGGACAGAACAGGAATCAAAGCGGACTTAAGACCGTACGAGGCGTTTATGATGAGGATCCGGTAATTCCTGAGCTGTTGTATATGTAGTAGTAAAGTGGAAAGTCTCTGCTTTACAGAGAGCAGGTATGAGTATTTGTGCGTATCTGTACTGCCAAAGGATATCCGGGTGCAGTGCAGATGCGCTTTTTGCCTGTGGGGAGAAGACAAACAGGAGGAATTTATGGAAAAATATATCATTGCAGTGGATATGGACGGAACTCTTCTGAACAGCGAGAATAAGATCTCTGAAAGGAACAGAAATGTTCTGCAACGTCTGATCGATGATGGACATTATGTGGTGCCGGCAACCGGAAGGACCAGAGAGCTGATCCCTCAGGAGTTTTCTGTGCTCCGGGGTGTGAAATGGGGAATCGTGGAAAACGGCTGTGTTGTCTGGGATTACGATAAAAATGAGATGATCTGGCGAAAAACCATGCCCAAAGGAATGGTAAGCAAAATCCTGAAGGATGTGGAAAACAGTGACGCAAAAGGTTGGATCGCAGAGGCTTATGCAAACGGAATCGCCTATTCTGATGCGGATGCCAGAGATTATGTGGCATCTGTAGCGGATAAAGATCTGCTGGAAAAAACTTTTGTAGATTATTTCCTCAGCAGACATGTATATGTTAAGGATTTTTATCATCAGAAAGATATTCTGGATCAGGCAGAGAAGATCAATATTTATTTTGATGATATGGAGACCAGCAGGGCACTTCGTGAGAAATGGAAGGATCTGGATGATGTGGCAGTGACTACTTCCATCAGCGGCAATGCGGAGTTTAATGCAGCAGGCGTGGACAAGGGTGTGGGTCTTGCCATGCTTCGCACAAAGCTTGGTATTGACCGGATGCATGTGATCGCTTTCGGAGATAATGAGAATGATCTGGAAATGCTGGAGGGTGCAGGTATCGGTGTTGCTATGGGCAATTCCAAACAGTATGTAAAGGATGCAGCGAATGAGGTGACCGGAGATAATGACCATGATGGTGTGGCGGAATTTCTGGAGAGGTTTTTCGGGCTGTAAGCTGTGGTTGATCGTGATCGTTGATATAAGGGACAGGGAAATGTATTTTTCTCTGTCTTTTTTATTTGCATTTTTGGTGATATAAGGTATGATAAACGAAGAGGATGCGGGGATTGCTGGTTTTGACTGGTAGTTACCGGTGAAAATTATTTGAGGAGATCAGGAGGATATTTTTTAATGAAAAATCTGATACCAAAGCGTGTGATGGAGTATATCATTATCACATTTGCTGTTGTTCTGATGGATGTGGGGATTTATGTATTTAAGTTTCCGAATAATTTTTCCTTTGGTGGTGTTTCGGGTATGGCGGTTGTGTTTTCGCATTTTATTCCGATGACGTCTGCGCAGATCAACCTGGTGATCAATCTGATTTTGCTGGTGATCGGGTTTATTGTTCTTGGCCGGGATTTTGGAGTGAAGACGGCTTATGTTACGGTTGTTTCTTCTTTGCTTCTGAATGTGTTTGAGAAGGTTTTTCCTATGGACAGGGCGCTGACGGGGAATATTATGCTGGAGCTTTGCTTTGCGATCATTTTGCCGGCGCTGGCTGCGGCGCTGCTGTTTTTTGAGAATGCTTCGGGTGGTGGCACGGATATTGTGGCGATGATCATTAAGAAGTATTCTACGATGAATATTTCGGGTGCATTGTTTGCGGTGGATTGTGTGATCGTTGTTGTTTCGTTTATGGTGTTTGATCTTACTACGGGGCTTTGTTCTGTGCTGGGGCTTATGGCTAAGACGTTGCTGATCGATAAGTCTATTGAGAGGATGAAGCTGAATAAGTATTTTACGATCATTTCCAGTAAGCCGGATGAGATCTGTGAGTTTATTATGAATGGGCTGGATCGGAGTGCTACGGTTTATCATGGGGAGGGGGTTTATTCGCATAAGGATAAGAAGATTATTCTGACGGTTGTTGATGTGAGACAGGCGGTGCTTCTGCAGAGGTTTATTGATGAGGTGGATCCGCAGGCGTTTTTGATGGTTACTAAGAGTAGTGAGGTTGTTGGGAAGGGGTTTATGAGTTATATTTGATGCGATCGTATGGGATTGTATGCTGATCGTAGGTGATTGTGTATGATTGTAAGCTGATGGAAATTAGGAGAGCGTTCTTTGCGGGCTGGATGGGCTGCGGGAGCGCTCTTTTTTTGTGGTGGATGGCGGATGACGGACGCCGGGGAGACGGGTGCCGGTTTGCTCCGGGCTTCGTCGGGGGCTGGCTTCTAGGCTGCCGGAATTCTGCTAAAACCGTTTTTAAAAAGTCCGAACTCGCGGCTTGCTGCCGCTCAGACAGCGGACTTTTTAAAAACAACGCAGATTTTCGCCAGCCAAGAATCAGCTCCCCTCCTGCAGAGTCGTAGCCAACCGGCACCCGTCTCCCCGGCTGTTCGGTTCCGGGCGGGAGGTAGTGGTGGGGGTGTGGGGCGACTGGCGGAAGTGGGGATTGATGAGGGCTGGAGGATTGAGTGGATTCCCGGGAATTGGATGAGCCATCAGCGCTGCGCTGGATGGCTGGGAGGAAGGGCTGAGTTTCTTGTGGAAGCCATCGTCGCTGTGCTGGATGGCTGATTGGTGTGTGAAGGTTTTGTGAAAGGGGTTTGACAGGTGGGGGTTTTTATGGTAGGATACACACTTGCGTAACAAATTTAATAAAAATGTAACAAAATGGCGAATGAGGAGCGTGGCGAAGTGGATTGTGAATGTCTGCCTGAATGGGTGGGTGCTGCTGCGTGGTTTTCTGAGAGGAGTTTTATTGTTTATGTTTTATAAGAAATTTGCTGCTGTTGTTCTGAGTGCTGTTCTTGTGGGTGTGGTTCCTTCTGTTGTTTTTGCGGATGTGGATGGTGTCAGTGCTGTGTCTGATGGAGATGTGGAGGAGCTTTCTATTGAGGATGATTTTTCGGATGGTGCGGATTCCATTTCTGCTTTTGCCAGTGCTCTGGCGGATAAGACGGTTTCTGAGGTTCAGGGGTATCAGGAGGCGAAGGCTGAGGCTGAGGTGATCGCACAGGAGAGGCTTGAGGCTGAAGCGGCTGCTGAGGCTGCGCGTAAGGCGGAAGAGGAGCGTAAGGCTGCTGAGGCTGCGCGTCTGGAGATGCGGCAGGGGATTGTGGATTTTGCGCTGCAGTTTGTGGGGAATCCTTATGTTTATGGTGGTACGAGTCTGACTAACGGGGCGGATTGTTCGGGGTTTGTGATGTCTGTGTTTGCGGAGTTTGGGTATGAGCTTCCTCGTGTTGCTGCAGCTCAGTGTTCGGCTTCTGAGAAGAAGAGTGTTGCGGATATTGAGGCTGGTGATCTGGTTTTTTATGGTGAGGGTTGTATTGATCATGTGGCTCTTTATATTGGTGATGGCAAGATCGTTCACGCCAGTACAGCGACTACAGGGATCAAGGTTTCCGACTATGATTACCGTGCTCCGGCTGCGGTTGGTTCGTTTGTGGAGTAGGATAAAGATACGGTTGATTTATAGATGTGAAATATAAACTGTCTGTGGAGATTTTTTGGCCGAGTAGGCTGAAAAATAACTGCAGGCATTTTTTTTGCAGAAAAATAGTGTATAATTTAACCGAATCAAGTAAGTCTCCTGTGGGTTGCGAAAAGCAATAAGCAGTGGGTGGGACTTGGAAAAAATTTAGAAAGGTTGTGGGGGTATGAATACGAAGGAAATCAGTGGCAGGCGGCAGATGGAGTTTTTGACAGGGTTTGATTTTGTCAGAGAAGCGGGTACTGCGGGGGAAGTGAAGGCGGCGAAGATGATCCGGGATACTTTGGACAGCTTCGGAGTGAAGAATCGGATGGAGGAGTTTGATTTTTGGGGTTTTCGGATCAACAGAGCGGTGCTTAAGGTTGTGGAGCCTTATCAGAAGGAGTATGTGGTGACCGGGTATGGAAGATGTGGAAATACTGGGGCAGAAGGTCTGAAAGCGGATTTTTTGTATGTGGAGAATGGGGATGCTGTCAGTCTTTCCCGGGCGAAGGGCAAGATCGTTATGGTGAATGGTCGGGTGAGTGGTGATGTGTATCAGAGACTGGTGAGCGCCGGAGCTGTTGGTTTTATCAGTGTGGAGGGTTCTCCGCTGGATGAAGGAGTGGACAGGGTTCCCTGTCAGCGCAGCCTGCCGATGATCTTTCCGGGGGATGCAGCAGAAGTGATAGAAGGATTGTCGGAGTCTGCAGAGGATATTCACGAGATGCAGGAAAAATATAGTGGCAGGATTCCGGGGGCGAATCTTCATTATAAGGATGCAGTGGAGCTGGTGACGGAGGGTGCGTCTGAGGTGTGCCTGGCTGTGGAACAGGATGTGACGGCGTGTAGATCCCGTAATGTAGTGGCGAGGATCGAAGGTACGGATAAGAAAGATGAGATCTTGACGATTACGGCGCATTATGATTCGGTGCCGGAGGGACCGGGGGCCTATGATAATATGGCTGGGGCAGCGATCATCATGGAGCTTTGCAGATATTTTCAGCAGTATAGACCGCGCAGGACTATGGAATTTGTGTGGTTTGGTGCTGAGGAGAAGGGTTTGCTGGGCAGCCGGGATTATATCATAGTTCATGAGAGTGAGCTTGGAGCGCATCGTTTTAATATGAATGTAGATCTGGCCGGGCAGCTGATCGGAGGAAATGTTCTGGGAGTGACGGGAGAGGCTTCTGTTTGTGATAAGCTTCTTGAGATCGCTGACGGAGCAGGGATCGGAGCGTCTGTGAAGAATCAGATCTGGGGAAGTGATTCCAATTCTTTTGCATGGAAGGGAATTCCGGCCATGACTCTGAACCGGGATGGTTTTGGCATGCATACCCGTTATGATACGATTGATCTGCTGTCTGCCTGGTCGTTGGAGAGAAGTGCGATCCTTCTGGGATGTATTGCAGATGAACTGGGGAATGCGGAGGTTTTCCCATTTGAGAGAAAGATGCCGGAGAAATTTATCGGAGAGCTGGATGAATATATGTGCAGATAGTAAAAATCTGATTTTATCTGCTCATAACTGGATATTTGTTATGGAACTGTGGGGACTTGTCTGTTTCGGGAAGAGTACAGACAAGTCCTCATAATTTATTCAATATTTTCAATGTTTATTGACCTTTATAATTCCGCAAGGGAACATGTGGCTTTGAGTCAGGGGGATATTTGCAGCTTTGTAAGGGATTCCCGGAACAGGGGGCAAGCGGAGGTTCGCAATTGAACCAGTGGAATTACTTGATTTGATCAGAATACGATAAAACAATAAAAAATAATACAAAATAATTGACAGTAAGATATCGAACTGTTATACTGAAATCACAGGCTTTCCAGGGATCAATGCGCCGGATATTGTTTTGCGGAGTATTGATTTCTGGAACTTTTATCACAGAAAAATCAGGAATGAGGAGATAGGACCATGTTTACAGAAGAACGACAGAATGCAATAGAGAAATGTCTCCGCGAAAAAGGAAAAGTCAGAGTCAAAGAATTAAGCGAGATGTTTCAGGTTACGGAGGACTGTATCCGCAAGGATCTCAAGATCCTTGAAAATGCAGGCAGATTAAAGAGGACTTACGGAGGAGCGATCCTGTCACAGGAGTATCCTCTGGAGAGAAACGTAGTAGACAGGCGTATGTACAATCTTGATAAGAAGAAAGTGATTGCTGCGAAAGCCTTCAAGCTGATCAAAAATAACGAAACGATCTTTCTGGATGTTTCCACTACAAATATAGAGCTGGCAAGGCTTATCGCTTCGTCGGGTATGCATGTTGTGGTTGTCAGCAATATGATCGATATCCTGCAGATCCTTGCTGCGAATCCGTCCATCACGGCCATAGGCACAGGGGGAACTATGTACCGTTCAGTGAATGGATTTATGGGAGCTGCGGCCATTGAGGTGATCAAGCAGTACAGCTTTGACCGGGCATTTTTGGGAAGCTGTGGCGTGGATATGACAGATTTTGCAGTTACTACATCCGGAGTGGAGGATGGATTGACCAAGAAGGCGGCAGTGCAGAGCAGCAGACATAAATATGTGGTTATGGAGAGAGAGAAGTTTTATTTTAACGAATCTTATAAATATACACATTTTGATGATATCAGCGGGATCATTACCGATGAATTTCCGGATGATACCATTGTGAACATACTGAGGAATACCGGAGTGAAATTACTCTGAGCAGACAGTAATAAAGGGGGATTTTTACATGAAAGACTATATTCTGGAAACCTGTGTGGATTCTGTGGAATCCGCCATGGCAGCAGCCGAGGGTGGTGCGGACAGATTGGAGCTTTGCAGCAATCTGATCATCGGGGGGACAACTCCCGGTCCATGGCTTTTTGAGGAAATAAGGAAGCGTTCAGATATCCGGATCCATGCGCTGATCCGTCCGAGGTTTGGAGATTTCTGTTATACAGATGCGGAATTTTCTATGATAAGGAATGCAGTAAAGGATTTCCGCAAAATGGGAGCGGAGGGTGTCGTAATAGGTATCCTGAAACCGGATGGCACCTTGAATATGGAACAGATGAAAGAACTGATGGATGCTGCGGGAGATATGTCTGTTACGCTGCACAGGGCTTTTGATGTGTGCGCAGATCCGATCGAGGCTATGGAACAGGCAATCTCGCTAGGAATCGATACGATCCTTACATCCGGACAGAAGAATACCTGCCTTCAGGGTGCGGAGCTTTTGAAGGAACTGGAAACCAAGAGTCAGGGACGTATCACCATCCAGGCGGGGAGTGGCGTCGGTGCGGAAGTGATCCGCCAGCTTTATCCCCTTACCGGGATCAAGGCTTATCATATGAGCGGCAAGGTTGTAACGGACAGTGCGATGCAGTTTCGCAAGGAAGGTGTCAATATGGGACTTCCGACATTCAGTGAATATGAGATATGGCGTACAGATATTGAAAATGTTCGTGCTGCAAAGAAAGTTCTGGAGGAATTATAATGGCTGAGGGGAAGATTTTTCTGAAAGAAAACCGTGATCGGATCGAAAAAAAATATCGGGAGCAGATGATGGGGTTACCGCAGGTTTTTGCGGAGATTGATAAAAAGCTTGCGGAATGCACAGACGAAGTGGCTCTGGCGTGCAAATATTTATATGCGTTCATGCCGTACAGTGATATCGGAAATTACGCGTTTGAAGTATTCCTGGATTATGCGGAGAATGGCGTATATTTATGGAAGGAAAACTCCGGGGTGGCAGAGCTGCCGGAGGAAATCTTTTTGAATTATGTGCTGTTTCATAGAGTAAATGAGGAGGAGATCGCACCCTGCCGTACATTTTTCCGCAGGGAGATCGGAGAGAGAACTGAGGGAATGAGCTTCCGGGAAGCTGCCCTGGAGGTGAACTACTGGTGTGCACAGGAGGCTACCTATCATTGTACAGATGATCGTACCCTGTCTGCACTTGCCGTATACCGCAGAGGAAACGGAAGATGCGGAGAGGAATCTGTATTTACCGTTAATGCACTGAGAAGTGTTGGTGTACCTGCCCGTCAGGTATATGCACCAAAGTGGTCTCATTGTGATGACAATCATGCGTGGGTGGAAATCTGGTGCGATGGAAGCTGGTATTTTCTGGGAGCCTGTGAGCCGGAGGAGATCCTGAATAAGGGATGGTTTACCAACGCTTCCTCAAGGGCCATGATGGTCCATTCAAGAGTTTTTGATACCATGATCCCGGAGGGAGAAGTGATCGGCAAAGATGGTATGGTGACTATGCTCAACGAGCTGAAACGATATGCACTGACAAAAGAGATCACTGTGTCCGTAAAGGATTCACATGGAAAACCGGCAGAAGGTGCAGAAGTTTCTTTTGAGGTGCTGAATTATTCGGAATATGCCCCGATCGCAGAACTGAAAACCGACAGTCTGGGAAAAGTCAGCCTGACAACAGGGCTTGGAAGTATCCATATTTCTGCAAGGATGTATGCAGATGGAGAATGGCTGCATGCAGAAAACAGCATGGATACAAAAACAGAGGATTGTTGTGAGATCTGTCTGATGCCCGTAGGAAAGGAAAAGGGTATTTTTTATGAGGAGTGGACGGAGATCGATATGATCGCACCTCATGATGCACCTGTAAATAAAGATATGCCAACATCGGAGCAGAAGGAAAGAGGCAGCAGACGTCTGGCAGAGGCAAACGCTTACAGGGAACAGAAGGTAAGAAACCTGAGCAATCTGGAGTGTCGGAAATTCCTGGAAAAAGAAACTGGAGATTCTTCAATGAGAAAAAAACTCCTTGAAGTCCTCACAGAGAAAGACAGAACAGACTGTATCAGCCAGGTTCTGGAGGAGCACCTGAAATCTGCATTACCGTATGAAAAAAACATGGATGCAGATATTTTTGTACCATATGTACTGAACCCGAGAGTTGACGATGAAGTTTTGCAGAAATACAGAAAAACGATTCTTGAGCAACTGTCGGAAGAAGAAAAAAATATGCTGCAAAAGGAACCGGCGAAGATCTGGAAGTGGATTGAGGATAAGATCGTTTCCAGCCCGGAGAAAGAACGCAGCAGTGTGATCACCACGCCGTCCGGATGTCTGAAAACGGGAACAGGAAGTCTTCTGTCAAAGAAGATCCTTTTTGTGGCAATGGCGAGAACGCTGGGAATTCCGGCACGCCTGAACCCTCATGACCGTTCCATGGAGTATATGAAAAACGGAAAATTCATCCCGGTATCTGCGGAAACGGAGAAAAAGGCATCGATCCTTCTGAAGGCAAGTGCGGATACACAGTGGAAATATTTCCAGAACTGGAGCATCGCAAAACTGGAAGCCGGAAAATATATCACACGGAAGCTGGAAGCCGAAAATTTCAGAGATCAGGTGATGAAGCTGCCGCTGGAAGCGGGAAATTACAGGATCCTTACCTCAAACAGATTGCCAAATGGAAATATATTTGCAGCGGAGTATTATTTTGAGGTTCAGATCGGAGAAATGAAGAGGGTGGAGCTGGCATTTCGGAATGCAAACCTGGAAGATATGCTGGAGAATATCTCCATACCGGAATTTACTCTCAGAAAAGAAGATGGAAGCACCGTGAAGGCGTCAGAACTGACGGCAGATGGGAAGCATATCCTGGCGTTTCTGGAAGAGGAGAAAGAACCGACGGAACATATCTTAAATGAGATGATGGAGCAGGAAGAAGCTTTTTCCCGATATGCGAATAGGATCATTTTTGTAGTAAAAAGCAAAAAAGCGCTGGAGACACCTACCCTTTCAAGAGCACTGGGCAAGCTTGGAGATGTTCAGATCTTATATGATGATTTTTCAGAGATCATCAATACACTGGGAAGAAGAATGTACGTAGATCCGGATAAGCTTCCGCTGATCATTGTGACAAACAAAAGCCTGAATGGGATCTATGCAACCAGCGGATACAATGTGGGAACCGGAGATATGCTGCTGAGACTGCTGTGACAGATATAACGGATATATACAGAAGGAACACAGGCCGTATCATCGACTGTGTCGGTGACGGTCTGTGCCCTTTGTAAAAGCTGTGAAATTATTGCAGTGGTTCAGATGCTCAGAATATGCGGGCAGATCGGAATGAAAATGCCTGTTGTGCTTCCCGAAATTGCCGTAATAAAAGTTGCTTTGCATTACTTACCATCAGAAAAGAGATCACGCACGGAATCCCGGTAGATACATTCTGGCTTCAGGCGTATCGTCCTTGGAAAATCACTGTAGTCTCCGTTCATTCTGCGAAGCAGCAGATCACAGGCCTGCTCTGCCAGACCGGTCAGCGGCTGACGGACAGCGGTCAGCTGAGGAGAAAGCAGCATGGACAGTTCAAAATCATCAAAGGAGACAACAGACAGGTCTTCCGGGATCCGGATGCCAAGGCTGTAGATCGCTTCATAAATACCGAGGCATAGTGTATAGTTCGCAGAAAATACGGCAGTCGGACGTTCCGGAAGATTCCATAATTTCTGCATTGCCTGATATCCAAAGTCGTTTGTGTAATTTTCAGCGATGATATAATCGGGATTAACCGGAATATCGTAGTCTTCCAGTGCCCGGAGATAGCCTTTTTTTCGTTCACATGCAGTATAGGATGCAGGAGAACCGGTGACAAGGGCGATCTTCTGATGCCCCATTTTTATCAGATGCTCCACGATCTCGTAGGCTCCGGAGGTACAGCTGGTCTGTACACAGTCTGTACGGTGGAAATGGCTGTGTTCTTCCAGCTCCACAACAGGGATTTTGGCGTGTTCCACAGCAGAACAGATGTCCTGGTTCAGACTGAAAGAGGTAATGATAAGGCCGTCGATCCCAGAGCGGAGCATGTGAGGGACGAATTTATTGACATGATCCTTATACTTGTCGCCGCTCATAAATGTGAGAGAATAACCGTGAGCGCGCATGGTGTTTTCTATTTTGCTCAGAAGAAAAGCATTATGCGGAGTATTGGGAGGACCGGATACCAGACCGATACGGTAAGTCTTGGAGGAACGAAGTCCCCGGGCCGTGTTTCGTGGAACGTAATTCAGTTTCCGGATCGCTTCGTCGATCTGCTTTTTGTTTTGCGGCCGTACAGTTCCGCCGTTGATATATTTTGAAATGGTGGCCAATGCCAGACCGGTTTCTCTGGCAATGTCCTTGATGGTTGCACTCATAAATCAATCCTTTCCGGATGCTGTACTGTTGTGTTCGGACAGGTCTTTTACGGAGCGCCGCGGGTGGAATACAACATCCAGCATGTCTATTTTGGGAAAATCCGTATAGTCTCCATGGATCCTTTTTAAAAGTAATTCCACAGCATGTTTCCCCATGCTTGTCAGATCCTGTGAGACGCAGGTCATAGTCGCGCTCATGGTCTTGAAAAGCGGATCATCATCAAAGCACACAAAGGAAATATCCTGAGGAACGGAAATCCGTGCCTGGCTGGCAGCGCTTAAACCGCCCATTGCGGAGAGATAGCAGTCAAAAAAAACAGCAGTAGGGGGATCGGAAGAATCAATAAGCTTCTGGAAATGCAGGTTGCTCTGGATGATCGTTTCTGCAGTGGAACCAAAAGAAACAGGGGGAAAAGAATCCTGCTGTTTCAGAAGGTCAATGCCATTTTTCTGATATACATCCACAAAGCCCTGGATCCGCTGCTCGATGGTGTAGGAGTCCAGATACTGTTCCATGATCCAGACCTTTGTGTGGTCTTTTTCCAAAAGGTGCTCTGCCAGCAGTGCACCGCCTCTGTAATTATCAGAAATAACACAGTCTACAGGAAAATGTCTCATGGAAGCAGGAATCTGATCGAGCATTACAACAGGTATGCCGGCATTCTGTAAAAGCTGGTACAGGTCATCATGCCAGCAGGATGGGAGCATGATAACTCCGTCAAAGTGCTGGGAGATAATATCCTGTATCGTATCGATCTCCTTCTGATGTTCAAAAAAGAAAGAACAGACAATAACTGTATAGCCATGATCCGTGAAATGCTTGATAATGGAGTTGACAAGCTCGCCCCAGAAATAATTACCAAGATCTGAGATCAGGATACCGATGGTATGTGTGTTTTTGGCACGGAGAAGCTGGGCATTCCGGTTTGGGGTATATCCAAGCTCCTGAATTGCCTTTTCTATAAGGATACGATTTTCTTCCCGTATTTTTTTGTGGTTTATATATTTGGAGATCGTTGCGGTGGACAGGCCTGTCGCACGGGCGATATCATTGATCGTAACGTTCATGTAAAGCCTCCGGTTCTGATGCATTTACAGATAATATAGTATTTTCATATTATATCATGAAAAAGAAAACGCCTCAATACACATGACATTTTTTACACATAAAGTATCAGAAAAAACGAGCGTATTGTACAGAAAATTGATAAAAATGAAACGTTTAACAAAACCTAATACGAAAAAGTACACAAAAACAAGACGGAATAATTGTAAAAAATAGGAAAAATGATTTTTGCCCTATGATTTTACTTGAAAAGCTGCTTCGGATGCGGTAAGATAGTTTTGGCAAAAAAACGAAACGTTTTACGCAACAAGAAAATCAGCTATACGAAACAAGGAGAAGGAAAAAGATTATGATTATTTATACAGGAAAAGATTACTATGACGTAAGCAGAAAAGCGGCAAACATCATGTCTGCACAGATCATCATGAAGCCAAATGCTGTTCTTGGACTTGCTACAGGCTCCACACCGGTGGGAATGTACAAGCAGCTGATCGAGTGGTACAAAAAAGGAGATCTGGACTTTTCGCAGATCACATCCGTAAATCTTGATGAATACAAAGGACTTTCCGGAGACAACGATCAGAGTTATCGTTATTTTATGAACACAAATCTGTTTGACCATGTAAATATCGATAAGGCAAGAACCTATGTGCCAAATGGACTGGAAGAGGACAGTGAGAAAGCCTGTGCGGATTACAATGAGATCATCCGCAGCGTGGGTGGTATCGATATGCAGCTGCTTGGAATCGGCGGAAACGGTCACATCGGCTTCAACGAGCCGGGTGCAGCATTTGAGAAGGAGACTCACTGCGTAGACCTTACGGAGAGCACCATCAAGGCAAATGCAAGATTCTTTGAGACTATGGATGATGTGCCGAAGCAGGCATATACCATGGGTATCAAAAACATCATGACTGCAAAGAAAATCCTTCTGGTCGCTACCGGAGAGGCAAAGGCAGATGCTCTTTACAAATCTCTCTACGGACCGATCACGCCCAACGTGCCGGCATCTATCCTGCAGCTTCACCCGGATGTGACGGTAGTGGCCGATGAAGGCGCTTTAAAGCTGATCCGTGAGAAGGGACTGCTGTAAGAAATACAGAGGAAATTTCCGCGAATTAAATGAACGCAGATCACGGATATCCGTTTGAGTCAAGAGGATATCAGGGATCACTCTTGGGATTTTCCTGATTTGGTTAATAAAGAAAGCTTCGATCTAACTCTCATCGATGAGCGATGTGCTCAGAGAGTGGATCGAAGCTTTTTGTGCTTTCGGGACGTAAACCTGCAGGTGGCTGCAAACAGGCCGGTGGGCCGGACATTTGCAGTCTCAGGCTTTTTTCAACGTTTTGTGATAAATCATGACAGAAACGATGGCTGTAAACACCTCTGTGATCCAGAATGCGTTCCACACGCCATCAGGACCCATAAAATGGGACAGAAGATATGCGGTGGGCATGATAACGACCACATAGCGGAAAAGGGAAATTACAAGGGATTGCGTGCCTTTTCCAAGGCCTTCCATGGCACCGGAAGTGGTAACGGATACAGCAGAAACAAGAAAGCCGGCGCTGATGATCTTCAGTGCTCTGGAGCCAGCGGCAATGGTTTCCGGGGTAGTTGTGAAAAGTCCCATAAGCTGTCCGGATGCCAGGAGGCAGATAACGGTTCCAAAGAGCATGATCACACAGCTGGATTCCAGGGTGAGCCGGAAGATTTTTTTCACACGCTTCATCTCACGGGCACCGAAGTTATAACCGATCAGCGGGCGCATTCCCTGGATGATTCCGTTGGCCGGGAGATACAGGAAGGTCTGCAGTTTGTAATAAATGCCAAGGATCACCACATAGCTGTCCGAGTAAGCGGCCAGCACGGAGTTCAGAAAAGAGATCAGAAACGATGGCAGTGCCAGGTTCAGGATCGCGGGAACACCGATGGCATACAGGCTCAGATCCGTTACTTTGCTTGTTTTCAGGGCTTTGGGCGTTACACGTACAGGAATAGGCTTCAGGATATAAAAGAACATATAGACCGCAATGGTGAGCACCTGGCCGATGCCAGTAGCCAGAGCTGCGCCCCGGATACCCAGCTTCGGGAAAAAGCCGATTCCCCAGATCAGGAACGGATCCAGGATGATGTTGCTGATACATCCCACCAGCAGGGCGATCATAGATACTTTCATCCGTCCTACAGCCTGGAAAAGTTTTTCGAAGAAAAGGCTGATGGCAATTACTGTGGAAAACAGGAAAACGATGGTAGAATACTCCAGCCCCATCCGGATCACGGTTTCATCCTGGGTGTACATCTGAAGGAATACGGGCATAACAGCGATGCTGATCACAGTCATCAGGATCCCGTGGATCACAGACAGAAAAAATCCGTGGGTTGCGGCAGTGTCTGCCATTTTTTTGTCCCCTGCGCCAAGGTGATAGGAAACTCTGGCGTTGATTCCGATTCCGAAGCCAATGGCAACGGCGTTGATCATGTTCTGGATCGGATAGACAAGGGACAGGGCGGTCATGGCCTGCTCGCTGATCTGTGCCACGAAGAAGCTGTCCACAATGTTGTATAGTGAGTTTACAAGCATGGAAAAGACCATAGGCAGCGCCATGGATGCCAGCAGCGGGCCGACAGGCTTTTCCTTCATAAATGTGCTGTTCATGAAAAATCCCCCTTTATATCAGAATCGTAAGAATATCAGGTGCGGAAAACAGAGCGTGTTTTTTGTGCATAATAAAAGCCACACAATCTGTCTTCTCGAATCGGACAGATTGTGTGGCGAAAAAAGTTCAAAACTGAAAAATCCACACGTTGTTTTAGTGTTTTCACATTAACAAAAAACAGTGCTGATGTCAAGACCGCACGCAGGAGAAACACCATAAAAAGCTGCAAAAAGAAAGACTTGATATAAAATCGGAGAGGATTGGCAACATTAGAAAGGTGCGTGCGGATACGGGCAATATCAGCCCTGAAAAGATCGTTCTGGCAATATGCACAAAACTTGTCGAACCATGGTGGATAAGTGAAAAACTTTCCAAAAAGTTTTCCACATGACAAAAATCCGCAAATCCGCCAATAATCAAGTTATGCACAAATTTATCCACATTATCCACAAGGATAACCATGTGGATGACCTGATTTACATAAATAAATTTAAACATATGTTTTGTGTAAAATGATAAAATTGTAAAAAATGGGAAAAAAGTTTTTAAAACTATTGACATTTTTAAATTCTAAATATCATAAAATTTATTGCAAAAAAGACATAATATAAAAGAATAAAAACAAATAATCAGATAATAGTAAATGAATTCTTGAAAAACTAATCTATTTAAAAAGGGGACTATCGGATGTATGGAAATGAGGATAAAAAAGAACAGTGCCCAGTTAAAACGATCACTGCAAGGTGTTGAAAAGTCATTTTCAGGTGTGGATAAATGTGGATAACCAAAAAATCCTCCGCAGAACCGGAAAGATCTGCGGAGGATTTTTTTAACTATTTTGTTTCATACGTTTGATCACCTTCAGACGTGTAAACTCTTCACGCTCTTTTTCCTCCAGAGCATTGGTGATATCTCGGGTGAGAGTTTCGTATCTGGGGATGGTGATGTTTTTCAGCGCATTGGCACGCTTCTGGGTTTTTTTGATGTTGGTGGCAAGACGGATGGCGGCGTTTTCGATCATGGAGAGCTGGATGGACAGCTCCTTTACACGCTCGAAGGCTGCCTTGGCCTCGTCCAGGGACAGCTTGGTGCTGTAGTAGGCATAGGTCGGCGTGTTGCCTGCTTTTTTGTCATATTCCACAAGAGGGATCTCGGTTCCCATGACACTCCTGGTTTTGATCCGGATGGAATCTTCCACAGGAACGGTATGAGAGATCTGGTCTACGAAAGCGATTCCAATTTCCATATTTGCCTTCTGAAGAGCCGCGTAAGCGGTACGGAAGGTCTCATCGATCTGGGACTGGATATCCTTTGCCTGATCGATCAGTTCCATCATTTCACGGATCAGGATATTACGCTTTTTGTCCATAAGCTCATAGCCCTGTTTGGAAAGAGCCAGAGAGTTTTTTGCAAGTATGAGATTTCCCTTGGTGGGAAAGGTATTCGGATCCATAAAATCACCTCACTAACGGACGGTTTCTCTGTAATACTGATCCAGAACTTTGGTATCGATACGGTCGAGCTCTTCTCTTGGAAGAAGGCCAAGAAGCTCCCAGCCCTTATCCAGAGTTTCGATGATGCTTCGATTCTCTGTTTCTGACTGTCCTACAAACTCTGCCTCGAAGGCTTTTCCGAATACAAGGTACTGCTTATCCAGCGGAGAAAGCTCATCCTCACCGATAACGGATGCCAGAGCTCTTGCATCGCCTACCTTTGCGTAGCAGGAGAAGAGCTGGTTGGCAACATCCTGATGATCAGCACGTGTGAAGCCTTCACCGATACCGTCCTTCATCAGACGGGACAGGGATGGCAGAACATTGATCGGCGGATAGATCGCCTGACCGTGAAGCTGGCGGTCCAGTACGATCTGGCCTTCTGTGATATATCCGGTAAGGTCGGGGATCGGGTGTGTGATGTCGTCGTTTGGCATGGTCAGGATTGGGATCTGGGTTACAGAACCGGTGCCGCCACGGACGATTCCCGCACGCTCGTAAAGGGTTGCAAGCTCACTGTACAGATATCCGGGATAACCCTTTCGGGAAGGGATCTCACCCTTGGAGGAGGAAACCTCTCGCATGGCCTCACAGAAGGAGGTGATATCAGTCAGGATTACCAGGATATGCATGCCTTTTTCAAAAGCAAGATACTCAGCGGCAGTGAGGGCGATCTTCGGTGTCAGAAGACGCTCTACAACCGGATCGTTTGCAAGGTTCAAAAACATCACAACGTGGTCGGACGCACCGCTTTCTTCGAAGGTCCTGCGGAAGAATTCCGCTACGTCGTATTTCACACCCATTGCCGCAAAAACAATGGCAAATTTTTCATCGGAGTCTGCTCCCAGGGAAGCCTGCTGAACGATCTGTGCAGCCAGCTTATCATGTGGAAGACCGTTACCGGAAAAGATCGGCAGCTTCTGGCCGCGGATCAGTGTGGTCAGTCCGTCAATAGCGGAGATACCGGTGTTGATATAGTTTCGTGGATATTCACGGGTTACCGGATTCAGCGGAAGCCCGTTAATGTTCAGGCTGACCTCCGGTGTGATCTCGCCAAGCCCGTCAATGGGCTGGCCGATACCGTTAAAGGTACGTCCCAGGATCTCAGGAGAAAGCCCGATCTCCATAGGATGTCCGGTAAGACGTGTGTGTGTATTGCCGAGGGACATATTGTCAGTTCCCTCAAAAACCTGGATAACGGCCTTGTCCTCATAGATTTCCACGATACGGCCGATCTTTTGAGTGCCGTCCTCCATGTGGAATTCCACGATCTCCTCGTAAGATGCGTTTTTTACACCCTCAAGGACAACAAGAGGGCCGTTTATTTCACTCAGGCCAAGATATTCGATTGCCATAAACTGATCCCTCCTTTAACCGTTTCTTTCCAGTACATTGTCGTAGAAGCGGTCGATATCTTTATGATATTCATCAAAACGCTCCGGCTCTTTATTTGGAACCTCGTATTTGATGGCGATGATACGTTCAAAGATCTTATCCTCCTTCAGCACGGAAACCGGCATGCCGCGGTTTATAAGGGCACGGCACTTTTCGTAGAGATAGAGGATGGTTTCCATCATCAGGAACTGCTTTTCCATAGGAACACTGGTGTCCTCCTGGTGAAAAGCGTTCTGCTGCAGGAAGCCCAGACGGATAACCCTGGCGATCTCCAGCGTCAGCTTCTGATCATCCGGAAGAACATCGCTTCCGATCAGCTTGACGATCTCCATAAGAGAGCTTTCCTGGTTGAGGATAGCCATGATCTGGTTTCTGTCATAAACGAATTTCGGGGAGACATGCTCTCTGTACCAGGGAGTCAGGTCCTCCAGATATTCGCTGTAGCTGGTCAGCCACTGGATGGCAGGGAAGTGACGGGCATAGGCAAGAGCTTTGTCCAGTCCCCAGAAACAGCGGACAAAACGTTTGGTATTCTGTGTGACCGGCTCGGAGAAATCACCACCCTGAGGGGAAACTGCACCGATAATGGATACGGAACCCTCTGTTCCGTTCAGGTTCTGCATCATTCCCGCGCGCTCATAGAAGGCGGAAAGCTTACTTGCCAGATATGCAGGGAAGCCTTCCTCTGCAGGCATCTCCTCCAGACGTCCGGAAAGCTCACGGAGAGCCTCGGCCCATCGGGATGTGGAGTCTGCCATGATCGCTACATCATAACCCATATCACGGTAATATTCCGCAAGTGTAACACCTGTGTAGATGGAAGCCTCACGGGCTGCAACCGGCATGTTGGAGGTGTTGGCGATCAGTGTGGTACGGTCCATCATCAGGTTTCCGGATTTCGGGTCGATCAGCTTGCTGAAGTCCTCAAGAACCTGTGTCATCTCGTTTCCACGCTCGCCACAGCCGATGTAGATGATGATATCTGCGTCAGACCACTTGGCGATCTGGTGCTGTGTCATGGTTTTTCCTGTTCCGAATCCGCCGGGAACTGCGGCAGTGCCTCCCTTGGCAATAGGGAAAAGGGTATCCAGGATTCGCTGACCGGTAAGGAGCGGAACGCTGGCCGGGAAACGCTTGTAGGTCGGCCGTGGAACACGGATCGGCCATTTCTGGGCAAGTGCCAGTTCTTTTTCAGTTCCGTCATCAAGGCGGATGGTAACAATGGGCTCCAGAACGGTATAGGCACCGTCAGGAGCTGCATGGATAACGGTTCCGTGTGTGATCGTGGGCGGAACCATGGATTTGTGAAGGATGGAGGCGGTTTCCTGTGTCTCGGCAATAACCGTGCCTGCGCCGATGACGTCACCTTCCTTTACGGTAATGTGGGTTTCCCATTTTTTTTCTGTGTCAAGAGAGTCAACGCTGACACCACGGGAAATATATTTTCCAGAGGCCTGGGCAATCTCTGCCAGAGGTCTCTGGATACCATCAAAAATATTGTGGATGATTCCCGGACCAAGGAGAACGGAAATAGCGTCTCCTGTTCCGATAACAGTTTCTCCGGGTTTCAGTCCTGTAGTTTCCTCAAAAACCTGTATGGTCGTCATATGTTTCTTAAGACCGATGACTTCTCCAACCAGTTTTTCGGGGCCTACATAGACCATCTCGGAGATCTTGAAGCCGGTGTCGCCCTTGAGGTAGATAACAGGACCGTTAACACCGTAGATAATACCTGTTTTACTCATGTGCTGGACCTCCGTCAAATTTGAATTCTCTGTAAGCTGCCTGATAGCCTTCCTCAAAGGAATTGTCGATGAGGATATTTTTTTCAGGGATTATCGCCTTGATCCCGCCGATAAAGGATTCATCGGAAACCTTCAGCGGGAAACCGGTCTTTACAGTGAGAGACTTCAGACGGGGTTCATCTTCTTTTGAAAGATAGATCTGGATCTCATCGTGTTCCGCGAAGCAGACAGCTTCCTCGATCTTTGTACAAAGATATTCTTCATAGCGGGGAGATTCCATGAATTTCAGGATCTGTACCCGGACATCTGCAAAAAGTTTTTCTTTTAAGCGGCTCTGTCTGGCAGTCCAGTTTCGCCGGATGTGAAGCTGCTCTGCGGAAAGTGCCTTGTTGATCTCACGCTTTGCGTTTGCGATCTCGGCTTTGCGGGAACTGGCAGCATTTCCCAGAGACATTTTTTTATGTTCCTCCAGTGCGGCATCCAGGGCTTCCTTGTGTTCCCGGACATCTTTTTCCGCCTGACGGCGTGCTTCGTCCACGGAGGTGTCATAGAAGTGTTTAAGCTTCTCTTCAATTGTCATAATATCACCTGCCTATAATTTTAATCCGATGGCCTCATTTACATAAGATGTAATGAAATCAGGTCTGCGGCCGGTACCATGTCTGTCAGGAATTTCAATGATGAGAGGTGTTTTGTGATGAAGCTTGACATCATCAATGATCTCAGGAAACTCCCGGCCGAATTTTTCGGTCAGGAGTATGATTCCGATCTCTTTGTCTGCGATGGTGCGCTCCAGAGCTTCCTTCAGCTCGTCGTGCTCATGAACGATCACACCCTCTACACCGGCCAGTCTCATTCCTGTCAGAGTATCAATATTGTCACTGATCAGATACATTTTCATATCAAAGTTTACCCAGGATCATGAAGGAGATGATCAGTCCATAAAGAGCAACACCTTCGGCAAGACCTACGAAGATAAGAGATTTACCAAGGATGCTCTGATCCTCACTGATCGCTCCAAGTGCTGCGCTTGCCGCACTGGCAACGGCAATACCACCACCGATACAGGAAAGTCCGGTAACAAGTGCTGCTGCGATGTAACCCATACCTGTTGCAAGGCCTGCGTCAGCGCCTGTAGCAGCCTGTACGGAAGCTCCGCCTGCAAATGTTACTGCAATGGCAACAAGCATGATCCCGAAGAAGAAAAAGGCGTTGACACCAAGAGCTGTTTTGTAGCGGCCGCGGCTTTTTTCGCCGAGAAGATAATAACCAAATGGAAGAATGATGCTGAGTACAAGTGCAACTGCGATTGTGATCTGTGTAATGACTGTCATGATGATGACCTCCTTAATATTCGTTTAATTGAATGCCCGGATCAGAATGCGTTCCGACTCTGGCATTTTATTTGTTTTTTGAGCAGAACGGCTCGAATTTCCGTCCGCTGCCCTTGTAAAAACGGCTGAACATTTCGTAATATTCCAGACGGAGTACCTGGATACCTACGATCAGGCCCTCCATAGCGCATACGAACAGGTTTCCGAGAATGATGACGATCCAGTTCGGACTGCCGTTTTCTGCGCCTGCAAGCATAAGTACAACCTCCATCATAGCTGCGTGGCTGACTGCAAAAGCACCGATACGCACGAAGGAGAGTGTATTGGAAAAGTAGCTCAGGATAACCTCGAACAGTTCAAAGATACCCTGTACGATAAACATGCCTTTTTCTTTTGGCATAACCTCGGCCTTTTTTTCTACCAGGTTTGTAAGAGGCTCCTTGAAGAAAATAAGAAGCAGCGGTAAACCAAACATAATGGCAAGGACTGCACCACCCGGAACTGCATGCCCGGATACAAAGAGTCCGATGCAGAGAACTGCGGAGCCATAAAATACAAGTCCTGCCACAGCGTTGGTGTCAAACCAGGTTTTTTCAACATCATGCGTTTTAAAGGAATTGATGATGTTGAAAACCATACACAGGAGGATGATTCCCATGCCGAAGCCGATGGCAACGATAAATACGGTATTCAGTTTTCCGATAAAAGGTATGGTCGTCATACTGTCCACAGGCCGCAGCCACAGAGCAGGTATGACATCCTCAAATCCAAAGATACTTCCGAACATCAGACCGAAAAATGTGGAAAAGACTCCGGCGCAGCTGATGATTCCGGCAAGATCGATATGCTTCAGCTTGTACAGGAGCAATCCTCCGATAAAGAGCAGGAGTCCCTGTCCTGCATCACCGAACATGGCTCCGAAAATAAAGGAGTAGGTGATGGCAACAAACCAGGTAGGGTCCATCTCGCCATAGGCGGGAAGTCCGTACATTTTTACATACATTTCAAAGGGCTTGAAAAGCTTCGGATTTTTCAGCTTGGTTGGCGGCTGATGGTTCTGGTCGTGTTCCGGCGTATTGGTATCTTCTCCGTCTACCAGGCAGAAGATTTTTTCGTCGGATGAGATTTCGGCTTGAAAAGCTCTGGTGTCGGCTTCTGTCATCCATCCGCAGAGAATATAGAAATTTTCATGCTTTCCGGTGCAGGCTGCCGCTTTCCGGACATCGAAATTTCTGGAAAACTGAAGAAGTGTGTTTCTGGCGGTAACGATGGTTTCTGCCTGATCCGCAAGAAATCTCTGGTATTTCTGTTTCTGTGCTTCCAGATGCTTCAGAGCATCCTCGTATTGTTTGCTTACGCTTGAAAATGCCTGCTGGGCAGTTCCGGTATAATTATCCGGCACAAAGATCTTCTCAAAGTGCATAGAAGAGTAGGCGGCATCAATTTTGTGCGCTTCATGCTTCGGTACGAAGTAAACGCCCCAGACGTATTGGTCATCTTCATCGCATTTAAGGAAGATCGTGTTCAGATTGTCGTAAATATATTTCTTGAATTTCTCATAATACTGTTTCTCGATACGTCCGAAATGAAAATGGATATACTTCAGATGAAGTATGGATGAAATATCATAATCAATATTTCGGAAGGGACATATGATCCGCAGTGATTCTTCCAGAGAGGAACATTTTTCTTCCAGTTCGGACTGTTCCTTCTGGAGCTGATCCGCCTGGGAGCGGATCTCCTTTACTGTGGAAAGTGCTGTTTCAATACCCGGGCTTCTATTGGAAGTGGACGGAGGAGTTTTCAGCTCCTCATAAATGGTATTGATGGAATTTAAGGCATCTCTGTAGGGGTTGACATCCAGGAAAGGCGTCAGACTTTCTACTGTGGTCAGCTCTGAGAGAGCGTTTTCCAGATGGATCTCGTACTTGCACAGGTAGGTGTTTACAACCCGGTCGATATCTGCCTTGGGACCGGTGATGCTCAGAAAATTCATTTTTTCAATCACGTTGCTACCTCCTGGTTATTAACCGTTGCGTATATAACGCAGGGATTGTTCTGGGTCCACGCCATAGCGCACGCATTCAAGGGCAATGGTCAGACGGTTGACTTCATGTTCTTTGTGATATAAATAGGAATAGATGACTGCTACGGAATAGGGATCCTTGCGTGCTTCCTGTTCCAGTATGCTGCGAAGAATATAGTTATAAAATTCTTCCAGACTGGCGACGGTCAGCTGTTCGTATTTCTTACCATAATAAGTTCCATTGAAGATACGACGGAACTCTTCTGGTGTAGGGGCCTCCACAAGGGTGGTGATCTCCTCTTTGCGGAGCTTGTAGTTCATGGGGACCAGCAATGCGTAAATAGCAGCCGGTTCCATCTGAAAGCAGCGTTTGGAGCGCTGGATGAACTGCAGGTTCAGCATATCGAATTTTTCACCGTAAGCCTTGGTGATCTGTTTCAGATCGTTACCTTTGAAAAGCTTCTTCCGCACATTCCAGATCTGTGAAAAATACGAAAGGTCAAGTGCCATGCCGAAGTCAAAAAGCGTGGCATTTCCACGTTCGTTGACCTGAGACAGCGGAATAAAAAAATCATTTCCCTTCAGTGCCGCAATGAATTCATCCATATTGGTGCAGGCGGTAAGCCTGTCAATGTCCAGCTTGGAATGATGTCTGAAAAAATCGCGGTAGGGAGAAATATCTACGGGATTGGTGTCCCGGTGGTCAAAGAGATTCGTCATGATCTCTTTCAGGACGCGGATCTCATAACGCTTTGAGTAAAGCGACAGGAACGTTCGCTGTTCCTGATTTGCAAAGTGGTAAAGCCTTGAAAAATTCAGGAAGATGGATTTCTTCAGGAGTTTTTCTATCTGTCCGCGGTGAAGATCATTTTCATCGAGACCGGACCAGATATTCTGATATTCGGGAGTCCGTTTCAGGTAGGCTGTTACCTGGGGGACATTGGGAAGCTGAACGATTTCTTCCAGCTGCTCATCTGTCACAAGCCTGCTCTGCATGGCGCGGATCTTGGTGGAGAGTCCGCTGTATGAGAGGACAGAGCCCATTGAATCACTTCCTTTCCCTTCAGGTTTCGGTGATGCCTGTTATTTTCTGAAACAGCTCACTGCAAAGACTTTCGTGATGGGCTTCGTAATAGGCATCCAGCCTGGATAGCTGGTCTTCGGTTTCTGCACGAAGCTCATTGATCCGGGCGTCTTTCTCGCGGGCCAGATCTTCACGGATCTTCCGGATCTCGTCGCTGGTTTCTTTTTCAAGTGAAGCGTCGAATTCCTTCGTCTGTTTTTCTGCTTCTTCCGAGAGAGCCTGTTTCTGTCGCGCAGCGTCCTGCATGATGGCATTGGCTGTAGCTTCGATTTCCGAAAGCTTATTTAGGATTTGTTCCATAGCGCCCTCCTTGTTTGTTTATTGTTTATAATTGATTTTTATATGATACACCTTTTTTATGGTAAAAACAACTAAAAATTTGTTAATTTTTATGCAAACTTTTGAGGGAAATGTGGGTAAAAAGATATTTTTTGGGTTTTTGTGGGAAAAGAGGAAAACCGCAAAGGGGCCATAAAGCCATGGCCCCTCTGCACACCCCTCGGGCTTTTTTTAGGAGTTCTTGGTTGTGGTGGTGTGAGGTTGTTGACTTGTGTATGTATGCTGCTGTGTTGGATGTGTGAGGTTGAGCCGATGTGTGTGGATGCGGATGGTGTTGGGGGGTGGACGGCGAGGCGCGTTGCTGTCGCCTGGTTGGGAGGATGTGTATATGGATGCGGATGGTGTTGGGGGGTGGACGGCGAGGCGCGTTGCTGTCGCCTGGTTGAGAGGATGTGTATATGGATGCGGATGGTGTTGGGGGGTGGACGGCGAGGCGCGTTGCTGTCGCCTGGTTGAGAGGATGTGTATATGGATGCGGATGGTGTTGGGATGGACAGCGAGGCGTTTTTGTTGTTGCTTGGTTGAGGATTTTTTTTATTTTTTGCTTGCGGCGGGGTGGGGGTTACATGTATAGTTGAATATTGGGATGCCTTGCACAGGGTGTTTTATCGGATATTCTGGAAGAGGAATGATGATTTTTTGGATTTGTGCAGGTATTCTGGTTTGTGTGGCTGGTGGCGGATGTATTATAGTGGTTTCATTGGTTTGGGGAATTGTTATAGATTGCTTTTGCTGGCTGCGAGAGGTAGTTATTTGATTTGTATATTATAGGAAGATTAATTTGGAGGTTATTTATGAGATTACGTAATATTCCCGGGGCGAAGGATGCGATTTTGGAGTGTGACTGGGTGATTGATGAACCGGAGAAGTTTAAAGGGGAATGGGCGAGTGTTTTTGGGGAGAAGAGACCGCTTTTTCTTGAGGTTGGTATGGGAAAAGGGCGTTTTCTGATGGATATGGCGCGGCTGCATCCTGAGAGGAATTATGTTGGGATCGAGATGTATGACAGTGTGCTGCTTCGGGCACTTCAGAAGAGGGAGGAGCTTGAGGAGGCCGGGGAGAAGTTTTCAAATCTGGTGTTCATCCGTGTGGATGCAAGGCTTTTGCCGGAGATTTTTGAGAAGGATGAGGTTGACGGGATTTATCTGAATTTTTCCGATCCGTGGCCGAAGGCCCGTCATGCCAAGAGAAGACTGACTTCCAGAGAGTTTTTAAAGAGGTATGAGCAGGTCCTGAAAAAAGAGGGTACTGTGGAATTTAAGACAGATAACCGTGGATTGTTTGAATTTTCCCTGGAAGAGGTGAAGGAGTCTGACTGGAACCTGGAGGTTTGTACGTTTGATCTTCATCATGATGAGGAGCTGGTGAAGGGAAATGTGATGACGGAGTATGAGGAGAAGTTTTCTTCCATGGGCAATCCGATCTGTAAGATGGTGATCAGACAAAAATAGAAGAGGTAAGGTTAAGTGGTTCTCAGAAGGTATCTGATATCAAAGCTTATCTGACGCATAGATATTCTGCATTAATATTAATATAGAAGGTTGTTTTATCGGGCTGATCTGTAAACAGATCGGCCTGTTTTCATATAATGAATAAGAGGGAGCGTCAGGCAGGAATATACGAATCTGCAGGAGAAGCTGCCTGATCTGTATAAAGAAAGAGGGGAAGATAAGGTTTGAAAAAAAGAAAATCCAACTCATTCCGGCGAAATCTCAACAGTGTAAAACGCGGCGTCAAAAGCCAGGCATTTCAGATCAGAAATTCGCTGTCAGAAATAGAAAAATCACTGAACAAAATTGCATCAAATGAAGATATAAAAAATAAAAAAGAAAAAAATAAAAAAAATTAAAAAAAGGTGTTGACTTTCTTCAAATCATAACGTATAATACAACATGTCTTGAGGAACGAACGAAACAAAAAACGAAAGACAAACAATTAAATAAGCGTCTTTAGCTCAGTTGGTAGAGCACCTGACTCTTAATCAGGGTGTCCAGGGTTCGAACCCCTGAAGACGCACTAAAGGCACTGTTTTTGCAGATATAGAGCTGCGGGGACGGTGTTTTTTTGTTGTGTTTATTCGGGTTTCAGGGGGGATAAGGATATCTGGGCGTGAAGTGATGCGGAGTAAATGGACCGAGATGAAAATGTCGATCATCAGA
>NZ_FMUW01000017.1:0-76300 GCF_900101315.1 Blautia sp. SF-50
ATGGCCCAGTGGCTCAGTTGGTTAGAGCGCCGCCCTGTCACGGCGGAGGTCGAGAGTTCGAGTCTCTTCTGGGTCGTTACAGCTTAGCTGTAATGAATTAAATATGGGATCTTAGCTCAGCTGGGAGAGCATCTGCCTTACAAGCAGAGGGTCATAGGTTCGAGCCCTATAGGTCCCATAGATTATGGATGGATTCCCGAGTGGCCAAAGGGGGCAGACTGTAAATCTGTTGGCACCGCCTTCGAAGGTTCGAATCCTTCTCCATCCACTTAAATGCCGATGTGGCTCAATTGGCAGAGCAGCTGATTTGTAATCAGCAGGTTATCGGTTCGAGTCCGATCATCGGCTTTTAACATTTAATAACGCGGGGTGGAGCAGTCTGGAAGCTCGTCGGGCTCATAACCCGAAGGTCATAGGTTCAAATCCTGTCCCCGCTACTTATGCCCAGATAGCTCAGTTGGTAGAGCAGAGGACTGAAAATCCTCGTGTCGCTGGTTCGATTCCGGCTCTGGGCATGTTTTAATGTAAAACATGCGAACGGCTGGTTAGAAAAAGCCTGAGTATTAATTAATTTAATATGGGGTATTAGCTCAGTCGGTAGAGCACTTGACTTTTAATCAAGTTGTCCGGGGTTCGAATCCCCGATGCCTCACTTTTTAAGTGGATCAGATAAATTCCCATTTATTGCTCAAGGCAGTAGGTGGGAATTTTGTTTTATATCTGTGCGAGTATAGTATAAAGGAAGACGGTTACGTTGTGATTCAGCGTAACCGTCTTTTTTATATCATAGAAAATTACGTACTGACGAACGAATCAGCAGAGCCATCGAGTAGGATTTCAATGGTAGGAGTATGTCAATGCGATAAAAAAAATATTATGGACATTTTCGACAAAATTAGAGCATAGCTGTACAGTATTAAGACTTTATCATAAGAATGAGCAGGAAATCTGTTATGATCAGGATTACTAGGAAGACAATAGAGATGGTCATAGAATAGATATTCTGGATCTGGTTTGGATTCTGCGGATCACATTTGATCTGAACATGCTTTCCGGGGGCTTTGCCAAGGCGTAAAAACTCGATTCGGTCAGCTGTGTAATTTTGTTCCTTGTAGGTGTAAGAGTACTTCACATAGTTATGATAATTGGAACTATGAGGCTTGTTAGGATTATTTGAGCGGCTGACAGATGATATAACAGCATCTACAGGTACGTAATCATGATATTTTATGGCGGAACAGATAGTTATTGCCAGAAAAAAAACAGTTCCAATTACGCAGCAGCCCAGAATAACCGGTAAAATTTGTCGGGCTTTTGGATTTACGGTGACACTCATGATTTTTCTCCTTTCTTGGTTGATAGTCTGATAATTTACGGGGGATTAATTATAAATGATTTCGAATGATCTCGAAAATTTATAATTGATGAACATTATAGCATAGTACAGCAGAAGGGAAAAGTGCTTATGAAGAGAAAAAGTGCGTCAAAAAAATTGCTGCCGCTGATGCTGATCCTGATGTTGATCTTAGGAATCAGCATGCCAGCAAATGTAGTTGAAGTCAAAGATACTTCCCAAAATATATACAATGTTGTCCAGAACAGTGACGGAACTTATACGATCACAGTAAAAGACGGAAATGCTTATAAAAATCTGGAAACCGGAAAGGTTGCACTGTTTTCTGCAAAGGAAATGGGAACAGATACAGATATTGCATTAAAAGTCCAGAATATCACAAAGGTGAAGCTGTCCGGTTCTGTTGCTGTTACGATTCCGGATGTAAGCTGTAAGCTGGATGCCGGATTTAGCTGGGGAAAGATAGAGGTAAAGCATTTTATTGCGTCAGTTACAGGAAAAGCTGATTTCGAAGGCGGACTTTATATAAGTGGCGTGAATTCAGAGCAGCAGATCAAACATGCAAGTGGAACTATGGAAACAGTCAGCGATGTACTTGAACTGGGACGAGTTCCTATAAAGCTTGGTACAACTGGTCTTTCTGCAGATCTGGTGGTTTCTCTGTTTTATGATGTGTCCGGGCAGTTTGTTGTGAAATATTCCGTTGAAGCAACTGGCGGATATGAATTCAAAGATGGAAATGGAAGATTTATCCATGATTTCAGTCAGACTTTGACACCGGTCACAATAGAAGGATCTGCGAAATGCGGTCTTCAGTTTGGATTAAATTTGACTGCATTGGAGACATGGGATCTGGCAGGAATTGATATTAAGGTAGGACCTGCGGCAAAGGCAAGCGTATCCTATACAGTTCGTGATGCCGGAAATGTGCTTTGTTCTGATGTAAGAACCTATATTTACGCAGCGGGTGAGTTGAATCCGGATACGGTGGTCGGAAAGTTCCTGAAAACGGTATGGCATTATACGTTGTCCAAGGATTTTCTGTCTGATGATGACGATAATCCACTAAAATTGAAGGTTCATTTTGAAAATGGAACACTGGTAGATAAATGTACAGTCGGAGCCGGAAGCATTGAGGGAAGCGTTTTGGATTCAAACAGTAAAGCTCCTGTAAAAAATGCCAGCGTGGAAGCATATTCCGGAACAGTCAAGGTTGAAAAAACTTTCACGAAAGAAGATGGAACTTATTCATTTAATGATCTTGATGAAGGAACCTACAAAATTGTTGTCACAGCAACCGGTTACCAGAAATATGAGAGCAGTTCCATGGAAGTATCAGCGAACCAGATCACATACGCAGAATCTTTCCTGATGGTATCCAGAGCAGAAGCCGGAGATGGTGAGCTGAGTGGAAGATTTATTCATTCCATGACCGGTGGAAATATAGAAAATGTAACTTATGAATTACGTAAGGGCTGGGATAATGTGATCGGAGAGACTGTGAAAGAAGGCGTATCAGCAGATGGAACCTATACGTTGACCGTGCCAGCCGGAAACTATACGCTGAATGCAAGCAATGAAGATTTTGTTTCTGCCCATATCAATGTTGTAGTTCAGGCAAATGCATGCAGTGAACGTGATGTAACAATGTCACCGACCAATATCAGTGCAGGAGATGAGGGACTTCTTCAGATCGTGCTTACATGGGGAGAAACTCCGCGAGACCTGGATTCTCATCTGCTGGGACCTGCTGATGAAAACGGAGATGACTACTTCCATGTATACTACAGGGATAAAAATGCATATTCAGAGGATGGAGATGTAATAGCAAATCTGGATCTGGATGATACAAGCAGCTATGGACCGGAAACAACAACCATATACAAAGGCTTCACCGGAAGAAAATATAGCTTTTATGTATACGATTATACAAACGGTGAAGATGATGCGAGTACAGAATTATCTGCTTCGTCAGCCAAAGTAACCGTTTACCGGGGTGGAAAACAGATCTACCAGGCAAATGTACCGGTTAACAGGGAAGGATACCTGTGGCATGTATTTGATTATGATGTGCAGTCAAACAAGCTTATGCCAGTCAATACCTTTGTATATGATTATGAAGTGCCGGAAGCAAATGCAATGGAAGATAATTCAGGCATTATTTCAGAAACAGAAGCCCTTGAGATCATCCGAAACAGTGAAAAGAAAGCTGAAGAAGAGAGCAGCGAGGAACTCAATATGAGTTCTGAAGAAGGAAAGACGGACGATAATACTGAGGAAGAGATATTTGATGATTCCAGTGAAGAGCCGGAGATATCAGAAAGTGGTGATACGGCTGAAGTAATTGAGTTTCCGAAGGACTCTGAAACGGAAGAAGAAAATGACGGAACAGAAATAACAGAAGAGGATAGTGAGAGTGCGGAGGAGCTGCCGGTGGAAGATATTTATGAGGGATCAGAGGAGTTAGGTCTGGCAGGATAAAAATGTACTGTGATCGAACAGATCTCGCTGTTTGTGGCAGTACGCATATTCGGGCCCCATATGCCGGCACCGGAGGTAACGATGTTGTGCATAGTCCCCTTTTTCAGGTAGCCGCAGGAATTTTCCCAGACCAGGCCGGTGATGATGTTCAGAGGGAACAGCTGGCCGTCATGAGTATGGCCGCAGAGATCAAGGTCTGCGCCTGCGGCTGCCACTTCATCCAGCTGACCGGGCTGATGATCCATAAAAATAATCGGGAGTGTTTTGTCAAGGTAGGCTGTAAGCTGGTCAGGATCCTTACGGGTGTCGGACATTTTTCGGCAGCGTGAAGGATCCTTACGGCCTGTCAGATAAAACCGTTTATCTATGAGGACGGTTTCGTCATCGAGAAGCCGGATGTTGGCAGATTCCAGAAAATTCCGCATTCTGGGATCATCATAATCTTTTTTTGCATTGCGGAAGGTAAAACCGGCCAGAATCGGTTCGCTGAGATCATGGTTGCCCCAACAGGCATAAACGCCGTATCTGGATTTCAGCGAACGGAGAATGGCCGCTGTTTTTTTCGGGTTTTTGATCCCTTCATATTCGTTATCAAAAATATCGCCGGCAATACAGATCAGATCCGGATCTTCGGCGTTGATCTTTTTTACAAGAAGCCCGGCATGTTTTTCTCCGATACTGTAACCGAAATGAATGTCTGCGAGCAGGACAATCTTCAGGGAGTCCATTCCCTTCACCTGCTTGTCTATTTTCACATCATAAGTTTTTGTCTTAATATTCCACTGATTAAAAATCCCATAGAGACTGACACCAATGATCAGAAGGGTGCAGACAGCGCCTGTGACTACGAAGGCTTTCCGGGAATACATCCAGGCCGGATGAAGCGTATGCTTCAGGATCAGTCTGCAGAGATCTGTAGTTACGATTACGATCAGGATGTAAAGAAATGTTCCCTGAAAATAATTTGCCGTATTTTTCAGGAAGCGGTGGAGCGCAGGTGGCTTCCGGATGAGAAAACAGGTCAGAAGAGAAGTGGACAGAAAAATATAAACACCTGCAAAGCATGCCCGGAACGCAAAGGTCTGGAAAAAATGAGTGCAGGCACCCATCCATAAAATCATCCAACGGACGATATAAATATTAATGAGAATATATAATGGTGCGAGAAAGATGGCAAGCATGGTGTGTGATACCTCCATTCGTGGCAAGCAATAAGCGGTGAGCAGGACTGATCACTGCAGATACTTTTTGGATTGATACATAGCATTTCCATAAATTACTGCAGCATGTTCGGAATAACTTTTTTTGATGCATTGATTCATAGAACTGCTATAGTATACAGCAAATAATAATTTTTGGCAAAAGAACATATATTAGGAAAAAGAACGCTTATGGTGTTTTTATGAAAAAATATGCGCTTCTTCGATATTGTCTGGTGTTTTTAGCAATTGTTCTTCCTTATTTTTCGGCGGCAACCATTAATGGACCGGAGAGGGTCCTGGCAGAGAGGGTGCCGGATATGGAAGAATATCTCCCGGTCATTGTTTTTTCGCAGATTTCCCCGGATATGAAAAAAGAAACCATAAAAGCGCAGACTGTGATCGCACGGTCGAATATTCAAAGGTGGCTGGGTGAGGGGAAAAATCTGGCAGAGATCCTGAGGGAAAACGGAAGTACAGAGGAAGTCTGGAGATATTTTTTTGCAGAAAAAAGGCAGATCTATGAACAGGCAGCAAAAGAGACGGATGGACAGGTACTTACATATGAAGGAAAAGTGAGGCTGACTCCCTGGCATAAGAGAAGCGCAGGGAAAACCCGCAGCGGGGAAGAAGCTTTTCATGATGAGGCGTATACATATCTGAAATCGGCAGATAGCAGTGAGGATAAAAAATCTCCGGATCATATAAAAATCGTGGAAATTCCTGCGGGGCAGCTTTCCGGGGAGCTGAAGATCAAAAAACGGGACAGTGCCGGTTATGTGACAGAGCTTACGATTGGGGAAACACTTCTGGAGGGAGAAAGCTTTGCAGCGGGAATGGGACTGGAATCCGCGAATTTCAGTTTGAAGAAAAAGGATGATATTTATTATCTGCGAGTGCGTGGCAGCGGTCATGGTGTGGGATTTTCCCAGTTTGGTGGAAATGAGATGGCAAAAAACGGAAGCAGTGCGGAGGAGATCCTGAAAAAATATTTTCCGGAGATGGAGCTGAAAGCTGAGGATTAAAGAAAGTCAGGCATCCGAAGCAACGTCTGATAAAAAAATATTCAAAAAATGAATAGACAGCCATATTCTGGACACTCTATAGATATAGAAATGGTGACCGAAACGGCAGCTTTACTGCTTTTTCTGTTACTGAAAATGAACATATCAGACAGAGGTGGAAAGAATATGAAAAGTAAAATTGTGAGAGGTATTATCAACGGAGGTGTTCTGGCAGCAGTGGCGGCACTTGGGATTACTGTTTATCAGCTTGGAACAAAGCCCATCGCAGAAAATCCCCAGGAGGAAAATTCTGTACAGGTAGAAGAGACCGGGCTGGAAGAGGAGCTTTCGGACGGGGAAAACGCAGAGGATGCGGCAGCTGCCGGAGATGGCTGGCAGGATGCAGCACAGGATGAGAACTCTGATGGAGAAACCGGAGATGAAGCAGGTCTGTCAGGAGCTTCAGAAGCCGGAGCAGATGGAGTGACAGGAAGCATCCGTGAGACTGCAGGAAGTGGTACAGCCGAAAATGCAGCGGCAGATGCAGATAATGGAAGTGGTACGGAGGATAGGAGTGTGTCTGCGGCAGCAGGTGCAGACAGAAGCCGCACAGATGGCACTGGAAATACAGCAGATAATGCCGGAAATACATCGGCAGAGGGAGCGGTGAATAACGGAGCTGGAGCTTCCACAGATACCGCAGAGACCTCAGCTGTCGGAATTGCGGCACAGGCTTTGGATTTTACGGAGGATTCCATTATGGAATGGCCGGTCAGAGGAACGGTTCTTGTGGATTACAATATGGATGAAACCGTATATTATCCGACTTTGGATCAGTATCGTGTAAGCTCTGCCATTGCTTTGCAGGCAGTGGAGGATGCGCCGGTGTATGCGGCGGCAGATGGTCAGGTGCTTTCTGTTGTACAGGATGCTTGCACGGGAACGACTGTCACTATGGAGCTGGGAAATGGTTATCAGGCAGTATACGGGCAGCTGAAGGACCTTACTGTGGCAGAAGGTGACACAGTAAAGGAGGGTGAAGTGATCGGAAATATCAGTGCACCTACCAAATATTATTCTGTAGAAGGCCCGAATCTTTATTTTGCAATGAAAAAGGATGGCGTGCCGGTAGATCCGTTTGAATATCTGGAATGACAGGGAAAACCGAAAAACAGATATGCCGGGGAGATTTTTAGAAACAGAGTATGGAGGATACGGGATGGGAGGTATATGCATCCCGTATCCTCTGCCTTGTGAAGCGTATTAGTGAGAACGGAGTGAGCAGTAATAAAAATTTCCATTTACATAGGAAAAGAATCTTTTTTACCGGAAAGAAACCGTGTATAATCTATATTATAAATATGCATACAAGGACAGATATAACAGGACAAAAGAAGAGGTACATAAGTTATGAACATTAATGAAATAGCCAGGCTTGCCGGAGTTTCCAGAGCTACGGTATCCAGATATCTGAATAATGGATATGTCAGCAGTGAAAAAAAGGAAGTCATCCGCAGGGTGATCCAGGAGACAGGATATCAGCCATCCTCCCAGGCACAGACACTGCGGACCAAAAAAACCAGTCTCATCGGTGTCATCCTTCCAAAGATCAATTCAGATACCATAAGCCGTGAGGTGACAGGAATCAGTGATATTCTTACACGGAGAGGATATCAGCTTATTCTGGCCAATACCAATAATGATGTGGAAGAAGAGCTGAAATACCTTTCTCTGTTTAAAGAACGTCAGGTGGACGGAGTGGTTTTTATTGCTACCATGTTTACCAGAAAGCATAAACAGATGCTGAAGGATTATAAGGTACCGATCGTGATCCTGGGACAGCATCTGGACGGATATCCATGTATTTATCAGGATGATCATAAAGCAGCTTTTCAGGTCACGGAGAAGCTGGCGGAGAAGGGGAAAAAGTTTGCCTATATCGGCGTTACAGATAAGGACGAGGCAGTTGGTGCCTGCAGGAAAAAGGGTTTTATGGATGCTATCCATAAAGCTAAGCTGGAGGTCGTGCCGGAGAGGATGAAGATCGGAAGCTTTACCATGGATTCCGGGTATGAGATGGCGAAGGAGCTTTTTGAGGAGGAGCCTTCCATAGATTCTCTTGTGTGTGCTACGGATACTATGGCGGTGGGAGCCATGACTTATTTGAAGGAGATCGGGCTTCGCATTCCCGAGGATGTTCAGATCGCAGGGATTGGGGATGGAGTTCCGGGTAAGATCGTGGAACCGAAGCTGACAACGGTACATTTTTATTATAAGACCAGCGGAATGGAGGCAGCAGCCATGCTGGCTGATCTTATTGAGAACGATACCGGGATCAGCAAGGAAATAAAAATGGGATGTGAGCTTGTGGAACGGGAATCTCACAGGTAACAGAGAATATCCTCGCAGACAGAGGAAGAAATTATAAGTTATTGTGGAACAGGAGCAGATCTTTTGGGAGAAAAAGACCTGCTTCTTTTTTGTGTGGTGCTGTGTTATGGCTGAGCAAACACAGAAAAATGCCAGATTTTTTCTGCGATGTCCTGACTGGTTTGTCTGTCTTGCATCTGTTCTTATGGAATATGTACAATTTTGACCGAAGAAATTTGTGAGATGTTGCGGATTTACAAATAATAATGCAGTAGTTATAATACAAGTAAGATATGAGAACGATTCCACATAATAACGCAAGCAACAACATAAAACAAACCATTGAAAAGTGTTAAAATCATCAAAAAACTTAAAAAAATGGAAAGATTATCGTTCCTTGTATGAATGGATATATGAAATCAATCTCATAAATAAATGAAAAACAATGGATCAGAGATAATAAATCCCGGGAAGCTGAAGAAAGAACAGACAGATCTGATCCGAAGAAAGGGAAAGAAGAAAGAGATGACTGTCCGGGAACAGTAGCAGAAAAGGAGGAAGGACATGGATTACAGAAAGACAGCACAGGAAATCTATGATCATGTAGGAAAGAAAGAAAACATCATTTCCGCGGCGCACTGTGCAACAAGGCTTCGTCTGGTCATTGCGGATAATGACAAGGCGGATAAGGAATATGTAGAGAATATCGACGGTGTGAAGGGCGTGTTTTTTGCACAGGGACAGATGCAGATCATCCTGGGAACAGGAGTTGTAAACAAGGTTTATGATGAATTTATCCAGATCGCCGGAATATCAGAGAGTAGTAAGGATGAGCTTAAGAAGGTGGCAGCATCCAAGGCTAATCCGATACAGAGACTGATCAAGACACTGGGAGACATTTTTGTCCCGATCATCCCAGCTATCGTAGCCAGCGGATTTTTGATGGGAATCATGGAAGCCCTGAACTTCATGGTAAACAACGGCTTCCTGAATATTAACACCAATGGTTCCATTTATGTATTTGCACAGCTTTTCAGTAACACAGCGTATACATTCCTGCCGATTCTTATCGCTTACAGTGGTGCGAAGGTATTTGGTGCCAACCCTTATCTGGGTGCGGTTATCGGTATGATCATGATCCATCCAAATCTGCAGAATGCCTGGACTGTTGCAACAGAGGGTGTGCAGGCAACGCAGAAGGTATGGTTTGGACTTTACTCCATTGACATGGTGGGATATCAGGGACATGTGATCCCGGTTATCATTGCAGTATGGGTACTGGCACAGATCGAGAAAAGACTTCATAAGATCGTACCTGCAATGTTCGATCTTTTTGTAACACCACTTGTCAGTGTTTTTGTAACCGGTTATCTTACACTTTCCATTATCGGACCGATCTTCGTAGCTGTTGAGAACGGACTTCTGGATGGGATCCAGTGGCTGATCGCACTGCCATTTGGAATCGGAAGCTTTATCATGGGTGCCTTTTATGCACCGACTGTTGTTGCCGGTGTTCATCACATGTACACTATCATTGACCTTGGACAGCTGGCCAAATTCGGCGTTACCTACTGGCTGCCACTTGCATCTGCAGCTAACATTGCACAGGGTGGTGCAGCTCTTGCTGTAGGCCTGAAATCCAGAAATCAGAAGATCAAATCCATGGCTGTTCCTTCTGCCTTAAGCGCATGCATGGGAATCACAGAGCCGGCAATCTTCGGTGTAAACCTCCGCTTCGGAAAGCCGTTTATCATGGGCTGCCTGGGTGGTGCATGCGGAGCACTTTTTGCCTCCATTAGCAGTCTTGGTGCCACAGGAACAGGTGTTACCGGTATCTTCGGAATCCTGCTGTGCCTGAATAATCCAGTTGGTTATATCCTGATGTTTGCCATCGCATTTGGTGTGGCTTTTGTGCTTACTTGGATGTTCGGATATAAGGATGAGGTACAGGAAACAGCTGAAAAAAATATTGAAGCAGAGAAAAAATCAGATGCTCCGGCAGAAATTGCCCAGGAGAAAACTTCAGAGACAGGTGCACAGACCCTCTACAGCCCGCTTGAGGGAACTGCGATCCCGCTTTCAGAAGTAAAGGATGCAACCTTTGCATCTGAAGTCCTTGGAAGGGGCATGGCAGTGATTCCGTCCAAAGGTGAAGTAAAAGCACCCTGTGACGCTACGGTTTCTACAATTTTTGACACAAAGCATGCCATCGGGCTTGCAACAGAAAGTGGTCTGGAGCTGCTGATCCATATCGGCGTTGACACCGTTGAGCTTGGCGGTAAATTCTACACCGCTCATGTAAAGGACGGTGACGTGGTCAAAAAAGGCCAGACACTGATCACCTTTGATATGGATGCTATTAAGGCAGCCGGCTATGATGTGACCACACCGCTGATCGTAACCAATACCGATGATTATGAAGAAGTAAAAATGCTTGCAGAAGGAACAGTAAATAATGGTTCTGAAGTACTGGAGGTAAAATAAAATGAGTTCTCTGACCAAGGTCCTTGCAGAGGAAGTGCGAAAAATCGAGGAAACGGCAGCAGTTGCCAGGACGATGCAGACAAACCGTTTGACCCATCATCTGATGCCGCCTGTGGGATGGCTCAATGACCCGAACGGATTATGCTGGTACAAGGGAAGATATCATGTGTTTTTCCAGTATTCTCCGTTTGAGGCCAACGGTGGACTGAAATTCTGGGGACATTACTCCAGTGAAGATATGATCAGCTGGAGATATGAAGGGGTTCCGCTTCTGCCGGACAGCATTTATGACTGTCATGGTGTTTACTCAGGCTCTGCCATTGCGGAGAAAGATAAGCTTCATCTTTTCTACACAGGAAACATCAAGATGGATGGAGATTATGATTATATCAATAACGGAAGACAGTCCAGCACTCTTCATGTGGAGAGTGCGGACGGCCTTCATTTCGGAACAAAGGAGGTTGCAGTTTCCTGTGAGGATTATCCGGAGAATTACACCTGCCACATCCGTGACCCGAAGGTCTGGAAGGAGGGGGAAGAGTACCGGATGATCCTTGGCGGCCGTCAGAAAAGCGACCAGGGTGCCGTACTTTTTTACAGATCCGAAGATCTGAAGAACTGGAAATTTGACAGTGAGCTTACTACAGAGAAGGCATTCGGATACATGTGGGAGTGCCCGGATTTTTTCACTCTTGAGGGACAGGAGGTGCTTTCTGTATCTCCCCAGGGACTGACCAGAGAAGAGTTCCGTTTTCAGAACATCTATCAGTCCGGATACTTTATCCTGAAGGATGGAAAGCCGGAGGAAAAAGCTTTCCGGGAATGGGACCACGGCTTTGATTTCTATGCACCCCAGACATTCCAGGATGGAAAGGGCAGACGGATCCTGATCGGCTGGATGGGAATGCCGGATGCAGATGAGGAGTATGTGAATCCTACAGCAGAGAGCGAAGGCTGGCAGCATTGCCTGACTGTTCCAAGGGAAGTTACGTATAAAAACGGAATGCTTTATCAGTATCCGGTGGAAGAACTGAACGGGCTGAGAAAGACTGGCGTTTCTGCCAGCGGTTCCAGCGCGGAGATTCCGGTGAATGGACCGTTTGATCTGGATGTTCAGGTAAAAGGTGAGCAGGGTAAAGTAAGCCTTGGGGAAAATCTCTTCCTGGAATATCAGGACGGAGATGTGATCTTAACTCTCTCCGAGAAGGCCGGTGCCGGACGAAAGGTACGTAAGGCGCATGTTCCGTCCGGTGTGATCGAAAGCATCAGAGTTCTTGCGGATACTACAGCTGTGGAGATTTATGTGAATGGCGGAGAGGTTGTTTTTGCTACCAGATATTATCCGGAAACGCAGGAGCAGGCTGTGAAGTTGGAGGCTGTGGAGTGTGATGGGAAGATTTATGTGCTGAAGAATTATGTGATGGAGTAGGCAGAGCTTATTGATCGTGAAATACAGCAAGATCAGAATATGAATACCTATAGAGCAGCTATGCAGTGAATTCCATATTCACAGAAATAAGAAATGACCGTATAATAAAGCAGGTGGGAAAATCCGCAGCCGGAATCCCGACCTGCTTTTATTTTTTTGATGTAAGTGAAATACATGAATTGTGCCGGCTGCTTGAGGATAGAAGGACGGCTGCTGAAGAAATGCTGGTGGCTGTCTTTACATAGAAAGAATGCGGCCGACTGGATGTTTGTTTTACAGGAGAGGAAATATCACGGAAGACAGATCACACTGTCCAGAAAAGTGTTCAGATATTTGTTTTACAGGAAGGCAAATATCAGGGTTGATGTTACTGAAGATGTACTGGCATTTGGCATTGTATTGCATAAATTTTTTACAGAAGAGGAGACTGCTATGAACTATACATACATCGTGCAGTGTGCGGACGGCACGCTCTACACCGGCTGGACAAACTGCCTTGCCAGGCGGATGAAAGCCCATAATGAAGGCAAAGCAGGCGCCAAATATACCCGGGCCAAAAGGCCGGTGAAGCTGGTGTATTATGAAGGCTTTGCCACAAAGGAGGAGGCCATGAGCCGGGAGTACCGGATCAAGCAGCTGACCAGGGAGAAGAAGCTGGAGCTGATGAAGTTTTGAAACTGTCGGAAATCTTTTCAATTCCGGATGCAGACCCGTCACTGGAGCTGAAGGCAGTCATGCTGAATATCAATAAGAGTAGTTCAATAAGAGCGAAAAGTTCTGCACGATACCAATACCAGAGCTTTTCGCTCTTTTTGTGTATACACGGCAGGTGGACAGCTGCAACGGAGGCAGAAAAAGACGCTTTATGATAATAAAAATCAAATATTTGGAATTGTGTGAATATTGTGAATATGGTAGAATAAACACAAAAATCAAAGAACTCAGTCAGCTGAGAAGAGGAAAGGAAAGAGGATGAAAAAGACAAAAGATTTTTGTCTCCGGCTTATGTGCTGTTTTCTGTTTCTGGGGTTATTTTGTGGAACAGAGGTTTTTGCAGCAGTTCAGGAGGGTAAGCCAGGAGAAACATTTTCCGGGAAATATGCAGTTATCATTAACACAGATACCACAAATCCCGGAAATACGGGAACCTTGCAGTTTGACGGGACATCGGCACAGGCGGCGGACTCTGAAGCAGAAGATTATGCAGTCGTGCAGGGTGGAAGCAATGCATCGGCGCAGGCGGCAACAGAGGGAACTGCGGGAGAGGCAGCAGATGTGGGGCAGGTACAGAGTCTGGAGGATGATCAGCTGCAGGCATACATGCAGGATGACCAACCGATGCTGACTGCTGTACAGGCTGCGGCAACCACCTATCAGGTAGGTGAAAAAAAGTACATCTATAGAACTAACGGCCATGATACATATGGAAAAACATATGTCTGCATCGGAGTTGGGGAACACTGCTATGTGTGGATGGATGAGACCCTGAAGGCAGATTACGATACCGCAGGGAAAACAGCTCTGATTGCTGCGGATATGGCAGCTGTCTACGATGGTCAGCCTTACCGTATCCTTAACCAGCTCTGTGCAGGTGATTTTCCGGCACAGGATGGCTCCGGCAAGCTGTCGATCCTGCTGGAGTCTTTAAGCAGCGCCAGCGGTATGTATATGTATGATGAAGGGATCACAGCGATCCATATCAACACACCGTCAGCATCCTCTTATGTTTCGGGGGAGATGTCAAAGCGAAATGGCCTTCTTGTTCATGAGGGACAGCATGCAATCCTCTGGCTGAAAACCGGATTTATGAGTACCGGCAGATATTCGTGGCTGAATGAGGGTCTTGCAGTGGCTGTCATGGACTATCTCTGGGGAGGAACGGACAGCAGCGGCTGGCTGAATGGTATTGGAAGTAATACGGTCATCCGTTCAGGAGCTTCGCTGATCTACGAGAATTACCGGGATGACAATGCACAGGACTATGGAATGCCGTATCTTTTTGTAAGATATGTTATCGACCGGATGGCAGGAAGCTATCAGCCTATGAAGGTGCTTCCAAAGTTTTATACGATCGATGCTTCTTCTCTCAGCTGTGAGCAATATCTGGAGAAAGTAACCGGAGTTTCTTTTAAGGAGCTTATGGCGGATTTTTATACGGCAGTTGCAGCCGGTGAGAGCTCCGGTAAATACAGCTTTTACGGGGATACCATTGCTGCGGCAAAGGCAGCGACATTTCCGGTTTATGCAGGGGACAGCAATGAAAACCATACATTGCCGGCAGCATCGGCAATCCTAGTGAAGCTGTCGAACGGTAAGTTTACCGTTCCGACGGATGGCTCCGCAGGGATTGTTTATCGTATCATTGGAAGCAGAAGCTCTTCCCTTGCACCGGCAGAGGGAGATGGTACATCTGCAAATCCATATAAGATATCTTCGATCGATGATCTTAATCTGATCCAGGCGAACCAGGGAGCATACTATCGTCTGACAAAAAATATCAGTACAGACGGAAGGACAAATTTTTCGGCATCGTATTTCAGTGGAACGCTGGACGGAGCCGGTTTCACAATAACCGGTCTCCAAAAGCCTCTGATCCAGAAGAATGCAGGAACGATAAAGGATCTGAATATTGTTGCGGATTTTGATTATGACAGTCATGATATCCATGGTGTTGTGGCACAGTATAATACCGGTAAGATCCAGGATTGCAGGGTAACCGGAACGGTAACAGGACATATGGGCTCTACCAGTTCCATGAGCCATCCGGCTTTTGGCGGGATTGTCGGAGAGAATGAGGTGGCCGGTACTATCAGCGGCTGTTCGTCCGGAGTAAATATTTCCATATCCATGACAGCTACAGACAGCTATGTTGGTGGTATCGCAGGAGTAAACATTGGTACTATTGAAAAATGTGTTGCAGGAGGAAATCTTTCTGTCACACAGGCTAACGGAAATTCTTATCAGGTTTACCTTGGAGGTATTGCCGGCCGGATCGAACAGTTTGGAAACATGGGCGGATATGTGAAACAGTGTGCTTTTACAGGTACGCTTCGCGTGACTGGCGGAACAGCAGTTACAGGTCAGATCTGTGCACAGGTAAATGCAAATGTACTCAATTCTGCTATCGGTCTGAATGGACATGTTTCGGACTGTTATGGTAAAAACGGCCAGGGAGCGCTCATCGGGACAAACACGGAACAGACGCTTACAACAGGCGGTGTTCTTACAGCAGAGCAGATGAAGGATCCGAACTCATATAAAGGCTGGAGCTTTGACGGAGACTGGCAGATTTCCAAGGATGGACTGCCGGAACGTGCAGATGCATCGGCGATCAGATCGCTTTCTGTTTCCGGTGTACCGACAAAATGTTACGTGGGAGAAGTTCCGGCGTACTGGGGAAGGCTTATTGTTAATAATTCTACATCAGTAACGATCACGAAGGATATGATCGCCGGATTTGAAAATTCGGAAACGGGGACAAGGGAACTGACGATCAATTATAAGGGAAAACAGATCAGCTGGTCTATGACAGTCGAAAAACCATCTGCCAGTGATATTACAAGTATTGTGCTTTCCGGGCGTCCGAAGACGACATACAGTGAAAACCAGAAGTTTGATCCTTCAGGCGCCAGCTTTTTTGCTACAATAGGTGGACGTTATGTATATATTTACAGTGGCTTTTCCTATGATAAAACAGGTCCGCTGAAGTCTGCGGATACATCCGTGGTATTTAATTATTTTGGAAAAGAAATTCCGGTAAGTATTACGGTAACAGCCAGAAAAGCAACGAAGCTTTCCGTGCTTGCAGCACCGGCAAAAACTCAGTTTATAGTTGGGAATACGCTGGATCTGTCCGGTGTAAAACTGCAGATCACATATAATGATGGGACGCAGACCCCGATATTTAAAGCGGATGAGCTGGAGAAATATGGTGTTCATGTTGCTTTTGGAAAGAATGGATCTTTTACAACAGTTGCAGCAGATAAAGTTCTGGAAAGTGATGACAGTGGAAGTACGATCGTATTTTATGCGACGGATAAACTGCCGTCAGAGTATGGCTCGGTAGTTGTGGCGTCATCGACGATCACGGTGCGGAGTCCGCTGACTGTACCGGCACTGGATTTGTATGTCAGTGCAGGAAAAAGTGCGGTGCAGTATCCGTGCACAGATAATGTGACTGGTGGAAGTGGAACGTATGCGACTACAGTAATTGAGGAAAAGCTGCCGGCAGGATTGACACGCACGAATCTGCCCGGAGAAAAATATAATGCTTTTGGCTATACGGGTGTTGTTACGGCGTCAGCCGGAGATTACAGTTCACAGTATAAGATCAGCGATACAGAGACACAGGAGAGTATTCAGGTGACTGTGACGATCCATGTGGTTCCTTCTGATCAGGCTGCATTTTACAGTTTTGTGCTTAAGAAGGTGGAAAATCCTGGACTGAAGCAGGATGTTATCGGTGCGATCGGTGAGGATACGATCGTTCTTCGGGTGCCGAAGGGGACGAATGTTACAAAATTGAAGCCTTCGATTGATTATGGCTCAGGTATGGGAACTGGACTTTCTTCAGACTTCTGGAATGGTTCGACGCATGATTTTACCAGCCCGGTTGTATATACGCTTACAGCGCCGGATGGGGTTACAAAGAAGTCTTATACGGTAAGTGTGGAATTTTATGATGATACTTCGGAGGAAGTACAGTCTGGTGACGAGATTCTTTCACCGGCTGATAATACGAAGATCAGCTGTAAGGACAGTGAGGAGGTTATCTTTAAAGGATGGGCCGGAGACAGTTCAAAAGAGATTTCACTTTTTAAATATGTGGTAAATGGAATCAGTTATACTACATCCGCGAATGCCACTACACAGACAATCCCGAATGCCAGGGCATATGAAGTGAAGATTTCTGGAAGTAGCTTGAAGGAAGGAAATAATACTCTGGAAATCTGGGTGATGTATGTTGATAATTCAGGCACCGGAAGCGGCGGCACTTTAAAGAAACTCGGCACAAGAACTGTTGTTAAGGAAGGCCACAAAGCAGTGAAAGACGCAGCGGTAGCAGCTACCTGTGAGACCACAGGAAAGACAGAAGGAAGCCATTGCAGCGTCTGCAATACAGTAATAAAGGCTCAGACTACAGTGGCGGCATTAGGTCACAACTGGGACAGCGGAAAAGTGACAAAGGCAGCGACCTGCACTGCAACCGGAACAAAAACTTACACCTGCAGCCGATGTAAGAAGACCCGAACAGAAACAATCGCGGCAACCGGCCACAAAGAAGTGAAAGATGCAGCAGTAGCGGCCACCTGCGAAACAACCGGAAAGACAGAAGGAAGTCACTGTAGTGTCTGCAACACAGTGATCAAAGCTCAGACTACAGTAGCAGCATTAGGTCACAGCTGGGACGGCGGAAAAGTGGCAAAAGCAGCCACCTGTACCGCCGCTGGAACGAAGACCTACACCTGCACTCGGTGCAAGAAAACACGCACAGAAACGATCGCAGCCACAGGCCACAAGGTAGTAAAAGACACAGCGGTAGCAGCCACCTGTGAGACAACCGGAAAAACAGAAGGAAGCCACTGTAGCGTATGCGGAACTGTACTCAAAGCCCAGACCACAGTGGCAGCGTTAGGTCACAGCTGGGACGGCGGAAAGATAACAAAAGCAGCAACCTGTACCGCAGCCGGAACGAAGACCTACACCTGTACTCGGTGCAAGAAAACACGAACAGAAACAATCGCAGCTACAGGTCATAAAGCAGTAAAGGATGCAGCCGTAGCAGCCACTTGCGAGACAACCGGAAAGACAGAAGGAAGCCACTGCAGTGTCTGCGGAACTGTACTCAAGGCTCAGACCACAGTGGCAGCATTAGGCCACAGTTGGGACAATGGAAAAGTAACAAAGGCAGTGACCTGTACCGCAGCCGGAACAAAGACCTACACCTGTACCCGCTGCAAGAAAACACGAACAGAAACAATCGCAGCCACCGGCCACAAGGCAGTAAAAGACGCAGCGGTAGCAGCCACCTGTGAGACAGCAGGAAAAACAGAAGGAAGTCACTGCAGCGTCTGCAACACAGTACTCAAAGCGCAGACTACAGTGGCAGCGTTAGGCCACAGCTGGGACGGCGGAAAGATAACAAAAGCAGCAACCTGCACCGCAGCCGGAACGAAGACTTACACCTGTACCCGCTGCAAGAAAACACGCACAGAAACCATAGTAGCCACAGGCCACAAGGTAGTAAAAGACGCCGCGGTAGCAGCCACCTGCGAGACAACCGGAAAGACGGAAGGAAGCCATTGCAGCGTATGCGGAACTGTACTCAAGGCCCAGACCACAGTAGCAGCGTTAGGCCATGATTACGGAGAGTGGAAAACAATAAAGGCTGCAACTTATACAGAACCGGGACAGGCAGAAAGAGTTTGCAGGAGAAATGCATCACACAAAGAATACAGACAGCTTCCGATACTGGAAAAAGCGAAGATCGATCTGTCAGCCTGCAGCATTCAGTTGTCAGAACAGACCTATGTATATGATGGAACCGAAAAAACACCGACAGTAACCATCACTTACAACGAAAAAACACTGACAGAAGGAAAAGACTACCAGGTATATTTCGCAGATAATGTAAATCCAGGAACAGCAAAGATCACTGCGATCGCCAAAACCGACAGCGATTATACAGGAACAGCCACAATAACCTTTGAGATCCGAAAATCACTTCCGGAAAATGCAACTGTGATCGAACCGGGCGCATTCAGTAACTGTACAAACCTGGTGGATCTGAATATCAAAGAAAACGTAACAGAAATAGGCGACAACGCATTTGCAGACAGCAAAAATCTGCAGAATATCTATTTCTACGGCAACAGCCCGAAACTCGGAAATAACATCTTCAAAAATGTAACTGCAACCGTATACTATCCATACACAGACAAAACCTGGTCTCTGGATATTCTCCAGGATTACGGTGGAAACATTACCTGGGTGCCATGGGATCCAAAAACAAACAGTCCGGCAAAACGAAGCCTTGCGCTGTGTGATATCAAGATCACAGAGCAGAAATACACCTATGACGGAACCGAAAAAACACCGGAAATGGTCATCATGGATGGAAACTATACACTGCAGAAAAATACAGATTACACCGTAAAATGCAGCAATAACACCAATGCGGGAAATGCAGAACTGGAGATCACAGGAGCCGGAAATTACAGCGGAACCTATAAAGCAGGATTCCTCATCGAACAGACAGAGCCGAGCCTGAAATTTGACAAAAAAACAATAACTGTAAAATACGGCACAAAACCATTCCTCTGTGTGCTGTCTGAAAAAACAACAGATGGAACCATAACCTACAGTTCCAGCAACCCGAAAGTTGCAGCTGTCGATCCATCCACCGGTAAAGTAACCATCAAAGGCGGAGGAACCGCGGCGATCATGGCATACGCTGCAAAGGGAACCAATTATACCTCCGGTTCCACATTCTGCACCATCAAAGTAACGAAACGCAGCAATACCATCAAAGCATCCAATATCCGGCGGACCTGGTATGCAAAAGCCAGAAAGATCAGCATCAATGCAAAAGCTTCCGGAAAAGCTCAGCTGAAATATTCTTCCAGCAGTAAATCTGTAAAAGTAGACAAACAAGGAAGGATCACCATTGCGGCAAAATTCACCGGCAGTGCAAGGATCACGATCCGTTCTTCTGCCACAGCAGGATATAATGCCGCCACAAAGAGTATTACAGTCACAGTGAATCCGGCAGGAACCACCCTGACGACAGCAAAGAACCTGTCCGGCAGAAAAGCGCAGATCACATGGAAGAAAAACCGATACGTGACCGGATATGAGATCCAGTATTCCGTAAACAAAAATTTCAGATCCGGCAGCAAAAAAACAGTGGCCGGAGTATCCAAAACGAAATACACGCTGACAAAGCTTCAGAAAAACAAAACGTATTATGTAAGGATCCGCACATACAAAAAATCAGGAACAAAGAAATACTATTCTTCCTGGAGCAAGGTAAAAGCAGTAAGGATCAGAAAGTAGAGGCATGGAAATGAGGATAAATAAAAAAATACTTGCAGGGCTTACAGCAGTCAGTATGCTGACCTGCGGGATATGGATGGAAAGTGTTTTTGCGGCGGATACATTCAGTGCGGAGGAGTCAGCAGAAGCTGTATCGGATACTGTGACGGATCTGTCGGCAGAATCCATTACAGGGATTGAAACAGGAGAAGCTCCGGCAATGGATGCAGCAGAAATTTCCGAAGCAGAACCGGAAAATAAATCTGAGATCTCAGAGACACCAGACATGTCAGAGGAACCGGCAGTACCGGATGATACGGAAACAGCGGACGTTTCAGAGGCACCGGATAATCCGGAGACACAAGATACATCGGAAATACCGGAAGAAATAGAGCTTCCGGAAAATGAAGAAGCGGACATTCCGCAGGAAATGCTCCCGGATGATCAGGAAGATCAGCCGGAAGCAGCATTTGAGGAGAGCGCAGCATCGGAAGATATGGAAACAGAAATCGATCCGGCAGGAGAAAAGAGTGGTTTTTGCGGAGCGGAGGAGAATACCGTATCCTGGAGCCTTGATGAAAACGGAGTTCTCGAGATCACAGGACAGGGAGCTATGAATGAATGGCAAAATGAGGAAGAAGTCCCCTGGAATGGATACCGCGACCAGATAACAGAGGTCCGGATCGAGGAAGGCGTTACCAGCATCGGACCTTATGCATTTGCAGACTGCGAAAATCTTGTAAAGCTTGACATTGCGGACAGCGTTCAGACTATAGGTGCATTTGCATATTTTAACTGCAGTGGCCTTTCCACACTGACCATCGGCTGAGATCATCGGGATCACAGGCCGGATCAGGTATAATAAGAAGCCCCGGAACACGAGGCAACTTCAGAGAAGTCATAACTTCAACTTCCTGAGGTCTGCCCGTATTCCGGGGCTTTAAGTTTTGCAGATATTCGAGGAGGCTTTTATCCATCTGACTACAGAGTAACTCAGTGGATTGCCATACCGGCTACGAAGAAATACATTACAACAAAATGGCACACACTTCCCAGCATCACAAAAACATGAAATACTTCGTGGGAACCGAAATTCTTATGCTTCGCATTGAAGATCGGAAGCTTCAAAGCATAGATCACACCGCCGATGGTATAGATGATACCGCCGGCAAGGAGCCATCCGAAGCCTGCGCGGGGCAGATTGTGGAAGATCGGAACAAAAGCAAGTACACACAGCCAGCCCATTCCAATGTAGATCACAGAGGAAAGCCATTTCGGGCAGTTGATCCAGCAGCCCTTGAGGATCATTCCGATGATGGCAACGGTCCATACGAGGGCACAGAGGATATAGCCGGTGCGTCCGTGGAGAACGATCAGGCATACAGGAGTGTAGCTGCCGGCGATCATCACAAAGATCATCATGTGATCCATTTTTTTCAGACGGCGGTTCACCTTGACTGTAGAGTTTACGGAATGGTAAAGTGTGCTTGCCAGGTAAAGAAGGATCATGGTAAGGATAAAAACACTTACTGCAAAAACATGGAGAACGTCTGCGCTTCTGGCCGCCTTCACGATCAGCGGAGTGGCTCCGGCCACGGCAAGAAGCATGCCGATTCCGTGGGTTATGGCACTTCCCGGATCTTTTAATTTAAATTTCATATAAAAACACCTCCTGCAAAAAAACTGCTGTTTATATCATATGGACAACTTCATGATCAGTTCATCAATGATGGATCATAGTGACGTTTCACGATATAGCAATGTAGAAATTGATAAAATAACATGTAGTATTCAAAACTACATATCAAGTATATGAATACTATACCACTATTATTCAAAAATGCAACCCCTAATTTCAAAAAAAATTTTATCAGGATTTTACAAAGTCTTGTTATTGAATAAACATTCGATCAGTATACTTGTATGCAAACCGTGAAGCAAAGGCATTCATGAACCTGCAGTCAGGCAAAATCTGGATGCCTGCTTGATATGATACGGATAAATACAGACAAAGTCGGCCGAAAAAGAAAAATACATGGCGACGCAGGAGGAAAAAATGGCAGATACAATATACATGAACAGGGAATTATCCTGGCTGAAGTTTAATGAAAGGGTACTTGAGGAGGCTGAGAATCCGGAAAATCCGCTGTGTGAACGCCTCACATTTGCGTCTATCTATCAGAGCAACCTGGATGAATTTTACATGGTACGTGTGGGATCTCTGGTGGATCAGATGCTTCTGGCAAAGGATATCCGTGAAAATAAAACCAATATGACGCCGGAGGAACAGCTGGACGCGATCCTTGCCAGAACAAAAAAGCTGAACCGGAAAAGAGATGTTGTTTATGAAGAGATCATGGAAAATCTGGAACAATACGGCGTACATATGCTGAATTTCCATAAGATCGAAAAAGAGGACCGCAATTATCTGGAACGCTATTTTGAAGCAGAGGTTGCTCCGGTTATTTCTCCGTCTATCGTCGGAAAAAGACAGCCGTTTCCATTTCTCCGGAATAAGGAGATCTATGCAGTAGTAGTTCTGGAAACAAAAAAAGGAAAAGAAAAGCTGGGTATCATTCCGTGCAGCAGTACAGGTATCCAGCGACTGATCCCGGTTCCGGGAAAAACCGGCACCTACATGCTGTCTGAAGAACTGATCCTTCACTTTGTTTCAAAAATCTTCAAGGGCTACCACATCAAAGCGAAGTCCCTGCTTCGTATTACCAGAAATGCAGATATTGACGCAGATGCTCTTTATGATGAAGATCTGGATTACCGTGAGTTTATGGTAGAGCTGATCAAGGCAAGAAAGAAACTGGCACCGATCCGCCTGGAGCTGTCAAGAGAAATGGACGGAGATGTTGTTGAAACACTTTGCGAGTATCTGGAAGTGGACAAGAATTATGTATTCCGGGGAGATATACCGCTGGATCTTTCTTTTGTATTCCAGATCCAGGATGGCCTGAGAAAAAGAACAGAGCTTTTTTATGAAAAAAGAATTCCTCAGAAATCTCCTCTGTTTAACAGCCACGAACCGATTCTTGACCAGATCGCAAAAAAGGACCGTTTTCTTTCCTATCCATATGAAAGCATCAAGCCGTTTCTTACAATGCTCCATGAGGCTGCCAATGATGAGGATGTAGTTTCCATTAAGATGACACTTTACCGTGTGGCAAAACAGAGTAAGGTTGTGGAGGCTCTGATCGAAGCAGCAGAAAACGGAAAGGAAGTTTTCGTTCTGGTGGAGCTGAAGGCACGTTTTGATGAGGAGAACAATATCGGATGGTCACGGCTTCTGGAGGATGCGGGTTGTCATGTGATCTACGGTCTGGACGGCTATAAGGTACACTCCAAGCTTTGCCAGATCATGAAGAAAAAAGACGGAAATGTGGAATATTATACACAGATCGGAACAGGAAACTATAATGAAAAAACAGCCCGTCTGTATACAGACCTTTCTCTTATGACTGCGGATCCGAAGATCGGAACGGAAGCGGCCAGAGTATTCCAGGCACTGGCAATGGGAGAAACCGTTGAAGATATGGAGCATCTTCTTGTGGCACCAAGATGTCTTCAGAACAAAGTGCTTGCCATGATCGATGAGGAGATCAAGCATGCGAAGGCCGGAGAACAGGCATATATCGGTCTGAAAATGAATTCTCTGACAGATAAACGTATTATGAACAAGCTTGTAGAAGCATCCTGTGCAGGAGTACACATTGATATGGTGATCCGTGGTATCTGCTGTCTGATCCCGGGAGTGAAGGGGCAGACAGAAAATATCCACATTATCAGTATTGTAGGACGTTTTCTGGAGCATTCCCGTATTTATATTTTCGGAACACAGGAGAGAGCAAGGATCTATATTTCCTCTGCAGACTTTATGACAAGAAATACTCTTCGTCGTGTAGAAGTTGCGGCGCCTATCGAGGATCCGGATATCCGTATGCAGATCCAGGAAATGTTTGTGACAATGCTCAGTGATAATCGAAAAGCAAGGAGCATGAACAATAAGGGAATTTATAAGATCGAACCATCCGATAATGCTCCGCTTAATTCTCAGGAAGTATTTTTGCAGCAGGCATACGACAATGCGGCTCCTGCGACAGATAAATAAGAGATTTTTATGCATATTTCTCCCAGTTTTTCGCATAATAACCATATGAAAAACAAATAGTTAACATAACATTGACGTACAATGAATAGAAAATACAGGAGGAATTCAGGAAGATGAAAGCAACGGGAATTGTTCGCAGGATCGATGATCTGGGCAGGGTTGTGATTCCAAAAGAGATACGAAAGACACTGCGGATCAAGGAAGGAACGCCACTGGAGATTTTTACAGACAGGGAAGGACAGATCATTCTGAAAAAATATTCGCCCATAGGAGAGCTGAATACGTTTGCTGCGGAATATGCGGAAGCGCTGGTACAGACCACCGGATTGACTGCCTGTATTACAGATCGTGATCAGGTCGTGGCGGCATGCGGCAGCGGAAGCCGGGAACTGGAAGGAAAAGAGATCAGTTCTGATCTGGATGCAGTCATTGCCGGCAGGAAAGGCAGAATGGTCAGTCAGGACAGCAGGGAAAATATATCAGTCATTTCCGACGCTATGGATTCATTTTGCCAGAAAATGATACAGCCGATCCTGTGTGCGAGTGACGCCATTGGAGCAGTGATCCTTCTGACTAAAAGTGAAAAAACAGCACTGGGAGACACAGAACGTGCCCTTATCCGCACAGCAGCCGGTTTTCTTGGCAGACAGATGGAGCAGTAAAAGTGCATCAGATGTACAGAAAAATGTGTGCAGATCAAGATATAAACATCAGATGCAGATGCCAGGAGCAGCAGATCAGGGAGGGTGCGGACACCGGGAAGGAAAGCAGTGGTATTCTTCCAGAGTCAGATTTGTGATAGTGAGCCAGGAAGCCAGAGGTTTTGTCACATAGCGGATGTGCCATGGCTCGTAAGGGATGCCGGTGATCTCCTCTTTGCTTTTGGGATACCGGAGGATAAAACCATAGAGCGGAGCGTTCTTTTTCAGCCAGCGGCCTTCTCCTGTTGCGGAAAACCTTTCGGAGAGCTCCATATGGATGGAAGGGCAGGATACATCCAGAGCAAGTCCGCTCTGGTGCTCACTTGTTCCTGGCTCTGCAACGAAAGGACTTCCTGTAAAAAGCTCCTTCTGTCGCTGGTAGGAACGATATCCGGAAACTGCCCACAGGTTCAGACCGCATCTGTGACAGGCATGGAAAAGCTGGGAAGCGGCTTTTGCAGCCTGATACTCCAGAAGCCGCTTCGGATCTCCCGGTGCTGCTTCAAATGGAAGTCCGATATCGATAAGATGTTCCGGCACAAAGGCTTCCGGCAGAGGATGCTCCCTGCTGATCAGCCGGGTATAAAATTCTCTGTGCAATAAAAACCCTCCTTTCCTTATCCATAAGCTTATGATAAGAAAGGAGGGTTTATGAATGCTTATTTCTGTTTATCAGAGCTCTTTTTCACTCATTTCTTCCAGGAGAGCCTTCTTCATGTCATAGAGTGACTGGGAGAGATCTACATAAACCTTCTGCGGATTAACGAAACGTCTGGATTCATCCCACAGTGTGTTCTGCTCCTGTTTGCAGTAGTCGCGGAGTTCCATGACAGATGGAGACTTGTAAACGCTCTTACCATCTTTAATTACCGGAACAAGGAGCTCACGGAGTTCGTAGGTTCCGCCAAGAACCTTGGTCTTTTTCCAGGTGTCAACCGGGTCGAAGATCACCATAGTTTCTTCCGGATCGAATTTCTCATCTGCAAGGCAGATCAGATCGGCCTTGATCTTGCCGGTCTTCTTGCTGTAGATACGGTATACAGTCTTGTTGCCCGGGTTGGTAACCTTTTCTGTGTTTTCGGAAAGCTTGATCTTCGGCTGGAAGGCATCGCTGTCAGCGTCCTTTACAGCGGCAAGTTTGTATACGCCGCCGAATGCCGGATTGTTATCGGCTGTGATCAGCTTGGTTCCGACGCCCCAGGAATTGATCTTGGCATCCTGGGCCTTCAGGCTTTCGATAAGATATTCATCAAGATCGCTGGATGCGGAAATAGTAGCATCATCGAAACCGGCAGCAGCCAGCATCTTGTAAGCTTTTTTGGAAAGATATGCAAGATCACCGCTGTCGATACGGATTCCATAATTCTTCAGCTGGATACCTTCCTCACGCATCTCCTCAAATACACGGATCGCATTGGGAACACCGGATTTCAGGACATCGTAGGTGTCAACCAGAAGAGTACAGGAATTCGGGTAAAGTCTCGCATAGGTCTTAAAGGCTGTGTACTCATCCGGGAAACTCATGATCCAGGAATGAGCATGTGTTCCGAGAACCGGAACGTTAAACATCTGGCCGGTCAGTACGTTGGAAGTACCGGCACATCCGCCGATCACTGCAGCTCTGGCACCGAAGATTCCGGCGTCCGGACCCTGGGCACGGCGAAGACCGAATTCCATGATGGGATCGCCCTTGGCTGCGTGGCATACACGTGCTGCCTTAGTGGCAATAAGACTCTGATGGTTCATAATGTTCAGGATGGCCGTCTCTACAAGCTGAGCTTCCATGATCGGTGCGATAACCTTGACCATTGGCTCTCTCGGGAAGATCACGGTTCCCTCCGGAATTGCGTAGATATCACCGGTGAATCTGAAGTTGCTCAAATACTCAAGGAAATCATCCTCAAAGATGCCAAGACTTCTCAGATAGGTAATGTCTTCTTCTGAGAAACGGAGATTTTCGATGTATTCGATCATCTGCTCCAGTCCTGCACAGATGGCAAAACCGCCATCGCACGGATTGTTGCGGTAGAACATGTCAAAGACAACAGTCTGGTTGGTAGGGTTTTTGAAATATCCCTGCATCATGGTAAGCTCATAGAGGTCCGTGAGCAGAGTAAGGTTATTTGCTCGCATAGCGTTCTCCTTTGGATGCCTCCGGATATTGTGACCGGAGGGAAATACACGGTTGTTTCCGCTCTTTTTATTATACGGCTTATTATAACACAAAGGAGTGGATTGTAAAATTTTTTTTACTGCGTAAACCCGCATATAATAAGGAGTTTTAACAGCAGTTTAAGAAATTTTGAAAAAAAATAAAAAAAATTAAAAAAAGGGGTTGCAATTTCAAAAAAGCTGTTATATAATAACATCCGTCGCAAGCGATAAGGCAAGCGAAAAACAAAACACATAGGGCTATCGCCAAACGGTAAGGCAACGGACTCTGACTCCGTCAGTTCAAGGTTCGAATCCTTGTAGCCCTGCTTCTTAAGTACCTCAGTTGCGAGGTACTTTTTTTGTACTCAAAAATAAGAAGATATTCGCAATCCGCTGCGCCCCAAAAAAAACAAGTGCGTTTCTTCCTGCCAAGTGTTACAATAAAGTATAGACAGTATGACAGGAGGCATGAATGAGTTACAGTTTTGAGAGTCGAGTAAGATTCAGTGAGATCGGAGAAGATGGATGTCTGACGTTGCCGGGAATTCTGGATTATTTTCAGGATTGCTGTACCTTTGAATCCGAGCAGACAGGAGTCGGTATGGAAGTATTAAAGGAACAGAAAAGAGCCTGGGTACTTTCTGCATGGCAGGTGATCGTGAAGCGGTATCCGAAGCTTGGTGAAAATATAAAAGTAACAACAATTCCTTATGGATTCCGTGGATTTATCGGAATGCGTAATTTTATTCTTGAGACAATGGATGGTGAGAAGCTGGCATGGGCCAATTCCTACTGGTCCTTTATCAATACAGAAACCGGTCTTCCGGAAAAGCTGACACCGGCAGATACAGATCCCTATGATCTGGGCGAAAAAATAGAGATGGATTATGCACCAAGAAAGATTGCGCTTCCGAAGGAACGGGAAGTGCAGAATGCTTTTTCCGTACAGAAGCATCATCTGGACACCAATCATCATGTGAACAACTGTCAGTATATCCGGATGGCAGCGGATCATCTGCCTGAGGATTTTAAAGTTGGTCAGCTTCGTGTTGAATATAAACGTCAGGCAGTACTGGATAATGTTATCATTCCGGAAGTATATATGACAGAAAATAAAGAAGCTGTAGTTCTCAACGCGGAGGATAAAGAACCTTACGCAGTAGTTGAGTTTACAAAATAAATACAGGCGGTAGAGATTAGTACATCGTTTTTGAAACAACTATACCGTAAAAGGAGGGCGCGCTATGCTTGAAAAATTAAAAGAAGAAGTTTACAGAGCAAATATGGATCTGCCAAAATATGGTCTTGTTACCTTTACATGGGGAAATGTCAGCGGGATCGACAGGGAGCAGGGACTTTTTGTGATCAAGCCAAGTGGTGTGGATTATGACAAGCTGACACCGGAAGACATGGTAGTGGTAGATCTTGATGGAAATAAAGTAGAAGGAAGATACAATCCATCCTCTGATACACCGACACATGCAGTTCTTTACAGAGCGTTTCCGAATATCGGCGGTATCGTACATACCCACTCATCCTGGGCAACAAGCTGGGCGCAGGCAGGCAGATCGATCCCGTGTTATGGAACCACACATGCAGATTACATTTACGGAGAAGTACCATGTGTACGTAATCTGACCAAAAGAGAGATCGAAGAGGCATATGAGAAGAACACGGGAGTTCTTATTGCTGATTATTTCAAAAACAAAGATTATGAAGCAGTACCGGCTGTGCTGTGTAAGAACCACGGACCTTTTACCTGGGGTAAGGATGCTCATGAGGCAGTTCATAACGCAGTTGTTCTTGAGGAGGTTGCCAAGATGGCATCTCGCTGCGAGCTGATCAATCCGGATGTAAAACCGGCACCGCAGGAGCTTCAGGATAAGCATTACTACAGAAAACATGGTGCAAATGCATATTATGGTCAGGTAGGACAGGAAGACTGATCAGAAGAAAAAACAGTTTGACCCGATGGTGGATTGTCAATATCCGCTTGAGTGGAAATGCCGCGGAACAGTACCGCGGCATTTTTTGTCGAAAAATGCAGAAAATGTCAGATTTGCTGACCTTTAACACAGGTGCCGCCGAAATATATGCTAATGTCAAGAAAAATGCAGAACATTAACACATTTATTAAAATAGGTGGCAGGATGAAAATATACACTTATCAGGGAAAAAAGAACGTTTCCGGAGAAAAAATACGCCAGATGAGGAATATGAAACGGATGTCGCAATCTGCGCTGGCAGCAAAAATGCAGGTGGAAGGAGTGATGCTGGAGCGTGACAGTATCAGCCGGATCGAAGGAGGAGAACGTTTTGTAGCAGATTATGAACTGCGGGTGTTTGCAAAGGTGCTGGGAGTGGATGTGAAGTGGCTGCTGAATGAGCAGTAAATAAGGCAATATTGGATTACAGTTCGCTGGTAATATTCCGCGAAGCGTGTTACTGAAAACGGAGTGAAAAGTAACAATATTGGTCTGAATGGCAGGAATCTGTGTAAACTACTTGATATTTATGTCGGAAACTGCTACAGTATAAAGAAAAAAAGATGGCCGGGAAGTCCTGCGGAGGACAAACGGTCACGGATAAGAAGATAGAGGCGCGGATTTTATCAGTATTTATGGACGGAAGGCCCTGGCAGGCTGTTCATAAAGAAAGGAAAATCTGCCGAAGTGCTCTGGAAGGCCAGATGACAGGGTGCTGGGATAACGCAGAATATGCGTTGTACTGTCACGGATGTGGAGCGCTATCGGTAGCACTTCGGGAGATCTGCATTTAATATGCTGAATGGAGATTTTCTGACAGGCTATTAGTTAAATAAGGATTATTTAACCGGAGGTGTTCTTAAGAAGAGACAGCCTCCGTTTTTTTGTCCCCGAAAAGGGAGGAGAAAAATGAGTAAAAAAGCAGGAACAGCATTGTCTGTTATGGCAATGGTATTCATGGGCGCACTGGCAAGTCCCCTGACTGTGCTGGCTGCGGATGCGGAGGAGACTTACCAGCCTGCTCTGTATGCAACGATCTGGGCACTGCTTCCACCTCTTGTTGCGATCGTCCTTGCACTGATCACAAAAGAAGTATACAGTTCTCTGTTTGTGGGAATTGTAGTAGGAGCACTGATCTATTCCGGATTTAAATTTGAAGGAACGGTAACACAGATTTTTGAGGGAGGAATCATCAAGGTTCTTGCTGACAGCTATAACGTAGGTATCCTGATCTTCCTGGTTATCCTGGGATCTGTGGTATGTATGATGAACAAGGCCGGCGGCTCCGCCGCATTCGGACGATGGGCCAGCAAAAAGATCCACACGCGTGTGGGCGCGGAACTTGCAGCGATCATCCTTGGAATCCTGATCTTCATTGACGATTATTTTAACTGCCTGACAGTAGGAAGCGTTATGCGTCCGGTAACTGACAGACATCACGTATCCAGAGCGAAATTTGCATACCTGATCGATGCAACAGCTGCTCCGGTATGTATCATCGCACCGATCTCATCCTGGGCTGCTGCAGTCAGCGGATTCGTAGAGGGACAGGATGGACTTGCGATTTTTGTAAGAACCATCCCGTATAACTTTTACGCGATCCTTACTATTGTAATGATGGTTGGCATGGTACTGATGAAAACCGAGTTTGGTGCCATGAGAACACATGAGATCAATGCTCTGAACGGAGATCTTTATACAACATCTGCAAGACCGTATGAGAATGCAACGGATGATGAGACACCGAATCCGAGAGGAAAGGTGATCGATCTTGTGATCCCGATCGTTGTGCTTGTTATCTGCTGTGTCATCAGTATGATCTACACAGGAGGATTTTTCAGCGGAACAGATTTTGTTACCGCATTTTCACAGAGTGATGCCTCTACAGGCCTTGCAATGGGAAGTGCTTTTGGTCTGGTGTTTGCCATTATTTTCTATATGATCCGCCGTGTGGTCAATTTCAGAGACTGTATGGGATGCATCCCGGAAGGATTCAAGGCTATGGTACCGGCGATCATGATCCTGACCTTTGCATGGACACTGAAGGCTATGACAGACTCACTTGGTGCAGCGGTATTCGTAGAAGAAGCCATGCGTTCTGTTGCCGGTGGTATTGAAGTTATCCTTCCGGCCATTATTTTCCTGGTTGGATGTGGACTTGCATTTGCTACAGGTACTTCCTGGGGAACCTTTGGTATCCTGATCCCGATCGTTGTTGCGGTATTTGAGAAATCCAGTCCTGAGATGATGATCATTTCCATGTCCGCCTGCATGGCAGGTGCAGTTTGCGGAGACCACTGCTCACCGATCTCCGATACAACGATCATGGCTTCCGCAGGAGCACAGTGTGATCATGTGACTCACGTTTCCACACAGCTTCCGTATGCGATCCTGGCTGCGGCAGTATCCTTTGTAACTTATATTGTTGCAGGCTTTGTAAAAACAGCATGGATCGCTCTTCCGGTGGGAATCGTGCTGATGCTGATCGTACTTTTTGTCATTAAAATGATGAACCCGATGCCGGTTGAGAAACCAACAGAATAACAGACTGACCCAATGTGGGGGCAGATTCCCCCATGAATGTCAAATAAAAGGCAGTGACGGAAAGAAATTTCCGAAGCTGCCTTTTTTGTGCTTTCTATAATAATTCTCTTATGTTATAATGCAGGACAGACAGCAAATAGTAAATGATCATATATAGTTTTAAGGAACAGGAGTAAGAATGATAGAATTAGGTAAAAAACAGAAATTACTGGTTGTAAAAACCGTGGATTTCGGAATATATCTTGGAGAGGACCGAAACGCACCTCAGAATGAGAGGGTGCTTCTTCCGTCCAAACAGGTACCGGAAGGAACCAAAGCAGGTGATGAGATCGAAGTATTCATCTATAAGGATTCCCAGGACAGACTGATCGCAACTACCCGTGAGCCGATGCTTCAGGTAGGACAGACAGCAGTCCTTAAGGTAAAACAGGTCACCAGGATCGGTGCTTTTCTTGACTGGGGACTGGAGAAGGATCTTCTTCTTCCGTATCATGAGCAGACCAACCGGGTCCGTGAAGGCGAGGAGTGTCTGGTAGCTCTTTATGTAGATAAGAGCAGCAGACTCTGTGCAACCATGAAGGTGTATCATTATCTTTCCACCAGAACTCCTTATGTACCGGGAGATTCGGTAAAGGGGCGTGTCTATGAGATCAGTGGGAATTTCGGCGTTTTTGTTGCGGTAGATGATAAATATTCCGCCCTGATCCCGGCACGGGAGGCAACAGGCAAGTACAGACCGGGAGCTATTCTTGATCTTCGTGTCACAGAGGTGAAAGAGGATGGCAAGATGAACGTCAGTGACCGCCAGAAGGCTTACATCCAGATCAATGAGGATGCAGAGAGCGTATTCAGCGTGATCGAGGAATTTGCAGGGGTGCTGCCATTTGATGATCATGCCTCACCGGAAGTCATCAAGAGAGAGTTTGGCCTCAGTAAGAACGCATTCAAGCGTGCAGTCGGTCATCTGATGAAGGAAGGAAAAGTAGAGATCCGTGACAAAAGGATCTACATTAAAAAATAACAAGGTGTTGACCGGCTCCGGATCAGACACGCTCCGGCACGTTCAGAGAAAAGTGCAGAGCGGGGAGGATCTGGAGCCCTGTTTTTTACGATAAGGAGAATAAATTTGGAGTTTACACATTTACATGTCCATACAGAATACAGCCTTCTGGATGGCTCCAATAAGATCAAAGAATATGTAGCCAGAGTAAAAGAGCTGGGTATGGACAGTGCGGCGATCACCGATCATGGCGTTATGTATGGTGTGATCGATTTTTACAGAGCTGCAAGAGAAGCCGGGATCAATCCGATCCTCGGATGTGAGGTTTATGTGGCTCCGGGCTCCCGTTTTGACAGAGAAGTGGGAAGTGGGGATGACCGTTATTATCATCTGGTCCTGCTGGCTGAGAATAATCAGGGATACAGCAACCTGATGAAAATTGTATCCAAGGCATTTGTGGAAGGGTTTTATTATAAGCCACGTGTGGATCTGGAGCTTCTGGAAAAATATCACGAGGGTATCATTGCCTTAAGTGCCTGCCTGGCGGGAGAGGTTGCCAGATATCTTGCACGTGGAATGTATGAGGATGCCAAGATCGCGGCATTACGTTATCAGGATATTTTCGGAAAAGGAAATTTCTTTCTGGAGCTTCAGGATCATGGGATCCCGGAGCAGCAGACTGTAAACCAGCAGCTTCTCCGTATGCACAGAGAGACGGGGATCGATCTGGTTGCCACCAATGATGTGCATTACACTATGGCAGAGGATGCGGAACCACATGATGTTCTTCTTTGTCTGCAGACTCAGAAAAAACTCAGCGATGAGAACAGAATGCGCTATGAGGGCGGCCAGTATTATGTGAAATCGCCGGAGGAGATGGCGAGGCTTTTTCCATATGCGCTGGAAGCGCTGGAAAACACGCACAGGATCGCGGAGAGATGTCATGTGGAGATTGAATTTGGTGTGACCAAGCTGCCGAAATATGATGTGCCGGACGGATTTACCTCCTGGGAATATCTGAACAAGCTTTGTCATGAGGGACTTGAGCAGCGTTATCATCCGGTAACAGAGGAGCTGAAAAAGCGCCTGGATTATGAGCTGTCTACGATCAAAAACATGGGATATGTAGATTACTTTCTCATTGTATGGGATTTTATCAAATATGCCAGGGACAACGATATCATGGTCGGTCCGGGACGAGGCTCTGCCGCAGGAAGCCTGGTTGCCTATACACTTGGGATCACCCAGCTGGACCCGATCCGGTATGATCTGCTCTTTGAACGTTTCCTGAATCCGGAGCGAGTATCCATGCCGGATATCGATGTGGATTTCTGCTTCGAACGGAGACAGGAGGTTATTGATTATGTAAGAAGAAAATATGGTGATGACTGCGTGGTTCAGATCGTTACCTTCGGTACACTGGCAGCTCGCGGTGTCATTCGTGATGTAGGCCGTGTTCTGGATATGCCTTATGCCCAGGTGGACACCATCGCCAAGATGATTCCACAGGAGCTGAATATCACCATTGACAAGGCACTGGGAATGAATCCGGAGTTTCGCAAGGCTTACGAGGAACAGGACGATATCCATCGTCTGATCGATCTGGCAAAACGTCTGGAGGGGCTTCCGAGGCATACCTCCATGCATGCGGCAGGTGTTGTGATCAGCCAGAAGGATGTATCGGAATACGTACCCCTTTCCAGAGCACAGGATGGTTCCATTGTCACGCAGTTTACCATGACAACACTGGAAGAGCTGGGACTTCTGAAAATGGATTTCCTGGGTCTCCGTACTCTGACGGTTATCCAGAATGCTGTGAAAATGGTGGAAAAAAGTACCGGTATGCTTCTGGATATGCAAAAGATCGACTACAACGACAAAAAGGTACTGGATTCTCTCGGAACAGGACGTACTGACGGCGTGTTCCAGCTGGAGAGTGCCGGAATGAAAAGCTTCATGAAGGAGCTGAAGCCTCAGAGCCTTGAGGACGTGATCGCGGGAATTTCGCTTTACCGTCCGGGCCCCATGGATTTCATTCCGCAGTACATCCGCGGAAAAAACCGTCCGGATACCATCCGTTATGACTGTCCGCAGATGGAGCCGATTCTGAAGCCGACCTATGGCTGTATCGTATACCAGGAGCAGGTTATGCAGATCGTCCGTGAGCTTGCAGGCTACACCCTTGGACGAAGTGACCTGGTGCGCCGTGCCATGTCCAAGAAAAAAGCTTCTGTTATGGCAAAAGAACGCCAGAATTTTGTTTACGGAAACGTGGAAGAGGGAGTACCGGGATGTATCGCCAACGGTATTTCCGAGGAGATCGCAAACAAGATCTACGATGAGATGACAGATTTTGCAAAGTATGCCTTCAATAAGTCTCACGCTGCCGCTTATGCAGTGGTTTCCTACCAGACGGCATATCTCAAATATTACTATCCGGTAGAATTTATGGCTGCACTGATGACATCCGTTGTGGAAATGCCGAACAAGGTTGCCGAGTATATTTCGGTATGCCGCCAGATGGGGATCCGGATCCTTCCGCCGGATATCAATCATGGTGTTTATGGCTTTTCTGTTGACAATGGTTCCATTCGTTATGCACTTTCTGCCATCAAGAGTATCGGCCGTCCGGTAATCGAGGGGATTGTGCGGGAGCGTGAGGAGCACGGAGAATATACCTCCCTGAAAACATTTATTGAGCGAAATATCGACCAGATCAACAAGAGAGTTGTGGAAAATCTGATCAAGGCCGGAGCGCTGGACTGCCTGGAGGGAAACCGGAATCAGAAAATGACGGTTTATACGCAGATCATAGACAGTATCAACCAGGATAAGAAGCATACCATGGCGGGACAGCTGAGTCTTTTTGATATTGCGCCTGAAGAAGATAAAAAGGAATTTGAGATCCGTATGCCGCAGGCAGCAGAATATCCGAAGGAGACGATACTGACCTTTGAGAAGGAAGTTCTCGGCATCTATCTCAGCGGTCATCCGCTGGAGCGTTACCGGAATATGATGGAAAAAATGATCTCTGCAAAAACTTCTGATTTTCAGCCGGATGATGAAACAGGGATACCGGAGGTTTACGATAACCAGAAAGTGATCGTGGGTGGAATGATCACGGATAAAACCATAAAATATACAAAGAATAATAAGGTAATGGCGTTCCTTACAGTGGAAGATCTGGTAGGCACCGTGGAGGTTGTGGTATTTCCACGTGATTACGAAAAATGCCAGATGTTCCTGAATGAAGATGCCCGGCTCTTTATTCAGGGAAGAGTATCCGCAGAAGACGACAAAGCCAGCAAGCTGATTCTGGAAAAGGTCCGTCTTTTTGATGATATGCCAAGAGAACTGTGGCTCCAGTTTGAAAGCCGGGAAGAGTACGCAAAAGCCGAGACCGGTCTGGTAGACGATCTGATGGAATCCAGAGGAAACAGCACGGTGGTTATTTATCTCAAAGATGTCAAGGCAATGAAGAAACTTCCCCCTGCTTATCAGGTCCATATCGAGGATCCCTGGCTGGAGCGCATGTGTAAAAAATATGGAAGTTCCAATGTTAAAATTGTGGAGAGAGTATTGAAAAACTTATAAAAATGCTATAAACTATACCCGAATATGTGTATTACAATAGGTTGTTTCATAAGATGGAGGATAACAATATGGCAGAGAACAAAATCAAAACGATCGGCGTTTTGACCAGTGGCGGTGACGCACCTGGAATGAATGCTGCAATCCGTGCTGTTGTCAGAAGAGGATTAAGCAGCGGACTGAACGTAAAGGGAATCTATAAAGGATACAGCGGTCTCTTAAATGAAGAGATCAGAGATATGACAGCAAGAGACGTTTCCGATACGATTGAGCGAGGCGGAACAATTCTTTATACTGCCAGATGTGCAGAGATGAGAACAGAGGAAGGACAGCAGCAGGCTGCAGAGATCTGCAGAAAGCATGGGATCGACGGCCTTGTTGTTATCGGTGGAGACGGATCCTTCGCAGGTGCTCAGAAGCTTGCGAACCTTGGAATCAATACCATTGGCCTGCCGGGAACTATTGACCTTGATATCGCATGTACCGAGTACACCATCGGTTTCGATACTGCTGTAAATACAGCTATGGAAGCTATTGACAAGGTACGTGATACATCCACATCCCATGAGAGATGCAGTATCATCGAGGTTATGGGACGTAACGCCGGATACCTTGCAGTATGGTGCGGTATCGCAAACGGTGCTGAGGATATCCTGATCCCGGAGAAATATGATTACGACGAGCAGAAGCTTATTGACAATATCGTAGAGAGCCGTAAGAAAGGCAAGAAACACCATATCATCGTAAATGCTGAGGGTATCGGCCATTCAGAGGCTATGGCGAAGCGTATCGAGGCTGCAACAGGTATCGAGACACGTGCAACGATCCTTGGTCACATGCAGCGTGGTGGAAGCCCTACATGTAAGGACCGTGTATATGCGTCCATGATGGGTGCTCTTGCAGTAGATCTTCTTGTTGCCGGAAAACGCAGCCGTGTGGTTGGATACCGTCATGGTGAGTTTGTCGATTTCGACATCAATGAGGCTCTTGCAATGCAGAAGAATGTAGATTCCTACATGTGGGAGGTCTGCAATTCTCTTTCTCATAATTACAGAAAATAAAGATATTTATGAACTTAAAAAAAGTTTCAGACGGATTGCATAAACTGAATACGTCACAAATAATTGCCCTCGGCTTTGCGGGGGTGATTTTTGTAGGTGGACTTATTTTGTGGATGCCGTTCTGCAGTGCACCCGGGCAGGCTGTTACCTTCCCGGATGCTGTTTTTACAGCGGCGACCAGCGTATGTGTGACAGGACTTTCCACAGTTGTTATGGCAGTCCAGTGGAGCCCCATTGGAAAAGCGGTTATCCTGTGCCTGATACAGATCGGCGGGATCGGACTGATCGCACTGGCGAATATGATATTCATCAGCCTCCGGCGGAAAATTTCCCTGAAAAACCGGCGGATCATCAAGGAATCCTACAACCTGGATGAAATGGGTGGAGTCGTGGCTGTAGTCCGCAGTGTGGTGAAATGCGTGTTTCTTGCAGAAGGAATCGGTGCGGTCCTGTATGCGTTTTGCTTTGTACCGGAATTTGGAATAAAAAAAGGTCTGGTGCATGCCATATTTCTGGCGGTATCTGCATTCTGCAACGCAGGGATCGATCTTTTCGGGGAAACAAGCCTTTCGGTATATGTGAGCAATCCGCTGGTCAATATCACTACGATTGGCCTGATCATTGTGTCAGGTCTTGGATTTATCGTCTGGTGGGATCTGTGGGATAAATTCCGCAAGGTTCTGAGAAAAGAGCTCTCCCCATCCAGAGTTTTTCGTGTACTGCGGCTTCAGAGCAAGCTGGTCCTTACGATGACCGGGATCCTGGTATTTTCAGGAGCATTTCTGGTATTTATCTTTGAATCCGGAAACCCTTCCACGCTGAAGGGGGCACCACTGGGAACAAAGCTCATGGCATCCTTTTTCCAGTCAGTGACAACACGTACGGCGGGATTTTATACCATGGATCAGTCGCTTTTGTCCACACCTACCGTGATCATTTCCCTGCTGTGGATGTTTATCGGAGGATCACCCATGGGCACTGCCGGTGGTGTGAAGACTACTACCATTGCGGTTCTGATCCTTTCTATTGCAGCATATCTTCAGGGAAAAAAGGATGTAGAGGTATACGGCCGCAGGATCCGTGAGAGCTATCTCCGTTCTGCCATGGTTGTTGCAGGAACCAGTGTGCTGATCCTTTTTACCATGACGGTGCTTTTGTCCGCAGTAATGCCGGGAGTGGATCTGGCAGATGTTTTATATGAGATTACTTCTGCGGGGGCTACAGTAGGACTTTCCAGAGGACTGACACCTCAGCTGAATGTGGCAGGCAAGTGGATCGTGATCCTTACCATGTATCTGGGACGTATCGGACCGCTGACACTTGGAACAGCAGTTGTGATGCGTGTACGCAACAGGCCGGGAAGCACCACGCATCTCGGTGAAGAAGATATCATGATCGGTTAAACAGGAGAATAGAATGAAAAATAAATCTTTTGCCGTGATCGGGCTTGGACAGTTTGGAATGACTCTGGCGGTGACGCTGGCAGAGTCTGACTGTGATGTCCTTGCCATTGATGACAAAGAAGAAAATATCGAAGAGATTTCCGAAAAAGTAACCTATGCGGTAAAAGCAGATGTCCGTGAACCGGGAATCCTGAAGGCTCTGGGAGTTCAGAATGTGGATGTAGCCATTATCGCAGTTGCCGAAAATCTGGAAGCCAGTATTTCCGCAACCATGCAGGCCAAGGATCTGGGAGTGCCCTTTGTAGTTGCAAAAAGTATGAATTCTCTTCATGGACGTATACTTGACAAAATCGGTGCAGATAAGATCATTTATCCGGAACAGTCCATGGGACTGCGGGTTGCCAGAAATCTTATGTCCGGCGGGTATCTGGATGTGTTTGAGCTTTCAGCGGAGTTCAGTATGGCGGAGTTTTCCATGCCGGTATCCTGGATTGGAAAAAATCTGGCAGATCTGAATATACGGGAGCGTTTTCACATTAATATCATTGGCATCAAGCAAGGTGAAAATGTCACGGTAGATCTGGATCCTTCCGAACCGCTTCCGGACAACTGTTCCATAATCGCCATCGGAAAAAACAAGGATCTGAATGCAAGTCGTGAGGAATTACGTTAACCGAATACGGATTGCCGGAAGGAGAGAAATAAAAGTATGATAACCAGTGTATCAAATGCAAAAATAAAAAATGTCATGCAGCTGAACCAGAAGGCAAAAGCCAGAAGAGAGCAGGGACTTTTTGTGGCAGAGGGCCGGAAAATGTTTCTGGAAGCACCGGAAAGCTGGGTTTCCCAGGTATTTGTCTCCGAGACCGTTTCCCGGGATGGAGAGCTGATGTCTCAGGCAGAAAAATATCCCTGTGAGATCGTGAAGGATTCCGTATTCCGTCAGATGTGTGATACCAAGACTCCCCAGGGGATCCTGACAGTTCTGAAGCTGCCTTCCTGGAGTGAGGAGGAGGTACTGGCGGGAAAAAATCCTCTGGTCATGGTTCTGGAGGATCTTCAGGATCCGGGAAATGCGGGAACCATTCTCAGGACCGGTGAGGGCGCCGGCGTAAGCGGAGTTTTCCTCACAAAAACCTGCGTGGATATCACAAATCCCAAGGTGATCCGTTCTACCATGGGCTCCATTTACAGAATGCCTTTTCTATACGTGGAAGATGTGGTATCATTAGAAAAGAAGCTGAAAGAAAAGGGAATCCGCAGTTTTGCAGCTCATCTGAAGGGTGAGAATTCCTATGATCAGGAATCCTATAAGGGTGGTACCGCATTTTTCATCGGAAACGAGGGAAAGGGCCTGACTGATCAGGCAGCGGAGGCAGCAGACTGCCTGATCCGCATTCCCATGTGCGGAAAGGTAGAATCGCTGAATGCTGCCATGGCATCAGGAATTCTGATGTACGAAGCTGCAAGACAGAGAAGAGAATAAGAGAGGAGGGGTTTTATGACACCTTTGGCCTGGCTTGGAATACTGGCAATTTTACTGGTAATTGAAGCAATCACGGTAGGACTTACCACTGTCTGGTTTGCAGGCGGTGCTCTTGTGGCGTGCATTGCCTCGTGGCTTGGTGGGGGAATTGTTGTACAGCTCCTTTTATTTTTCGGAGTTTCCGTGGTGCTTCTGATCTTTACCAGACCTCTGGCGGTCCGCTACATGAACAAGGGCGTGGAAAAGACCAATGCAGAGAGCCTTCTGGGAAAAAGAGCCGTAGTGATACAGCCGGTCAACAACCTGGCCCAGACCGGGCAGGTGAGGATCAATGACATCGAGTGGACTGCACGGACCGCAGATGACGGGGAAGAAATTCCAACAGGTGCAGTGGTTGAGATCGAAGAGATCCGCGGAGTGAAGCTGATCGTAAAAGAAATTAGCAAGGAGGGCTAAATTATGGGTGGAGTTGTTGTTTTGCTTGTAGTCATCGTTCTTGTGCTGTGGGTACTTGCATCCTGTATCCGCATTGTACCGCAGGCCTATGCAGTGGTACTGGAACGTCTTGGCGCTTACAAGGCTACCTGGGGTACAGGAATCCATTTCAAGGTTCCGTTTATTGAGCGTGTTGCAAGAAGAGTAAACCTGAAAGAACAGGTTGTGGATTTTCCACCGCAGCCGGTAATTACCAAAGATAATGTAACCATGCAGATCGATACGGTTGTATTTTTCCAGATCACAGATCCGAAGCTTTACGCATATGGCGTTGAGAATCCGATCATGGCGATCGAGAATCTTTCTGCTACAACACTTCGTAACATCATCGGTGATATGGAGCTGGATGAGACACTGACATCCCGAGAGGTTATCAATACCAAGATGCGTGCTTCCCTTGATGTGGCTACAGATCCATGGGGAATCAAGGTTAACCGTGTGGAGCTTAAGAACATCATTCCTCCGGCAGCCATCCAGGATGCCATGGAGAAACAGATGAAGGCTGAGCGTGAGAGACGAGAAGCCATTCTGAAAGCAGAAGGAGAGAAACGTTCCACCATCCTTGTTGCAGAGGGTAAAAAACAGTCCGCTATCCTGGATGCTGAGGCTGAGAAGCAGGCGGCGATCCTTCATGCGGAGGCTCAGAAGGAGCGTATGATCAAAGAGGCTGAAGGACAGGCACAGGCAGTCCTTAAAGTACAGCAGGCAACTGCAGAAGGACTTCGTATGATCAAGGAAGCAGGAGCAGATGAATCTGTTCTTACTCTGAAGAGCCTGGAGGCTCTTACAAAGGTTGCTGACGGCAAGGCAACGAAGATCATCATTCCGTCCGAGATACAGGGCATCGCAGGGCTGGCAACATCCCTGAAGGAAATCATGACAGATAAACCGGCAGAGCAGAAATAAATCTGCAGCTATGAGGAGGACATATTATGAATCTTAAAGGAAGAAATTTCCTGACACTGAAAGACTTTACACCGGAAGAGATCACTTACATGATCGACCTTGCAGCAGATCTGAAGGCAAAGAAAAAAGCAGGAGAGCTTCATGAGTATTACAGAGGTAAGAATATTGCCCTGATTTTTGAAAAAACAAGCACAAGAACACGCTGTTCCTTCGAAGTGGCAGCTCATGATCTGGGAATGGGTTCTACCTATCTGGATCCCACAGGCTCCCAGATCGGAAAGAAGGAGAGCATCGCAGATACTGCAAGAGTTCTCGGAAGAATGTATGAGGGAATCGAGTACCGTGGCTTCGGTCAGGATATTGTTGAGGAGCTTGCGAAGCATGCAGGTGTACCGGTATGGAATGGTCTGACAAACGAGTATCATCCGACACAGATGCTTGCAGATATGCTGACAGTACGTGAACATTTCGGCAAACTGAAAGGCCTGAAGCTTGTATACATGGGCGATGCCCGTTACAACATGGGTAACTCCCTGATGGTTGTATGCTCCAAGCTTGGTCTTGATTTCGTAGCCTGCACCAATAAGAAATATTTCCCGAATGATGAGCTTGTAGCACAGTGTCAGCAGTGGGCAGAAGAGGCAGGTTCCACCATCACTCTCACAGAGGATGTGGAGGCAGGAACAAAAGATGCGGACATCATCTACACAGATGTATGGGTATCCATGGGCGAGCCTGACGAAGTATGGACAGAGCGTATCCACGACCTGACACCATACAAGGTTACCAGACATGTAATGGAGAACGCCGGTGAAAAGGCGATCTTCCTTCACTGTCTGCCGGCATTCCATGATCTTAAGACAAAGATCGGAAAAGAGATGGGCGAGCGTTTCAACCTTACAGATATGGAGGTTACAGATGAGGTATTCGAGTCTCCGCAGTCCAAGGTATTCGACGAAGCTGAGAACCGTATGCACACCATTAAGGCTGTGATCGTTGCAACATTAGGAGAGCCGGAGAAATAATGTCAGATTTATTTAATGAAGAAATAATTTCACAGGCAACACATACAAAATGGGCGGGCAAAACCGTCCATTTTGCAAGAGAAACAGATTCCACCAACCTCTGGGGAAAACGTGCCTGGAAGGAAGAAGGCGCAGGACACGGAGAGCTGTTTGTGGCAGAATATCAGTCCGCAGGACGCGGACGTTTTACAAGACGATGGAGTGCGCCGCCGGACAGTGCCATTACTATGAGTATCCTTATCTGCCCGGAATTTTCTCCGCAGAAGGCACCGATGCTGACACTTGTTATGGGACTTTCAGTTGCACAGGCAGTGGCAGAGCTCGGACTTGATGTATGGATCAAATGGCCTAACGATGTAGTTGTTTCCCGCAAAAAGATCTGCGGTATCTTAACCGAAATGACCATGAAGCAGGATAAGATCGGCTGTGCAGTTATCGGAGTCGGGATTAACGTAAATATGGAAAGCTTCCCGGAAGAAATGGCAGATAAGGCTACCTCTCTGTATCTGGAAAGCGGACATCCCTTTGACCGGGCACAGGTAGTCGGACTTGTGATGAAGCATTTTGAGGAAAATTATGGAAGATTTGTACAGACAGAGGATCTCAGCGGCCTGAAACCGGATTATGAGAAAATGCTGGCCAATCTGAACCAGCCGGTACGTGTACTGGATCAGAATGATCCATATGAGGGGATCGCAAGAGGGATCAATGCCGGCGGAGAGCTTCTGGTAGAGCGTGCAGACGGTACAGTCGAGGAAGTAAATTCCGGAGAGGTTTCTGTACGTGGTTTATACAGCTATGTGTAAAACATGCAGCACAGATCGGATAAAATTTCCGGCAGCGATTTTCCGTTGATGTTTTATTGCAGTAGTGGAAAAAACAAGAATCCCCTGCTTTAGCTGTGGGGAGTGTCAAGTTATAAATAAAGGAGATTTTATGTATCAGGATAACATTGTGCTCTGCGGAGCAAGCTCTTATGAGCAGAAATATTATTTTAACCAGGATTTTGCGTCTCTTCCTGAGACGGTAAAGCAGGAGCTGCAGATCATGTGTGTGCTTTTCACAGAGGATGTAGGCGGGATCCTGACACTGGAATTTGATGAGGACGGCAGTCTGCAGTTTAAGACTGAGGCCCTGGAGGCAGATGCCCGTTTTGACGAGATCGGAAGTGCACTGAAGATCAAGGAACTCCAGCGGGACAAAAGAGAGCTTCTGGAATCTCTGGAAATGTATTACAAGGTATTTTTCCTGGGAGATATCCCGGATGAGGAACTGCAGAAAAAAGCAGATGCCGTTGAGGAATGATCCATGAAGATGCAGTGGAAGATCGGAAATGTGGAGATACCGAACCCCTTTGTGCTTGCACCGATGGCAGGGGTTACGGATCTGGCATTTCGAAGACTTTGCAAGGAGCAGGGTGCAGGCCTGATCTGTATGGAGATGGTCAGTGCCAAGGCGATCTCTTTTCATAATAAGAATACAGAGGCGCTGATGGAAATCGATCCCGGGGAGCATCCGGTATCCATGCAGCTTTTCGGCAGCGAGCCGGACCTTATGGCAGAGGTGGCAAAAAGCATTGAGGAGCGTCCCTTTGACATTCTCGATATCAATATGGGATGTCCGGTTCCCAAGGTGGTAAATAATGGCGAGGGCTCAGCTCTTCTGAAGGATCCTCAGCTGATCGAAGAGATCGTCCGCAGTGTTTCCGGAGCAGTTTCCAAGCCGGTAACGGTGAAGGTCCGCATTGGCTTTGATGAAAATACGCTGGTGGATGTGGTGGAGATCGCAAAACGGGTGGAGGATGCCGGTGCAGCAGCCATCGCAGTTCATGGAAGGACCAGACAGCAGTATTATTCCGGTCAGGCGGACTGGGATGCTATTCGCAGGGTGAAGGAAGCGGTGACTATTCCGGTGATAGGAAACGGAGATATCGTTTCACCGGAAACTGCAGAAGCCATGTTTAAAGAGACTGGCTGCGATGCGGTGATGATCGGCCGTGCAGTACGTGGGAACCCGTGGATCTTCCGGGAGCTGAATCACTATTTCCACACCGGGGAAAAGCTTCCCAGACCAACCGCAGAGGAAGTCTGCGAGATGATCCTGCGCCATGCCGAAGATCAGATCGCGATAAAGGGTGAGTATATCGGGATCCGCGAAATGCGGAAGCATGTAGCCTGGTATACAGCCGGTATGCGGCACAGTGCGGGAATCCGGAGAGAATCTAATAATATTTCAAGCTATGAAGAGCTGAAAAAGCTTACAGACATGGTACTGGAGCGATAAAAGAAAAAAGTATGCCGGAGAAAACGAAACGTTCTATTGACAAGGAATGGGGCGCGTGCTACAGTCAGTTAGCGGAAATCCGCAGAAAGTTTTTTGTTTTACAGGAGAAAAATAATGGCAGATAAAATAGCAGTTTTAATTCCTTGCTACAACGAAAGCAAGACGGTAGCAAAGGTTATCCGCGATATGAAAAAAGCACTTCCGGAAGCTGTGATCTACGTATATGATAATAACTCTACAGATGGAACAGACGAGATCGCCAGAAAAGAAGGGGCAGTTGTCCGTTATGAGTATCAGCAGGGAAAAGGAAACGTGATCCGCAGTATGTTTCGGGATATCGATGCGCAGTGTTATCTTATGGTAGATGGCGACGATACTTATCCGGCAGAGTTTGCAGCTGAAATGTGCAGCAAGGTTCTGGAGAAAGGCACAGACATGGTAGTTGGTGACCGCCTTTCTTCTACATATTTTACAGAGAACAAGAGACCTTTCCACAACTTTGGAAACAGCATCGTAAGAGGTTCCATTAACCGTCTTTTCAAAAGCAACATCAAGGATATCATGACAGGTTACCGTGCCATGAGTTACCGCTTTGTAAAAACATTCCCGGTACTTTCCAGGAATTTTGAGATCGAGACAGAGATGACGATCCACGCCATCGATAAGAACATGCAGGTTGAGAATGTAGTCATTGAATATCGTGACAGGCCGGAGGGAAGTGAGTCCAAGCTGAATACTTATGCAGATGGATTTAAGGTCCTGAAGACTATTGTGAAAATGTTCAAGAATTACAAGCCGCTGGAGTTCTTCTCCCTTATCGCAGCAGTGCTGTTTGTGGTGGGAATGGTATTCTTTATTCCGGTGCTGGTACATTTTCTGGAGGTTGGGACAGTGGAAAAGATCCCGACACTGATCGTCAGCGGGTTTGTGATCCTGACAGCTATCATCTGCTGGTTTTCCGGGATCATCCTTTCTACACTGGTCAATCAGCATAAACAGGATTTTGAGTATCAGACACAGATGGTGACTAATCGTTATAAAGATCTTTTTCCGGAGAAGAAATAAGGAATCAGACCGGGCAGGATAATATAGAAAAGCCGTGTTGAAATCTGAGATTTCGCGCGGCTTTTTTTGCATATTTCAGGGACCCTTTTTCGACGTGGAATGCTTGACAATACTGGGGCTTTTCGGTATAATACAGGAATTGTGAATATCCTGAGATTTTTACGCCCTTTTTTAGAAAAAAGAGCTCTTGGGAATGGTAGCAACAGAAATATCCGAAGCTGTATTTTTTTCAGAAAAAACAGCACGGTTTTGAAAGGAAGTAAGGCAAAATGGAAGAAGCAAAGAAGAACTTACTCACATACGCAGGACTTAGAAAACTGGAAGACGAGCTGCACGATCTGAAAGTTGTTAAGAGAAAAGAAGTAGCAGGAAAGATCAAAGAGGCCAGAGAGCAGGGAGACCTTTCTGAGAACGCAGAGTACGATGCAGCAAAGGATGAGCAGAGAGATATCGAGGCACGTATCGAGGAGATCGAGAAGATCCTCAAGAACGCTGAGGTTGTAGTAGAGGATGAAGTCGATCTTGACAGAATCAGCGTAGGCTGCAAGGTTAAGGTTCATGATTATGAATTTGAGGAAGATATGGAGCTGAAGATCGTAGGTTCCACAGAGGCTAACAGCCTTGAGGGAAAGATCTCTAATGAGTCTCCGGTAGGTAAAGCACTGATCGGTGCACACACCAACGATATCGTTGAGGTTGAGATGCCGTCCGGAATCATGAAATATAAGGTTCTTGAGATCCAGAGAAACGTATAAAGCAGACAACGGAGCGGATCGCACAGATCCGCTTGAACGACAGATAGATTAAGGAGGCCAACAAGTGGCAGAGCAGAAGAAGCAGGATGTAAACCAGTTGCTTAAGGTACGTCGTGACAAACTGGCAGACCTTCAGGCAAATGGCAGGGACCCGTTTCAGATCACAAAATTTGATCAGACACATCATTCCCTTGAGGTAAAGAATCTCTATGAAGCACATGAGGCAGAGCTTCTCAAAGATCGCAAGGAGCTTGATGTAACAGGTCTTGATGAAGAGCAGGCAAAAGAGGCTCAGAAGAAGGATTATGAAGAAAGAAGAAGCATCATGGACGCAAGCCCGATCCATGTATCGATCGCAGGACGTATGATGTTCAAGCGTGTAATGGGAAAAGCTTCTTTCTGCAATATCCAGGATTTACAGGGTAACATTCAGGTTTATGTGGCAAGAGATGCCATTGGAACCGATTCCTACGCAGATTTCAAGAAATCTGATATCGGTGATATTTTTGGTCTGGAGGGATTTGCTTTCAGAACAAGAACAGGTGAGATCTCCATTCATGCAGAGAAGATGACTCTTCTTTCCAAGAGCTTACAGATCCTTCCTGAGAAATTCCACGGACTGACAGATACAGATACCCGTTATCGTCAGAGATATGTGGATCTTATCATGAACCAGGACAGCAAGAATGTATTTATCAAACGTTCCCAGATCCTTAAGGAGATCCGTAACTTTCTTGCAGGACGTGACTTCATGGAAGTTGAGACACCAATGCTGGTTTCCAACGCAGGCGGTGCAGCTGCAAGACCATTTGAGACACATTACAATGCACTGAACGAAGACGTTAAGCTTCGTATTTCCCTGGAGCTTTATCTTAAGAGACTGATCGTAGGCGGACTTGAGAGAGTTTACGAGATCGGCCGTGTATTCCGTAACGAGGGTGTTGATACCCGTCACAATCCGGAGTTCACTCTGATGGAGCTTTATCAGGCATATACTGATTATGAGGGAATGATGGAGCTGACAGAGTCCATGTTCCGTTACCTTGCAGAGAAGGTCTGCGGTTCCACAAAGATTTCCTACAATGGTATCGAGATCGATCTTGGAAAGCCTTTCGCACGTCTGACCATGAACGATGCCATCAAGAAATATGCAGGAATCGACTTTGACGAAGTAGCAGATGATGAGGCAGCCAAGAAGCTTGCTGACGAGCATCATATCGAGTATGAGGATCGCCATAAGAAGGGTGATATCATCAACCTCTTCTTCGAGGAGTACTGTGAAAAAGAGCTGATCCAGCCGACATTTATCATGGATCATCCGATCGAGATCTCTCCGCTGACCAAGAAGAAACCTTCCGATCCGAACAAGGTAGAGCGTTTCGAGCTCTTTATCAATACATGGGAAATGTGTAACGCATATTCCGAGCTCAACGACCCGATCGATCAGAGAGAGCGTTTCAAAGCACAGGATGCTCTTGCAGACGCAGGTGATGAGGAAGCCAACCACACAGATGAAGACTTCCTGAATGCACTGGAGATCGGTATGCCGCCAACAGGTGGTATCGGATACGGAATCGACCGTCTCGTTATGCTCCTGACAGACAGCCAGGCAATTCGTGACGTACTTCTGTTCCCCACAATGAAATCCTTAGATGGTGTAAATAAGAAAAATGATGTAAATAATACAGCTTCTGAAGCACCTGAAAAAAATGTAAAAACTGAGTCTGAAAAGATTGATTTTTCTAAAGTAAAGATTGAGCCTTTGTTTGAGGAAATGGTAGACTTTGATACATTCAGCAAGTCAGATTTCCGTGCAGTAAAGGTTAAAGAGTGTGTTGCAGTACCGAAGTCAAAGAAACTGTTACAGTTTACTCTTGATGACGGAACAGGCACAGACAGAACCATTTTAAGCGGTATTCATAGCTTTTATGAGCCGGAGGAACTGGTTGGAAAGACTCTTATCGCTATCACAAATCTTCCACCGAGAGCGATGATGGGCATTGACTCTTGCGGTATGCTCCTCAGTGCTATTCATGAAGAAGAAGGCGAAGAAAAGCTTCATCTTCTGATGGTAGATGACCACATTCCGGCAGGTGCAAAGCTCTATTAAGATGATGTAAAGATGTACCGTTTTACCAAATAGACGGGACGTACTTCATTTGATAAAAAACTAAAAAAACAGCGATTTACATCAAACTTACATCAATTGATGCAGAAATCGGTGCAAGCAAGAAAAAATCGCATAATTAGTACAAAGAGTGGGCAATTCCAATCGGGATTGCCCATTTTTAAAACAAACAGAAATACAAATCGGAAGTTTTAAAGGAGGAATACCATGGGATTATTTGGTAAAAGCAAAAAAGAACGAGAAACAGAATACATGAGCAGATTAGATGTTCCATCGTGTTTAAAAGAAGATTTTGAATTGATTATTGATGATATATTTACAATTATGGGAGTTGGAACAGTTGCCACAGGAAACATATTAACAGGGATGTGCAGAGAAGGGGAAAATGCATGTATTTATAAAGCAAATGGAGATATCTTAGAAACCAGAATTACTACTGTCGATGTACATACAAAAGAACGAAAAGCAAATGGTTGTGGATATAAAACAGAGCATGTTGGACTTGGGTTACGAGGAATTTCCAAGGAACAATTAGAAAAGGGTGATAAAGTACTTGTAAAGAATGCCAATATGTATGGAATGTAATTACAAATTCAAGTTTGTCAATTTGCCCTTTGAGAGAGGAGAAATCCTTTTCTCAAAGGGCTTTTTCTATTTATACGGATATTCGCAAACTACAAGATAAAGCTAAAACTTCATATACTCTAAGCACAAGGAGGTTGAGGTTTGGCTATGAATAACAGTTTAGCAGAAGTACGCCCGGAACTTGTTCCTGAGTGGTCAGAGAAGAACTTACCGCTTAAACCTGATGAGATTACTTTCGGTTCAAATAAAAAAGTATGGTGGAGAGGTGCTTGCGGTCACGAATGGCAGACAAGCGTTAAGGCTCGTTCTAATGGAGAAAAATGCCCGATATGTTCCGGTGCGAGAGTGATTGCAGGGATTAACGATTTGGCGACATTAGAGCCGCTACTGGTAAAGCAGTGGTCGAAAAAGAATAAGATAAAACCGACAGAAGTTTCTATTGGTTCTCATAAGAAAGTGATATGGAGATGTGAAAAGGGACACGAATGGGAAGCTGCCGTTAAGAGCAGGACAATAAATAAAACGGGTTGCCCGTACTGCTCCCATAATAAAGTGTTGGCAGGCTTTAATGACCTTGCAACACTTCTGCCGGATATAGCAGCCGAGTGGTCGGACAGAAATTGTCCGACACTTCCAACTCAGGTTACGGTCTTTGCCAATCGTAAGGCTTGGTGGAAGTGTAAGGACTGTGGCAGAGAGTGGAACACCCTTATTTCTACCCGTTCCGGTGGGAGTAAATGCCCATATTGCAGTGGGTACATATTCCTGAAAGGGTTTAACGATTTGCAGACAACACACCCTGAAATTGCTTCGGAGTGGTCGGAGAAGAACTTGCCATTGAAGCCTGATGAAGTAAATGCAAAGTCGAGGAAAAATGTCTGGTGGAGATGCAGTAAATGCGGTAACGAGTGGAAATCTGTTATCAATGCCCGTGTGAAAGGTACGGTATGCCCCGTTTGTGCAGAGAGAGAAGTACTTGCCGGATATAATGATTTGGCGACAACAGACGGTCAGCTTCTTAGCGAATGGGATTATGAACAGAATAAACTGAAACCTACAGAGGTATCACGAACTTCGGCAAAGAGAGCGTGGTGGAAATGCAGACACGGTCATTCGTGGAGTATGAAGATAAATGAAAGAACGATATTGAAGAAAGGCTGCCGAATTTGTGAGCAGGAGTATTTGTCTCTATTTCCTGCTTTGGCTGTCAGTTATTATTCTAATAAGAAGGGCTTGAAAGCAGAACTTGGTTCTGACCGATTGCTTGGAGTTCCGCTTGAAACATACATAGCTTCAGAAAAGTTGGCTATTGAGTCGAGAAGTTCTGACGAGAATATAGAAATAATGAAAGCATATATGTGTAAGCAACGAGGAATAAGGCTGATTAAGCTGCCGATGAAAGGTACAGAACTGAATTATGCAGACAGTTTAAAGAAAATTTTTCAGAGCGTACATATATTTATTTCTTCTGATACAGAGGAAGATGTGGAGATAATCAAAAATACATTTGAAAGATGGAGGGATAGCCAATGAGAGAGAAAACCTATCATCTATACTTAAATGAAGAAGAACGAAGTCGAGTGATACAATCACTCATTGAACTGAAGAACAATTTAGCAGCTCAGGGACGATACACCGATGCAGTAGATGATGTCCTTTGTAAAGTGCTTGGAGCAAAGAAAAAGAAATTGAAAATTGAATACATTTAGAACGTGTTTTGCCGTCTGTTTCCTAACCGGAGCAGGCGGCTTTTTTAATTTCAAAAATTTTTTTGAAATATTTTCGGAAAAGCGGCGATTTTGGGTGTGCATTTCATACCCCTTTGTCCAAATGAGTGAAGGGGTTCATTCCGGATAGCAAAAACGGAAGCCTTTTCGCTTGAAAATTGAATAAGTCATTCACTAAGACTTTATTTCTGATGATAGCCACTTTAGCAGGTACGCCGTGATTTCTGTATTTCAGAATAGCGAGAACTCCGGCTATGAGTATCAGGTTGCCCCTGATATGGCGATGACAGTCAGAATGATAATGATACTTCTCTACGGAGCTGGCGGAGTACCCGGCAGAGGTTAGAACCCTATGATACAGATAAGCAGTCTGTTCCTTAGTGACTTCCCATAAGCATTTTGCTTGGCAAGGGGTGTTGAGAACAAATATTGCTATGACCGATTAGGAAATGAGTCGGTCAGGTACATAGCCATAATGCGGTGGCTATGAATTTTCAGAAAGGAGGGCAAAAAGAAGTGTCAAACTGCAAAACGATTTCCGTATGTAACCAGAAAGGCGGAGTCGGAAAGACCACCACAACAGTTAATCTCGGAGTCGGGCTTGCAATGCAGGGCAAGAAAGTATTGCTCATAGACGCAGACCCGCAGGGCGATTTAACGACTTGTCTTGGTTGGCAGGATACAGACGGCTTGGGTATCACGCTTGCAACGAAACTCACAGATGTAATCAATGAAACGATGACAGACCCTATGGTTGGTATCCTGCACCACGAAGAAGGTGTTGACCTTGTTCCGGCAAACCTTGAGCTTTCAGCAATGGAATTTAACCTTGTAAACGCAATGAGCAGAGAAACTACCCTCAAGAATTATCTGAATCAAGTGAAGAACAGATATGATTATGTAATTATAGACTGTATGCCTTCACTTGGTATGGTTACGCTCAATGCTTTATCGGCGGCAGACAGTGTTATTATTCCGGTTCAGGCTCAGTATTTGCCTGCAAAGGGTATGACACAGCTTGTGCAGACCATTTCAAAAGTAAAGAAGTATATCAATCCGGATATTAAGATAGACGGTATGCTGCTTACTTTGGTGGATAGCCGAACAAACCTTGCAAAGAGTACGGTGGAAGCACTCAGGGCAAACTTCGGCAATCAGATAAGAATGTATCGAACACAAATCCCGATTGCCGTAAAAGCTGCTGAAACTTCTTCCAAAGGCAAAAGCATTTATGCTTATGAGCCAAACAGCACAGTGTCTAAGGCATACGCTGAATTTACAAAGGAGGTGTTAGCCGATGGCAGGAAGAAAGAGCGACTTCACTCTCACGAAGCTCGATGATTTATTTACCACGCAGGCACAGAGAGATGAAGAACAGCTTTCAAAAATCCGAGATATTCCGTTGGAGCTGATTGATGATTTCCCAGACCACCCGTTTAAGGTCAGGGACGATGAAGATATGATGCAACTTGTGGAGAGTGTCAAGGAAAGAGGAGTGATTACTCCGGCAACGGTAAGGCAGAAAGAGGACGGCAGATACGAACTTGTTTCAGGACACAGACGAAAGCGAGCGTGTGAACTGGCAGGATTTGAAACACTGAGAAGTGAGATTGTAGACCTGAACAGAGATGAAGCGACCATTTTAATGGTTGAGAGTAATTTCCAGAGGTCAGAGATATTGCCGAGTGAAAAAGCCTTTGCCTATAAAATGCGTTTGGAAGCAATGAAAAGGCAAGTAGGCAGACCGAGCAAAGAAAATGCATCCCCAGTGGGGATTGATTTACGAGGAAAGCAAAGTCTTGATTTAATGAGCGAGGAATGTGGCGACAGTAGAAATCAGATACACCGTTATGTACGCCTTACAAACCTTGTTCCTGAACTGCTTGAATTTGTTGACGAGGGGCGTATTAAAATGCGTCCTGCCGTAGAACTTTCCTATCTTGATGAAGATTGCCAGCGTGATGTGGTTGATGAAATAGACCTGAATGACGCAACTCCGTCACACGACCAGACAATCCGTATGCGAAAGTTATTCAACGAGGGCAACCTTACAACAGAAGCAATCCACGCTGTTATGTCTGAGGAAAAGCCGAACCAAAAGGAAAAAATCGTGTTGAGGGGTGACAGAGTAAGACAGCTTATCCCGAAAAACATTCCCGTCAGTCAGACGGAGGATTTTGTCTGCAAGGCATTGGAACATTATAACAAGTTCTTGCGTAACCGTGCAGAGCGTGACAGCAGATAGCCTGTTTTACAGTTCCCCTTTCTCACACTCTAACCCCTTAGTTATACTTTTACCTACCGAAAATGATATATACTATCTCACTTGAATATAACTATCTCAAAGTATATGTCTATCTCTAAGGGGCAATCGCACAATAGGAACGGACTGGAGGTGTATGGTAAAATGAAAAATTAACGAAAAAACCGCATTTGTTTTTCGGCAGGTTATTCTGCTGTAAAAAATCAGTTAAGGCACATCGTAGAGATACGGTGTGTTTTTCAGTTTTAAGGAGGAAATTTAGCAATGATTAAGTCAAAATTCAAAAGAGTCACTTCGCTTGTGATGGCGGCACTTATGTGTGTGACAACTTTTGCAGGCATTGGCTCGACCACGGCATTTGCTGCTTCGGGCGAGAAAACCAATGTCTATATGGTTGATTTTCCCCGTGATGGCGACGCTAATTACGACGGTGTATGGGGACACAATAATCTGTCATTTGTAAATGGTTGGCACAGTGGAAAAGCACCTCGCACGAATTTGAAGGTACTTGGTTCGTATAGCGGAAATATTGCGTATTGTATTGAGCCGGGAGTTCCTTTGAAAGATGGACAGTCGATGACAAAGTATGATGAGAATTACTTCAATAACATCACATCAAACGGTGTTATCTCCGGCGATGAAATCCGTATGTTTATCGGACGTATTATGCAGTATGGTTATCGTGGAGGAGTTTCTTTGAGTTGGAAATCTCAGAATGCGGACGCTGCAAACAGCATTGCACACGCATACGCAACGCAGCTTCTTATCTGGGAAACAGTCATCGGAGAACGTGACGCAAACTTCAACCACAAATCTACAAGCGGATACAGCAATGTAAAAGATGTGGTAAGTACAAGTCACCCACTCCGCAGTAAGATTTTCAGCTATTATGACAGTATGGTACAGAGTGTTCAGAATCATAGCTTAGTACCAAGTTTCTGTAATAAATCTTCAGGTTCGGCAAAGACAATAGAGCTTGAATGGAACGGAAGCAAATACACAACTACTCTGACAGATTCCAACAATGTGCTTTCAAAGTATGATTTTAAGGCAAGCATTAGTGGAGTGAGTTTTTCGGTAGATGGCAACAAACTTACGGTTTCTATGGACACTGCACCGAGTAAGGAATTTACCATTACCGCAACCAAGAAAAATGCAGTCCGCAGAGGTGTGGTTGTATGGTCAGAGGGTAAACACAACCAAAATTCCAGTGTGCAAGATGTTGTCAGCTATGCTCAGGAAGTAAGCGACAGTATCAACGGCTATGTGAAGATGAAAGTCAGCTATGGTTCTTGTCAGATTGTAAAGACCAGTGAGGACGGCAAGGTTGACGGTATTAACTTTACGATTACCGGAAACGGTATCAATCAGACAGTTACAACAGCCAATGGCGGTAAGTTCCAGATTGATAACCTTATGCCGGGTATCTATACCGTAACCGAGCAGGCATACGATAAGTACGAGCCGCAGGAAACACATAGAGTTACCGTTGTGGCAGGACAGGTTGCAAAGGTCACTTTCAATAACAAATTGAAGCGTGGCGACCTTCAGGTGGTTAAGTCCTCAGAAGATAATCTTGTAGAAGGTGTGAAGTTCCATCTTTTCGGTACTTCTCTTTCCGGTGCTGCCGTTGACCAGTATGCAGTTACAGACAAAAACGGTGTGGCAACTTTCAAAGATGTGCTTATCAGTGGTTCTGAACCATATACCCTTGAAGAAGTAGACACAGCTATCCGTTATGTTGTGCCGAAAAATCAGACTGCACCAGTGAAGTGGAAGGAAGTAACCACAAGAAACTTCAATAATATTTTGAAGAAATTTACTGTAACAGTAACAAAGAGTGACGCTGAAAAGGGCGAAGCACAGGGCAATGCTAAACTTTCAGGAGCAGTTTACGGTATCTATAAGGGAGAAACGCTTGTTGATAAGTATGTTACTGATGAAAACGGTCAGTTCACTACCAAAGAATATGTTTGTGATACTGACTGGACAATCCGAGAAATTACACCGAGTGAAGGCTATCTCCTTGATAAGACCATTCACAAGGTTGGTGCAGACCCGAAACTTTATGAGGTGGAACACAACCTTACTTCCAATGATGTAACCGAGCAGGTAATCAAAGGTAATGTGGCTATCATTAAACATACCGATGACGGAGAAACAAAAATCGAAACTCCTGAAAAGGGTGCTTCCTTTGAGATTTATCTGAAATCTGCCGGAAGCTATGACGCAGCCGATAAAGACGAGAGAGATACTATCGTTTGCGATGAAAATGGCTTCGGTCAGACAAAAGATATGCCGTATGGTATTTATACCGTACACCAGACTTCCGGTTGGGAAGGTAGAGAGATGATGGACGATTTTGATGTGTTCATTTCACAGAATGCACAGACCTACCGTTACCTCATCAATAACCGTAACTTTGAAAGCTTTGTCAATGTAGTCAAGGTGGACGCAGAAAGCGGAAAGAGTATTCCGTATGCAGGAGCAGGATTTAAGATTTACGACCCGCAGGGCAATCAGGTCAAAATGACCTTTACTTATCCGACACCGACCACGATTGATGTGTTCTATACTGACGCAAATGGTTCTCTTGTAACACCTGAGAAATTGGATTACGGCAAGGGATATTCTATCGTAGAGGTACAAGCTCCATACGGATATGTACTTGATGATACTCCGGTATATTTTGATATTACGGAAGAAAATTCCACAGAGGAAGGTGGCGTAACTGTTGTGAAGGTCAATAAGCCGAATATGGCACAGAAAGGTACTATCACGGTTGAAAAGACAGGAGAAGTATTTAGCGGTGTCAATGTAAGCGGTTCTGAGGACAGTGATGTTATCTATCAGCCTGTTTATGAAGTGGCAGGACTTGAGGGTGCAGTTTATGAAGTCCGTGCTGCGGAAGATATTAGCACACCGGACGGTACACTCCGCTATTCAAAGGGCGAAGTGGTAGATACTATCACAACAAGTTCTGATGGATTTGTGAAAAGCAAAGAACTTTATCTCGGAAAATACGAGGTCAAGGAAATTACCGCACCTTACGGAATGGTAGTCAGTGGCGAAACACATACGGTGGAACTTACTTATGCAGGTCAGAATATCTCTGTTACCGAAACTTCCACATCGTTCTATAACGAAAGACAGAAAGTTCAGGTAAGCCTTGCAAAAGCCATTGAAAAGGATAAGACATTTGGTATTGGCGACAACGGAGAAATCAAAAATATCAGCTTTGGTCTTTATGCCGCAGAAGATATTGTATCTGCAAGCGGTACAGTTATTCCGGCTGATGGACTGATTGAGATTGTCAGCGTAAATGAAAATGGAACTGCTGTTATGAAGTCAGACCTTCCGTTTGGCAAATACTATGTCAAAGAGATTGCAACCGATGAGCATTATGTTCTCTCTGATATGAAGTATCCGATTGTATTTGAATATGCAGGTCAGGATACCGCAACGGTTGAAATCAAAGTGAATGACGGAAAAGAAATCAAGAATGAACTTATCTATGGTTCTGTATCAGGTAAGAAGGTTGATGAGAACGGAGAAGCACTTGAGGGTGCTGTTATCGGTATCTTCAAAGCTGAAGAAACAGAATTTACAAAGGATACTGCACTTATGACAACTACCTCTGCAAAAGACGGTAGTTTTTCTTTTGCAAAAGTTCCTTATGGCAAATGGATTGTAAGAGAAATCGAGCAGCCAAAGGGATTTGTTCTTGATGAAAAAGCGTATGAAGTCAATATCAGCGAAGCCGAGCAGGTAGTTGAAATCGAGATTGTCAATGAGTATGTTCGCGGTAATATCAGACTCACGAAGGTGGACGCTGAATATCCGGATAACAAACTTACGGGTGCAACCTTTGAGGTGTATAAGGACACCAATGAGAACGGAAAGATTGATGATGGCGATGAACTTATCGGAAATCTTGAAGAAACCGAAACCGGAATTTATGAGATGAAAGAGTTGCTTTACGGAAAATATATTGTCCGTGAAACAAAAGCACCGGAGGGCTTCCTGCTTGATAAGGGAGAATACTCGGTTTTCATTGAGAAAGACGAAACAACTTATTCTGTTGAGAATAAGGCAGGTGTTGGATTTATCAATGAAGCTATGCGTGGAACACTGAAAATCGTCAAGACATCTTCGGACGGTAAGGTTAAAGGGTTTGCATTCAGAGTAACCGGAGCAAACGGCTATGATATGACATTTGAAACAGATAAGAACGGCGAAATCGTGATTGAGGGACTTCGTATTGGCGAATATACCGTATCAGAAGTGGCAAACAATGCGTCTGCCGCATATATCACACCTGCCGACCAGAATGTTACTATCAAACTTGATGAAACAGCCGTTGTAAAAATGCACAATGAGTTGAGGGATACTCCGAAAACAGGAGATGATACCAATATGAAACTTTGGTATGTCCTTGCCGGACTTTCTGCTGTCGGTATCGCCGTAACTTCTGTTGTTGCACACAAAAAGAAGAAAAAGGAGGGTAACGAGTAATGGAAGCAAAGACAATTATCGCTATCGCATTAGTCGTCGTTATCGTCGGCGGCTTTATCTTTCTTCAGGTTAAAAACCGTAAGAAGTAAAAAATAACCGAATATTAACCAGTCGGGGGCAGAGCGTAAAAAACTCTGTCCCTTTATTTTTTGGAGGAACACTATGAAACAACAGAAAACGGTGGAGAGCCGAGTGCTTGAAATCTTAAAGGAATGCCCGATGTCGAGGTATGATGATATGCTTCTCATTCTGCATTATTACAACCGATACGGATATATTCCTGCGGGAAAACTTCCGCTTGAGGATATTGTCTTTAATTACAGGGCATACGGACTTCCTTGTTTTGAAACCATACGCAGGGCAAGACAGAGGGTACAGTCCCTTTTCCCTGAGTATTCACGCAATCCGCAGAAAGAAGAACAGAGTGGCGGTATTTCTATTGTAATCAACATTGGCTAAGGAGGTATTTTCGTGAAAGACAAAGCAACTTTTCAGAATAAGGTCAAGGTACTGAATAAACTCTTTGACTCCGGTTGTGATACGGAGAAAAAGTTGCAGCAGCTTGATATGGAATCAATCCTGAAAATTCCGAATATCACGATTCCCGATATGGGTGTGATTATGGAGCTTCAGAAGAATACAAAGTCCGGTAAACTCTTTTCGTATTTGGGCGGAGGTTCTGATGAAGCAGTAAAAAATAAAGGTAACAATGAGAAGAAAGAGCCTGCTATGCAGGAGCAGAGATAAGAAACGATAAGGAGGTGCAAGGGTAATGGCACGAAAATATGACCTTATTTCTGAGCTTTACAACCGCACCTGCAAAACGGTTGTATCGAATCCTCAGAACTGGCAGGCATTCTTGGCTTCGGCTTGCCGAAATTATAAGTTACGCTATGACGAACAGCTTCTTGTATATGCACAGCGACCTGACGCAACAGCGGTTCTTGAGATAGAACAGTGGAACAGAATTTTTGGCAGATGGGTCAACCGAGGTGCAAGAGGTATTGCTGTTTTTGCTGATGAGAACCGTACAAGGCAAAGACTGACGCATTACTTTGATATTTCAGATACCCACGAAAGCAGATATTCAAGAACAGTTCCAATTTGGAATATGCGTCAGGAATACGAAGCAGATGTGATTGAAACATTGGAAAGCACTTTCGGAGAGATTGAGAATAAGAGCAGTCTTGCCGAAGCAATTATGGGAGCAGCAAGAAATGCGGCAGAGGATAATATCCCTGATTATCTGCAAGACCTTTACTATGCAACCGAGGGCAGTTTCCTTGAGGAAGTGGACAATGATATTGTGGCTTCCATTTATAAAAATGTCGTAGCAAACAGTGTGGCATATATGATGATGTCAAGGCTTGGTGTTGATACGGACGGCTATTTTGAACTTGACGATTTCAGAGATGTTACCAATTTCAATACACAGGAAACACTCAATGCACTTGGCTTTGCCACCAGTGATATTGCAGAGATGGGATTGACGGAAGTATCTAAAACAATTACCGCACTTAACCGTCAAAATCGCATAATTGTCGGTCAGGACAGAAATGAATACAATAAGGTTGAAAATAACGACGAAAGGAGTTTGGACAATGAACGAACTGACCTACTCAATGGTGGGCGATTACAGCCTTCCGAACCTGAAACTTCCACAGCAGCCGGAAGTGACTTTGGGCAGATACGCTCAGATGAGGAGAAAGTTTCTGAAGGAACATCACAGAGTCCTTTACTACAATCTCCTGACGAGGGGCGAACTGACACAGCACTTGGCGGAAGTGGAACAGAGAGCCAGCAAGATGGAAGAAACAATCCTGAGCCAGATGGCACAGAAAGAGGGAGTGACCGAACAGATGAAAGCAGAGGATATGATGAAATGGGTTCGTCTGATGAACGCTCTTCGCAGCTCGGCACAGGAAATCGTGAAAGCGGAAGTGATATTCGTTTAGAGTATTACGATAGAACTCACGAGGACAAAAGCCTTCCGTTCTTTGGGCGTGATGAGGTAATCAATGAAATTCTCAGAACAACACCGCATTTGTCGGCAAGTCTGGAAGAAATCAAAGATTATTATGAACGCAATCTTGATAACAAAGACCGCACAGAGTATATAAAGAGCATTTTCAATAATGATTATACAGAGCTTACCTTAGAGGACGGCAGGACAGTAGGATATAAGACCTTTGAAAATGTTCTGCATTTGTGGGAGGGCAAATATGACAGCAGAACCGCACAGAGCTTTTATGATTGGGCTGTTATTGCCCGACACTTTGAAGCTATGCGATTACTGGGAGAATTAAGCGACAGCATAAAACCATTACCGTCGATGGACGGTCAGATGACATTCATATTAGACGGTCAGGCAGAGGAAAAGAAACCCTCTGCCTTTACTTTTTCTCAGGAGATTATCGACGCTGTTCTTACGAATGGAAGCGGATTTTCTGAGGGTAAAATGCGTATCTATGAACAGTTTGAAAAAAGCCTTTCTGCAAAAGAGAATGCAGACTTTTTGAAAAATGAGTACGGTTGGGGAGGCTCTTATCCCGTCATAATCGGAGCGGGAATTGATGAGAGCCACGACGGAAAAGGTATTACGATTACGAAAGGTATCGGTAAAGAAAATCCACATATTACACTTTCGTGGTCGCAGGTGGAGAAGCGTATCGGGGAACTTATCAGAATGGACAGATACTTAAATCCAAAGGAAAAAGAACACTATCCTCGATGGCTTGAAAGCCAAGAGGAACGCAGAGCCAAAATTGCGGAAACGAAAAGAAATCGTGAGATACTCTCTAATGCACCGCCGGAACAAGAGGTTGAACCAACCGAAAAAGAACCTGAAGAAGCAGAACAGCCGCAAGATGTGCAGTATGAATATCATCTTGGCGATAAGGTGTATATCGGTGCTTCTGAGTATGAAATCTTATCTGTTGATGATGAGAGAGTAATGCTCTATGACTATGATATGCCACTGTTCAATAAGGAATTTTCACGCACAGAGTTTGACAGAAAAGTGCGAGAGAACCCGATGAATGAGCATTTGATTGTGAAGGAAGAACCTGCCGAAGAAAGAAATGAAGCGGAAGAAGTTCAGACCAATATGGGCAGTATGCCGATTGAGGATTATCGAGAGATAGTAGCTTCACAGTCAGGATTTGACAGCTATGATGAGATGCATCGTCAGGGGTATCGCATAGGAAACGGTTATGATAAAGAGCCTGAGCCGGTAGTTCCGGCTTGGGAGCAGAAGAAAAAGGTCAAAGGCTTTGACCTGCACCCTGATGTGCCTATGGCAGACCGTCATACCTTTAATCTCAGAGAAAATGAGGTTGAAACGGTAGGTAAAAAGGAACGCTTCCGCAGAAATATTATGGCGATACAGCTTCTTAAAAAATGTCAGGAAGAAAACAGATTTGCCACTCCTGAAGAACAGATTATCTTATCAAAGTATGTCGGTTGGGGTGGACTTTCAGAAGCCTTTGATGAAAATAATTCAGCGTGGGCAACTGAATATCTGGAACTTTCTTCGGTATTAACACCGGAGGAATATGCTTCGGCAAGAGAAAGCACATTGACTGCGTTCTACACGCCGCCCGAAGTAATAACAGCCATTTATAAGGCAATGGAGCAGATGGGCTTTAAGGAAGGCAACTTGTTAGAGCCGTCCTGCGGTATCGGTAATTTCATCGGTATGCTGCCGGACGCAATGCAGGACAGTAAGATTTACGGTGTGGAACTTGATACGATTTCCGCAGGGATTGCACAGCAGCTTTACCAGAAAACAACCATTGCGGCACAAGGATTTGAAGAAACCAATCTGCCGGACAGCTTCTTTGATGGAGTGGTTGGTAATGTGCCTTTTGGAGATTTTAAGGTATCGGATAAAAGGTATGACAAGCATAAGTTCCTGATACACGATTACTTTTTTGCAAAGTCCCTTGATAAGTTAAGACCCGGCGGTGTGATGGCTCTTGTAACGAGCAAAGGCACAATGGATAAGGAAACTTTAGCAGTACGAAAGTATATTGCACAGAGAGCAGAGCTTCTTGGAGCAATTCGATTGCCGAATAATACCTTTAAGGGTAATGCAGGAACGGAAGTCGTTTCGGATATTCTTATCCTACAAAAGCGTGACAGACTGATAGATATTGAGCCGGATTGGGTTTATCTTGATACCGATGAGAACGGAATTAAGATGAACTCTTATTTTGTGCAGCACCCCGAAATGATACTTGGAGAAATGAAAATGGTATCGGGGCGTTTCGGTATGGAAGCAACTTGTGTACCGTATGAAAATGCAGACCTTGCAGCACAGCTTGATGATGCAGTAGCAAATATTCACGGAGAAATCACAGAATATGAAGTCGAGGAAGAACTGGAGGAGGAAGATAATTCTATTCCGGCAGACCCGACAGTGAGAAACTTTTCCTATACGGTGGTGGACAATAAAATCTACTATCGTGAAAATTCCCGTATGACTCCGGTGGAAGTGTCGGCAACCGCAGAGAACCGAATTAAGGGTATGATTGCTATTAGAAATTCCGTCAGAACGCTGATTGAATTGCAGACAGAAGATTACCCTGACAGCGAAATCAAAGCGGAGCAGGAGCGATTAAACAGACTTTATGATACCTTTTCAGGTAAGTACGGACTCATTAACAGCCGTGCAAATACTTCTGCTTTCTCGCAGGACAGTTCATTCTCTTTGCTTTCCGCATTGGAGATAATCGGAGAGGACGGAGAACTGGAGCGTAAGGCTGATATGTTTTCTAAGAGGACAATTAAGCCGCATACTCCGGTTACTTTTGTTGATACGGCAAGCGAAGCGTTGGCGGTATCTCTTGGAGAAAAAGCCACGATTGATATGGACTATATGATGGAGCTTTCCGGTAAATCGGAGAATGAAATCTTTGAGGACTTAAAGGGTGTTATCTTTTTAAATCCGCTTTATGAGTATGGAAATTCTTACGAACCGAAGTATCTGATGGCTGATGAATACCTTTCGGGTAATGTCAGGGAGAAGCTGAGAATTGCAAAGAACTCGGCAGAACTCTATCCGGAAGATTATAAGGTCAATGTAGAAGCACTTCAAAAGGTGCAGCCGAAAGACCTGACTGCAAGTGAAATTTCCGTACGACTTGGTGCAACTTGGCTGCCACCGGACGATGTGCAGGAGTTTATCTTTCATTTGCTTGAAACACCACGCTATGCACAGTGGAATATCAAAGTTCACTTCTCTCCATTTACGAGTGAGTGGAATATTGAGGGCAAATCTTACGACAAAGGAAATGTAAGGGCATATAACACTTACGGAACTTCCCGCATCAATGCCTATAAGATTATCGAGGAAACGCTGAACTTAAAAGATGTGCGTATCTTTGATTATATCGAAGATGATGAGGGAAAGAAAAAAGCTGTCCTGAATAAAAAGGAAACAGCAATTGCTCAGTCGAAGCAGGAAATGATTAAGCAGGAATTTCAGGACTGGATATGGTCTGACCCTGAACGCAGGGAAAGGCTTTGCAAATCCTACAATGAGAAATTCAACAGTGTCAGACCTCGTGAGTATGATGGAAGTCATATCATCTTCAATGGTATGAATCCTGAAATTGAACTCAGGGAACATCAGAAAAATGCGGTTGCTCATATCCTTTACGGAGGAAATACACTTCTTGCACACGCAGTCGGAGCAGGAAAAACTTTTGAAATGGTAGCGGCAGCACAGGAGTCGAAAAGGCTTGGGCTTTGTAACAAGTCACTGTTTGTTGTACCAAATCACTTGACCGAACAATGGGCGGCTGAGTATTTGCAGCTCTATCCGGCGGCGAATATTCTTGTCGCAACAAAGAAAGATTTTGAAACCAAGAACCGTAAAAAGTTCTGCGGCAGGATTGCAACTGGAGATTATGACGCAGTTATCATCGGACATTCACAGTTTGAAAAAATCCCGATGTCCATTGAAAGACAGAGAGCAATCTTAGAACAGCAGCTTGAGGAGATAACCGGAGGAATTGCGGAACTCAAGCGAAACCGAGGGGAAAACTTCTCCATAAAGCAGCTTGAAAAGTCAAAGAAATCTATCAGGCAGAAACTTGATAAACTCAATGACCAGACGAAAAAAGATGATGTTGTAACCTTTGAGGAACTTGGTGTAGACAGGCTTTTTGTTGATGAAAGCCATTATTACAAGAACCTTTATCTTTATACAAAAATGCGTAATGTGGGCGGTATCGCACAGACGGAAGCACAGAAATCTTCCGACCTCTTTATGAAGTGCCGTTACCTTGACGAGATTACCGGAGGGCGAGGAACCGTGTTCGCAACGGGTACACCTATCTCAAACAGTATGGTGGAACTCTATACGATACAGCGATATTTGCAGTACAGCACGCTTGTGAAAAATGGGTTGCAGCACTTTGATGCCTGGGCTTCCACTTTCGGAGAAACCATTACGGCAGTGGAACTTACACCTGAAGGAACTGGATACAGAGCAAAGACAAGGTTCGCAAAATTCTATAACCTGCCTGAACTTATGGCAATGTTCAAAGAGGTTGCGGATATTAAGACAGCAGATATGTTGAACCTGCCAGTACCGGAAGCAAAGTACCATAACATTGCAGTAAAGCCGTCAGAAATGCAGAAAGAAATGGTTGCTTCCCTTGCGGAAAGAGCCGAGCAGGTGCGTGGTGGTGGCGTGGATTCAAGCGTAGATAATATGCTGAAAATCACAAATGACGGAAGAAAACTGGCTCTTGACCAGCGTATGCTCAACGATATGCTGCCTGATTTTGAGGGCAGTAAAATCAATGCCTGCGTCGATAACATCTATCGGATATGGAAAGAAAATACCGACAAGAAATCGGCACAGCTTGTGTTCTGCGACTTGTCTACTCCGAAGAATGACGGAACATTTTCCGTCTATAACGACATCAGGAAGAAGCTGATTGAGAGAGGTATTCCGGAAAGTGAAGTGAAGTTCATACACGAAGCCGACACGGATATGAAGAAAAAGGAACTGTTCCAAAAGACCCGTAAGGGAGAGGTCAGAGTGCTTCTTGGTTCTACTCAGAAGATGGGAGCAGGAACGAATGTGCAGGATAAACTTATTGCACTTCACGACGTAGATTGTCCGTGGCGACCTTCAGATGTAGGACGGATTTTGCGGACATTCAAAATAAAAAAGAATGTGGAGGTAACAGACAATGGCAAAATCATTATTTGAGGAACTGGGCGGCAAATACGAAAGGCAAGGGGATTATTTGATACCGTGCTTAACTGTACCCGCCGAAGAAGAACAGGCAATAGGCATCTGGGGGCAACGGCATTTAGATTATCTAAAACAGTACCGTAAAGTTACATACACCAATCTTCTTACAAGCGGCAGGCTAAACGCCTACCTTGCCGACATCAACAGACAGGCACAGGAACGCTTTGAAAGGCTCATAGAGGGTATGAAACAGGCACAGGGCATAACGGAACAGCTAAAGGCAGAAAACGCCTTAGAATGGACAGGATGCCTCAATAACATAAGGGCTTGTGCGAGGGAGATTGTGGAAAAGGAAATTATTTTTGCATAAACAGATGATTAGTGGCAGGGGGAAATCCTGCCGCTTTTTCTGCTTTAGTTTGTCAGCTTGACAAATAAAGGGTTAAGGAATATAATTAGATTCAGTATTATACAAGGAGTTAATAAATATGCGGCAAGGTATTCTTAAATAAACTGTCAATTTGATAGTGGGAACAAAAAGTAGCAGTCCCGTTTCACTTTTAATATGGGGCTTAGTTTTTTGTACCCAGTTTAAGAATACTTTTATCATGTAATTTTATATGCCCGAAAACATATAAGTGTTTTGGGGCTATTGGAGTTATTTACCCAGTGATAGGAGTATTTATCACTGGGTATTTTTATGCCCTTTTTTGGGTGTTGATAGGAGGAAAATCACATGAAAATAATTAACTTAGGCATTCTGGCTCACGTTGACGCAGGAAAGACAACATTAACGGAAAGTTTATTGTATACCAGTGGTGCAATTGCAGAACTAGGGAGCGTAGATGAAGGCACAACAAGGACAGATACAATGAATTTGGAGCGTCAAAGGGGAATCACTATCCAGACAGCAGTGACATCTTTTCAGTGGGAGGATGTAAAAGTCAACATTATAGATACGCCAGGCCATATGGATTTTTTGGCGGAAGTATACCGTTCTTTATCCGTATTAGACGGAGCAGTATTATTAGTTTCTGCAAAGGATGGCATACAGGCACAGACCCGTATACTGTTTCATGCACTACAGATAATGAAGATTCCGACAATTTTTTTCATCAATAAAATTGACCAAGAGGGGATTGATTTGCCAATGGTATATCGGGAAATGAAAGCAAAGCTTTCTTCGGAAATTATAGTGAAGCAAAAGGTTGGGCAGCATCCCCATATAAATGTAACGGACAATGACGATATGGAACAGTGGGATGCGGTAATTATGGGAAACGATGAACTATTAGAGAAATATATGTCAGGGAAACCGTTTAAAATGTCAGAACTGGAACAGGAAGAAAACAGGAGATTCCAAAACGGAACGTTATTTCCCGTTTATCACGGAAGCGCTAAAAACAATCTGGGGATTCGGCAGCTTATAGAAGTAATTGCCAGTAAATTTTATTCATCAACGCCTGAAGGTCAATCTGAACTATGCGGGCAGGTTTTTAAGATTGAATATTCAGAGAAAAGGCGGCGTTTTGTTTATGTGCGTATATATAGCGGAACATTGCATTTGAGGGATGTTATTAGAATATCTGAAAAAGAGAAAATAAAAATCACAGAGATGTGTGTTCCGACAAACGGTGAATTATATTCATCCGATACAGCCTGCTCTGGTGATATTGTAATTTTACCAAATGATGTTTTGCAGCTAAACAGTATTTTGGGGAACGAAATACTGTTGCCGCAGAGAAAATTTATTGAAAATCCTCTCCCTATGCTCCAAACAACGATTGCAGTAAAGAAATCTGAACAGCGGGAAATATTGCTTGGGGCACTTACAGAAATTTCAGATGGCGACCCTCTTTTAAAATATTATGTGGATACTACAACGCATGAGATTATACTTTCTTTTTTGGGGAATGTGCAGATGGAAGTCATTTGTGCCATCCTTGAGGAAAAATATCATGTGGAGGCAGAAATAAAAGAGCCTACTGTTATATATATGGAAAGACCGCTTAGAAAAGCAGAATATACCATCCACATAGAAGTCCCGCCAAATCCTTTCTGGGCTTCTGTCGGGTTGTCCATAGAGCCGCTCCCTATTGGAAGCGGAGTGCAGTATGAAAGCAGAGTTTCACTTGGATATTTAAATCAATCGTTCCAAAATGCGGTTATGGAGGGGGTTCTTTATGGCTGCGAGCAGGGGCTGTATGGATGGAAAGTGACAGACTGTAAAATCTGTTTTGAATATGGATTGTATTATAGTCCTGTAAGTACCCCCGCAGACTTTCGGCTGCTTTCCCCTATCGTATTGGAGCAGGCTTTAAAAAAAGCAGGGACAGAACTATTAGAGCCATATCTCCACTTTGAAATTTATGCACCGCAGGAATATCTCTCACGGGCGTATCATGATGCTCCAAGGTATTGTGCAGATATTGTAAGTACTCAGATAAAGAATGACGAGGTCATTCTGAAAGGAGAAATCCCTGCTAGATGTATTCAAGAATACAGGAACGATTTAACTTATTTCACAAATGGGCAGGGAGTCTGCTTGACAGAGTTAAAAGGATACCAGCCAGCTATTGGTAAATTTATTTGCCAACCCCGCCGCCCGAATAGCCGTATAGATAAGGTTCGGCATATGTTCCACAAGTTAGCTTAACAGCTTGCAAAAGTCATATAAAATGAGATTTGAAAGGATTAGAGACTAATTATGATGAAATGCGAATGGATATTGTGTCCTGTTTGTGGGAGCAAAACCCGTAATAAAATTAGGAAGGACACTGTTTTGGAGAATTATCCCCTTTATTGTCCAAAATGCAGACAAGAAAGATTGATTAAAGTTGACAACTTGAAGATAACTGTCATCAAAGAGCCAGACGCTTAAGACGCAGAGCCGATGAAATTGTGGAACAATTCACGAATCATCGGCTCTTTTTGTTTCGTATTTGAAAGAACAAACTCACCAAATAAAAAAAACGATATTCGGGTGGGTTATTTTGTTATACCCTAAATTACCCTCTGAATTTGTTTTTAAATTTGGAGGGATTTTTTTATGTCCTTTTTTCGGGCAGTTATCTATCTGCTCATACGAAGCAAAATTTATCAATACATAGCATATCAGAGAACGGCAGGAAACCAGTTAAAAAAATTTCTGCCAGTGCAACGGTACTTCTCACCTTGAAAGTAGAAGTACAATCTCCATACAATAGAATTACTATTTCCTATAACCGTAAAGGTCACAGAGCCTTTGCGGTTTTTCTTTTGTCGATTTTTGTTGGAAAGTGCCGTAGGGCTGTTTCTGATATGCGGTGTCGTTCTCCGCCTCTCCATCTGGATTTTTTACATTTCAAAAATTCAGATGGGAGGTATTTATGGTGAAATATGCACCAAGAAAGGTATATATCAGAGAAAGTGGCGGCTATGTGGAATTATCCTACACGGAGTTCTGCCGTTGCAGGGAATCCGACCAGACCTATATGGACAAGCTGTTTATCCCCATTCAAGGCTGTCTGCTTGAAGTCGTGAGGGAGCAATACACAGACTTCTACCGTGACAAGGAACGGTGGCGTTATCTGCAAAAATTAGATACAAAGAATAGACTGCTATCTCTCGACGGATTTACGGACAGCGAGGGGAATCCTCTGGACTTTATCACTGATGAAGCGGTGGACATTGCAGAAACCGTTGTCAATGCGGTCATGGTGGACAGGCTGAAAGCCGCCCTGCCTTTGCTGTCGGATAGTGAACAGGAGCTGATACAGGCAATCTTTTTTGACGGACTTTCCGAGCGTGAAGTCGGGGCGAGGTTGGGCATAACCCAGAGCGTTGTAAACAAACGCAAAGCCAGAATCCTAATAAAACTAAGAAAGATAATAGAAAATTAAAATTTAAAGCGTTCAGCCCCCTTGTTTTTTCCTTTGGGAAGATGAGGGGGCTTTTCTCTGCCCTCTCAATCAATTCTGATTGGAGGAAGTAAGAATGGCATACAACCACGGACGGGAGGACAGGAAATGGCGTATCTGGAAAGAAGCGGAGGAAAAGCTGCTGCGTGAGTGCGGCGTTGATGAAGCGACCATTGAGCAGATACGCATGGCGGACAGGGCAGACTTCAATTCCAACAGGCGGTTTTACCGATGGACGAATGACGTTGCGGAATATCTTGAGGACATGGCAGGCAGGGAGCGGCAGGCGGAAGTGGGTACGGTTGCGGAGTTACTGGAAGAGATTGAGAGCGAAAATCTCTATCAAGTATTAGTCACGGTGGACGGGCGTACCTTGAAAATCGTCCTGCTGAAAATGCAGGGGTATTCCACAAAGGAGATTGCCCCGCTTGTGCATTTGACGACTGGTGCCATCTATGCGAGGTTAGACCATCTGCGGAAGAAGCTGCGGAAAATTTTATAGCTTCTAAAACAGCCTGCCATCCTGCGGGCTACTGGGTGAGGGATGGAAATCCCCTCACTCATTTTTTGCAGGAGGACAACAGGATGGCATACAGGGTTAAGGCATACACGCTTCGGGAGGAATCCACGGAAAGCGGCACAAGGTATTTTATCAGCTTTAAGGACGGGCAGGGCAAATCCCACGAGTTGGAAGTGTCGGAACAGTTCTTTATGGAGTTTCGGCAGATGGAGCGCAGGAACAGGAATCTTTTCTAATGGGACGAGCGGCACAGGGAGTTTAACGAGGTATGGGACGAAACCCTTTACAGACGGGCGTTGCGTGTGCCTAAGAGCCTTGATGAACGCATGGTTGAGGAAGAACGGAATGAAACGCTCTATAAGGCGGTTGGGAGCCTTCCAGAGATACAAAGGCGGCGTTTCCTGCTCTACTACGAGTATGAGTTCAATTTTTACCAAATCGCCGCTATGGAGCATTGCACCGCTTCGGCAATACAGAAATCTGTTGCGATTGCAAAGGAGAAAGTAAAGGCGGAAATTGAAGAAATATCTCCAACCGTGACCGACACCGCCCGAAAAAGAAATCTGTTTTTTATTTGTGTGGGATTGGCGGCATTACATACTCTCACTTTTTTCCGTGGGAGTAAATCTATTTTTAAGGAGGTCAACGCCTATGTGCAACGAAAACAAAGACACCGCCCGAAAGGAGGAAAGCCATGCAGAAGTTACAGACAGTCAACGCCGAAACGCTCCTTTATGAACCGCTTGAGAAACCATCCTTTGTGGTGGACAGCCTTATCCCGACAGGCTTATCGCTGTTCTGCGGCTCACAGAAGATAGGCAAAAGCTGGCTCATGCTGAAGCTATGCTTATGCGTGTCGCAGGGAATCCCTTTATGGGATATGCCGACAATGGAGGGCGATGTGCTTTACCTCTGCCTTGAGGACACGTTCTGCCGCATACAGGACAGGTTATTTCGTTTGACGGACGAAGCAAGCGGGCGGCTCCACTTTGCCGTGGCAAGCTGCAAGCTGTCAGACGGTCTTATCGTGCAGCTTGAAGATTATCTGAAAGATTACCCAGACAGCAGGCTCATTGTCATTGATACCTTGCAGAAAGTCCGTACAGCTTCAAAAGACAATGCCTATGCAAGCGACTATGGGGACATCTCCCTCATCAAAGACTTTGCCGACAGGCACTCTCTGGCGGTCATTGTCGTACACCACATCCGAAAGCAGAATGACAGCGACGTGTTCAACAAGGTGTCTGGGACGACAGGATTAACGGGGAGTGCGGACGCTACCTTTGTTCTGGAAAAGGAGAAACGTGCGTCTGACACCGCCAAGCTGTATGTGACGGGCAGGGACACGCCTTATCAGGAATACACGCTGCGTTTCCGTGATTGCCGTTGGGAGCTTGTGGAGCGGAAAACGCAGGAGCAGCTTGCGAAAGAAACGATACCAGATGTCCTTTTTCGGTTGGTGGATTTTATGAGGGATAAGGAAGAATGGATAGGCACGGCAACGGAACTGTTAGCCGCTATGGGGGAAACGGAAACCATACCCACGGTGATTACGAAATGGCTGAATGAATACCGCACCACATTTTTAAGCGAGAACCGTATCTGCTACCAGTACAGCCGCAGGAAAGACGGCAGGCGGATTGCCCTTGCAAGGAGGGCGGGTGACAGCGGTGATGGTGGTGACAGCGATATTAGGATACCCCCCTGTTACTGTCATTGACGCTTAAAGCCATGTAAAGCTGGCGGCTCTGCCCTGCGGGTGACAGCAGTGACGGTGGTGACAGTGATTTTAGGATACCCTGCCGCTGTCATCCCTACGGGAGAACACCCCGTAAACGCAAAATGCAGGCGTGAGATTTACTCGCCCTTTTCGGTCGTGTAAAACCACCCCTGCGGTCAGAAAAATCATTCCGATTTTTCCGACTGCGTTTACAGGGTGTAACACACTACACTTTGCCCTGCAAAGTCGTGTGCCAGACGTTCCCTCTGGACTCCCTTAAGGCAGGGCTGTGCCCTGCTATCCTACGCCTTACGGCTTCGGATAAAAGAATGGCGGCATGACGGTGACGGCTCTTGCGAGGGGGGTATCCCAAAAACACCGTCATCATCGACATGACCGTCATGCAGGGGGTGAGGGTGACAGTTGCGGCAGTCGGCAGGGGGTATCCCAAAACTGCTGTCACCACCGTCACCGCTGTCACCCCAAAGGACGGTCACCCGCCGAAAGAAAGGAGGAATCCGCCTATGCCTTATGCAATCCTGCGTTTCCAGAAACGAAAAGCGGGCGGCGTTGCGGCTTGTGAACGCCACAACGAGCGGAAGAAAGAAGCCTACAAAAGCAACCCAGATATAGATATGGAACGCTCTAAAAACAATTACCATCTCATAGCACCACCAAAGTACACCTACAAGAAAGAGATTAACCGCATGGTAGCCGAAGCGGGGTGCAGGACAAGGAAAGACAGCGTGATGATGGTGGAAACGCTCATCACAGCTTCACCAGAATTTATGAACCAGTTACCGCCCGAAGAACAAAAAGCGTATTTCCAGACGGCTCTTGACTTCATTTCGGAGCGTGTTGGAAAGCAGAATATCCTCTCCGCTGTCGTCCATATGGACGAGAGAACGCCCCATATGCACCTCTGCTTTGTGCCGATTACGCCAGACAATAAGCTGTCAGCGAAAGCTATCTTAGGCAACCAGAAATCATTATCCGAGTGGCAGACCGCCTACCATGAGCGGATGTCCTCACGGTGGAATCAGCTTGAACGGGGGCAGTCCTCAATGGAAACCAAGCGGAAACACGTCCCCACATGGCTCTATAAATTAGGCGGCAGGCTTGATAAACAGTATGAAGAAATCGTGTCTGCCCTATCCGACATCAACGCCTTTAACGCAGGGAAGAAAAGGGATAAAGCGTTAGATTTACTCTCTGCATGGCTGCCAGACGTGGAGAAATTCTCTAAGGAAATCGGGAAACAGCAGGCGTATATCGACAGTTTGAAAGAGAGAATTGGGCAGGAATCAGACTATGCGGGGCGTATGCGTGATGAAAAGTACGAGCAGGAACTAAAGGTGCAGAAAGCGAATCAGAAGATATTTGAATTGCAGAGAACCAACGAGCAGATGGGGCGGCTGCTGTCAAAAATACCGCCCGAAGTGTTGGAAGAATTGCAGAAAAATCATAGAAGCAGAGCGAAAGAAAGGTAGATATGTGAATGAAGAAACAGGATTTTAAGGTGTTAAAGACCAAAGACTTGTACCCGTTCCCCGACAATCCGTTTCATGTGGCAGAAGATGAAACACTGTCAGAGTTAGCGGAAAGCATCAAGGAATTTGGCATTGTCACGCCGATAATCACACGCCCGAAAGAGGACGGGGACGGTTATGAAGTGATTGCAGGACAGCGGCGTGTCCGTGCTTCTGAACTTGCAGGGATAAATACCGTGCCTGCGTTTGTCCTGCCCTTAGACCGTGACCGAGCCATCATCACCCTTGTAGACAGCAATTTGCAGCGTGAGAATATCCTGCCATCGGAGCGGGCGTTTGCTTACAAGATGAAATCCGAAGCCATGAAGCGGCAGGGTTTCCGCACAGACTTAACCTCGTCACAAGTTGTGACGAAGTTGCGGACGGACGACAAGGTGGCACAGGGCTTCGGCGTGGGCAGGATGACCGTGCAGCGTTTTATCCGCCTGACGGAACTGATACCGCCGATTTTGCAGATGGTGGACGAGGGGAAAATCGCCCTCACGCCTGCGGTGGAACTGTCCTTCTTGAAGAAAGACGAGCAGGAAAACCTCTTTGCCACGATGGAGAGCGAAGAAGCAACGCCCTCACTCTCACAGGCACAGCGGATGAAACAGTTAAGCCAGAGCGGGCGGCTTGACATGGATACGATATTTGCGATTATGACGGAGGAAAAGGGCAACCAGAAAGAAACCTTGAAAATCAACACAAGCAAGCTGAAAAAATACTTTCCGAAGAACACAACGCCGAAGCAGATGGAGGAAACCATCATCAAACTTTTGGAGCGTGAGTTGCAGAGGAAACGCAACCGTGACAGCCGCTAATCTTCTTTTTTCGGGAAGTAAATACAGAGAGTTGAGGTATGGAGAATGAGAGAAATCCAGTATGAAATCGTAAAGGAAATCGCAGTATTGTCTACGGGCGACAGTGGCTACACAAAGGAAATCAATCTCATTTCATGGAATGGGAAAGAGCCGAAGTATGACATCCGCAGCTTTTCCCCGAACCGTGAAAAGTGCGGCAAGGGAATCACGCTGAACGCTGATGAAGCGGCGGCACTCCTTAAAGCATTACAGAAAGAATTAAACAGCGAGGATTAATGGTATCTGATTGGCAGGGCGGGGACATTTCCAAACTCTTCCCTGCCCTGTCTGGAAAGGAAGATTTAAGTATGGGCGAGGATAAGAAAGCAGATAAAAAGAGAAAGCGTATCGTGCCAAAAGCACCAGTGCAGATGATAATCAGCCGTGAATATGTCGGCACACAGACCGTTACAGAAGCGTTTGTCCCGATTATCTCCGAGGATATTCGGAAGAAGATTGCCGAGGGCGACACCTTCGACAATGAGGGGCTGTCCGCTTAGAATGTACGCAATGGGACATGAAAACAGATAGGACAGATACGGAGGTTTTACAGTATGGCAGGAATCAAAGAAGAAAAGAAAATCTATTTAGTCGGCATTTATTGCCGCTTATCTAAAGACGATGGTACGGATAACGAGAGTGCGAGCATTGCGACACAGAAATCCATCCTCACGGATTATGTGAAAAAGCAGGGATGGCACATAGCAAAAACGTATGTGGACGATGGTTATTCTGGTACAAATTTCCAAAGACCAAGTTTCCAGAATATGATAAAAGACATTGAAAGCGGTCTGATAAACTGCGTGATTACGAAAGATTTATCCCGTCTGGGGAGAAACTATCTTGATTGTGGGTTATATCTGGAAGTTTTCTTCCCAGAGCATAACGTGAGGTATATAGCGGTCAATGACGGCGTAGATACCTTGAATAAATCTGCTATGGACATCACGCCTTTCCGCAACATTTTAAACGAAATGTATGCCGCTGACATATCTGTTAAGATAAAATCGGCATATCGGGCGAGGTTTCAACAGGGGAAATTCATGGGAACTACCGCCCCTTATGGCTATATCAAAGACCCTGCCGACCACAACCATCTGCTGATAGATGATAAAGTGGCACATGTTGTAAAAGAGATATTCGACCTTGCATTAAAAGGGAATGGAGTTGCCAAAATTTGCAGACATCTTAATAAACAGCATATCCTACGCCCTGCCGCTTATGCGGCGGAGCGTGGCGAAACAGGCTTTGAACGTCATTTTGAGGGGAACGAGGACAAACGCTATATTTGGAGTGGGAACAGCGTGAGGAGCATTTTAAGAAGCCCGATATATGCGGGAAATCTTGTAGGCTACAAACGGATTGCCGCCAATATGAAAAGCAAGAAACGCCCCTCTAAGCTGCCCGAAGAATGGGAAGTGATACCCAATACCCATGAGGGAATAGTCACGCAGGAGGAATTTGATATTGTCCAACAGCTTATTACAAGTCGTAGGCTTCCACAGAACAAGGGAGGATTTGTAAATATTTTTGCAGGCGTTATCAAGTGTGTGGACTGCGGATGTGCTCTGCGGGCAATGAACGTACACAGGAGGAAACGCCCAGAGATTATCGACTGTGTACAGTATTCATGTAATAATTATGCAAGAAACGGAAGAAGCGAGTGTAGTGCCCACAATATAGAAGCAAGGGATTTATTCAATGCCGTTCTTGCCGACATCAACTGTTTTGCGGATATGGCAGTGAATGATGAAAAGGCGGTCAGGGCCATAGAAAAGCGGCTCACGGAAACAGACCAGAGCAGGGCGAAAGCATTAGAGAAAGAACGTAAGAAGCTGAACAAACGCCTTGCGGAACTGGACAGGCTGTTTTCCTCTCTCTACGAGGATAAGGTCATGGAGCGTATTACCGAGCGGAATTTTGAGATGATGTCGGGGAAATACCAGAAAGAGCAGCTTGAAATTGAAGCAAGGCTGAAAGAGGTGACGGAAACTCTTAATGAAAGCTACGAGAAATCACGGGGAATCCGTGACTTCCTCGCCCTTATCCGAAATTATCAAGGCTTAAAAGAACTGGATGCAACAGTTATAAACGCACTCATAGACAAGATACTTGTTTCGGAGCGTGAGAAGATGGCAGACGGAACAGTGAAGCAGGAAATCAAGATTTACTATAAATTCATCGGCTTTGTCGATGAATTACATATCATACCTACAAAACGGTGGGCAGCAATGCCCGCTAAAAATTGTACGGTGTGCGGCGTTGAATATGTCCCGGGCTCTGGTGCATCAAGGTATTGTCCTGCTTGTGCCAAGAAGATACGGAGGGAGAAATCAAACGAGAGCAAACGCAGGAGCAGAGAACAGAAAAGGATAGCATGTATGAACTGTCCGCAAAAAATGACCGACTGAT
>NZ_FMUW01000023.1:0-51561 GCF_900101315.1 Blautia sp. SF-50
TTAAGATAGGGAAATTCCTGTCTTAAAATTCTGGACGTATAGCCTTTAAATGACTTTACAGCTTTGTGGATGCCAAACTGAGGATCTACTTCCAAAAGCATATGAACATGGTCTGGCATGATCTCCATTTCCAGAATGTCTACAGAAAGATTTGCAGCATACTCTGTGAGCAGCTCCTTCAGCCGGACGTCCACACCATTAATTAATACTTTTCGTCTATACTTTGGACACCATACTACATGGTATTTACAGGAATAGACGACATTGTTGTTTGATTTATATGTTGTGTTCATATTTATATTATACTATGGTTTATCAGTTAATACAATTACTATTTTGTCCATCTTCAATTACTTGCATAAATTACGATCAGAGTAATCACTACCGTAATAACAATACTGTTTAAAAGAAACGGATAAAATTAAAGTGTGCGTTCATATTGATGTAGTTATCAATGATGAATTTCTGCGGAAGGAGATGATGCTCCAGAGCCATGATCTCCTGATTTTCCTTAAAGGATGAAGCTTCTGATCCGCCAGCACTGGCAAAGCTCCGGGATTTCCGTTACAAACCCTCCCGATACACGCTGTTGATCGTAGCCTGGGCGTGCTCCAGCTCTTTCTTCCGGACGATGGCTTCCCTATCACTTAAGATCGCCAGCATCTCATCGATCACATCCTCCACTCTGGGACTTGTCACCCTGTATAAATACCCCAGCATCCGTGTAGCTGTGTAATCGGTATTCATATGTTTATAGGCGATTTCCCGGCACAGCTCATCGGGATAGCCCTTATCCTGAAGCGCTCTGTAAAGCTCATCTGTTCTTGTATCTACCATATGCTCCTGAGATTCCTTTCCTGTTTTTATTATAATTTCACCAAGCGGATATTCGCGATCCGCTTTCGCTGGTTTCATCCATATTCAGTACAATAAATCGAACATTTCCCTTCCACTCTGCTACATGATCACAAACACGACCGCTTCACGATTTATCATCCTCATCCATGCCAGTTTCTTTACCAGCCTTATATATCCCCCGGATCCCCAGGATCAATGTCACGAAAATCCCTGTGATCAGTATCCACACCGGCCACATAGGTGCCGTTCCCAGATTCCCGCTGATCCCGGCATCAAGACATACTCCAATGGATAACAGCTTGATCACAGACATCATTTTTGACGCGATTTCAAAGATATGCTCTCTGTTTTCCTCTGTCACCTCAACCGGATAATTCCACCACTGTGGAAATCTCTGACAGAACATCAGAAGTGCCAGGATCAGCAGCCCCAAAATCGGCTCCAGAAGAAGGCTGCCCTTCTTCCCATACCGGTCCGGGATCCCATGCACATTAAAATGGATCGGCACCCTCTCCGGCAGATTTCCCCAGGTGGCCACAAGATACATCACGTACCCAAGGATCATCAGAAAACAGAGCACATCTGTAATATTCCGCAGTTTTTTCTCAGACATTATCCATCCCCCTTTCATTGCAAAATAAACCCGTCTGTAAATCAAATACTCTCTTTCCTGTATTTTACACACAAATTGCCTGTCTGTAAAAGTATTTTGCAAAAAATTACCTTACATAACAATATCTGTTAAGCACTAACGATTGCATACGAAATTTTTATATGATAAAATAGACATGTTGTCCAAAAACATATTTAAGAAAGGGAAAGAAATATGTTAGAAAAAATCTTCAAGCTGTCCGCAAACAAAACGGACGCCAAAACAGAGGTTCTGGCAGGTATCACCACGTTCATGACCATGGCGTATATCCTGGCAGTTAACCCGAACATCCTGTCTGCGACCGGCATGGATTCCGGAGCTGTATTCACAGCTACCGCACTGGCAGCCTTCCTTGGAACGCTGCTGATGGCGATCTTCGCCAACTACCCGTTCGCACTTGCACCTGGAATGGGACTGAATGCATACTTTGCCTACACTGTTGTTATCGGCATGGGATACAGCTGGCAGTATGCACTGACTGCAGTTTTTGCAGAAGGTATCGTATTCATCGTTCTCTCACTTACCAATGTACGTGAAGCGATCTTCAATGCGATCCCACTGAACCTGAAATCCGCAGTCAGCGTTGGTATCGGTCTTTTCATTGCATTTGTCGGATTACAGAACGCCAATATCGTAATCGGCGGTTCCACACTGCTGCAGCTTTTCTCTGTAGACGGTTATAACGCAGCCAACGGCGTGGAGGCTTCCTTTAACAATGTTGGGATCACCGTTATCCTGGCCCTGATCGGAATCATCGTAACAGGAATCCTTGTTGTAAAAAATGTCAAGGGAAACATCCTCTGGGGAATCCTGATCACATGGGGGCTTGGTATTATCTGTCAGTTCGCCGGACTTTATGTTCCGAACCCGGAGATCGGTTTCTACAACCTGCTTCCGGATTTCAGCAACGGACTTTCCATCCCGAGTCTTTCTCCGATCTTTGCAAAACTGCAGTTTGACGGAGTTTTCTCACTGGATTTCCTTGTCATCCTGTTTGCATTTTTATTTGTAGATCTTTTTGATACTCTTGGAACTCTCGTTGGTGTCTCTTCTAAAGCAGGCATGCTGGATGAAAATGGCAAGCTTCCTAACATCAAGGGCGCACTTCTTGCAGATGCAGTTGCAACAACTGCCGGTGCAGTTCTTGGTACATCCACAACCACTACCTTCGTAGAAAGTGCTTCCGGTGTATCCGAAGGCGGAAGAACCGGACTTACCGCAGTGACAACTGCCATCTTATTTGGCCTGTCCCTGTTCCTGTCTCCGATCTTCCTGGCGATCCCGTCCTTTGCCACAGCTCCGGCTCTGGTGATCGTCGGTCTGTACATGCTCAGCAATGTTATCAGCATTGATTTCAGCGATATGTCCGAGGCGATCCCATGTTATGTATGTATCATCGCAATGCCGTTCTTCTACAGCATTTCCGAAGGTATCTCCATGGGAATTATCACATACGTAGCAATCAACCTGATCACAGGTAAGACAAAAGAAAAGAAGATCAGCGCTCTGATGTATGTACTGGCAGTGCTGTTTATCCTGAAATATATTTTCCTGTAAAATATGGCAAAAAAATTCCCGGGCCTTTTGTCCCGGGAGTTTTTTTATTCCAGCAAAATATTCTTATTTCTTCGGCTGATACCGCATATTCGATACATTATAAACCGTGATAAACGCTTTCGGGTCCTCCTGGTTTATAAACTTCATCAGCTTCTGATATTCACCTTTATCTACGATGGTGATGATCTCACGGCGTTTTTCCATGTTATAGGCTCCGATGGCCTCATAGATCGTGGCTCCGCTGTGCAGGTCATGAATGATAAACTGCCTCAGCTCCTCTTCCTTTTTCGTGATGATGCAGACACGCCGCTTGATATTATTGTCAAAAATAAAATGATCCAGAACGATTCCGTTAAAATACGTTCCCAGAATACTTAAGACCACCGTCTTTTTATCATACACAAGCGCCGCGGAAAGTGCCACGCACATACCGGAAAGAGACATGGCTTTTCCAAGTTCCATGTGGAGATACTTATTCATGATCTTCGCCACGATATCCAGTCCGCCTGAGGATGCATTCCTGTTAAAAAGAATGCTAAGTCCCACACTCACTACCAGAATATAACACAGAACATCCAGTTCCTGGCTGTCTGTCATGGAACCGAAATTTGGAAAAATGATCTCAAACAATCCCAGAAACAACGGCAGCATTACACTGGTATAAACCGTCTTAACTCCAAACTCTCTTCCACAGGTAAAAAATCCAATGATCAGCAATACCACATTCAGGATCATGGTAATCGCCGACAGCTGCAGCGGCACAAAGTTGGAAAGCACGATTCCAAGACCGGAAATACTGCTGACCGACGTATGGCTTGGCACTAGGAAAAAATATACCGCCGCTGCAATGATCGCCACTGCCACGGTGAGGATCACGGTTTCCTTAACGATATCCGCATAATTCAGTTTCTTTTTCATGATTTCAGATACTCTTCCCATTCTTTTTCTTTAGCGCCCACCAGCACCTTGTCTTTCCCAACAAGGATTGGTCGTTTCACAAGCATCCCGTCTGTTGCAAGAAGCGCAAGCTGCTCTTCCTCACTCATCTCCGGAAGTTTATCTTTCAGTTTCATCTCTTTATAAATATTTCCACTGGTATTGAAGAAACGCTTCAGCGGAAGACCGCTTTTTTCCCACCAGGCTTTCAGTTCCTCTGCAGTTGGATTGTCCGTCTTAATATCACGCAATGTATATTCTGCGCCACTCTCATCCAGCCATTTCTGAGCCTTTTTGCAGGTACTGCATTTTGGATAGCATACAAATAACATCTTATGTCCCCCTGTTCTTCGGCAGTAAATACGTAAATTCACTGCTGTCTGTTTTTTTGCCTACAGCACAGAATTTTTATAGAACTTTTTCACTGTACTGTCCAGGTTTTATTTTAACATAGACGATGCGGTATTTCTATCCTCTTGTTCCGACCATATCAGCTTCGATTCCTGTTTCATCTCATCCACAATTTTCTCCGCTGCATCCAGATCTCCCTTTGCTTCCAGCTCTGTTAATTCCAGGCTCTTCTTTCTGGCCTCCTCACTCATATAATAAACCTCTGTTACCGTTTCCGGGATGCTGTCATCTTCCGGTGATACTTCCTCTGTCTTTTTGGAAAAATCCTGAAGCAGCATGTCATCGCCTTTCAGTTCCAGAGTTCCTGCATATGGCGCGTCAATGGCGTAGACGAACTCTGTTTTTCCTTCTTCCGTGTACTGTACTTTCATTCGGTTGATGAGATTATTGGAAGAATACAATCTATTATTTTTTACGTACATTCCGCTATTTTCCAGGGTCATGTATTTTTCGTTGAAATACCAGTGGTTGTAGCCTGCTGCCGCAGCGATGAGTGTCAGGATAACTGCCACTGCTGCTGTCAGCACTCTGCGTATTATTAATTTTTTCCGGATTTTTTTCAGTGCGGCTGCGCTTCTGATATTTTCCGTTTCACCAACTCTGTGTCGTGCTCCGGAGGCTGCAGATAATATCATTTGAGCCTGCTCTTTTCCCTGCTCCTCTTTCATAATCTCCAACATTTTTCTGCATTCCTTACAAGCTTCCATATGCTCTTTTACCAACGCCTGACTGTCTTCACTTAAAATGCCGTCCACATAAGATGGCATCAGATCCTGTATTACATCACATGTGATCCTCATTGCTCCAGCTCCTCTCTGATCTTTACTCTTGCACGGTAATAAGTCACCCTCGCCCAGTTTTCACTTTTTCCAAAAAGCATTCCAATCTCACGGAAGGTCAGCTCTCCGAAGGTCCGCAGGGAAAAAACTTCTTTGTACGGTTCCGAAAGTCTATGCAGAACCTTGTGGATTTCCATAGCCTGGCTCCGCTGCGCCAGCTTTTCCTCCAGAAGCTCTCCGCCAGCGCTTTCTGTTTTTTCCAGCTTCTCATCCCCGAGAAGTTGCTTCTTCTGTTTTTTCAGATGATCGTACAACGTATTCTTTGCGATCTGGCAGAGCCACACACGCACATCACAGTCACCCCGGAACTGATCTATCTTTTCCAGAGCTTTAAAAAATGTCTCCTGTGTCACTTCCTCAGCCAGCGATCCATCCTGTGAGATAGAACGGATATACCGATATACAATGTCAAAATATGTCCGGTAAAGTTCCTCTATGTTCATCGGTTTTTCTCTTTCCTCCCTTCTCACTTATAAGACGCACTGATCTCAAAAATGTTACAGAAAATTTTTCAAAATTTCGTCTGATATTTTTATTCCGGCATTTCTTTTAGCACAAACGAAATGCCCGGTATAAAAATACCGGGCACAGCATTATCAGAATTTTCTTCTGACCTCCTCTTACACTCTGCTGCATACCTTCACATCGTTCCATGCTCTTCATAATATTTCTTTTTTTCCGCATACATAAGATCATCTGCTCTTCTCAGCATTGTCTCAAGCTCCGAAGAGCTTTCCTCCCAGACAACGCCAACAGAAACACTGATCCTTTTAGCAACAATGCTGTCACAGATATCCCGAACCTTACTCCGAAAAATCTTCTCATCCATGTCAAAACAGATAAGTACAAATTCATCGCCACCTACCCGGTAAGCATTTTCCGGCAGAATCGCAAGCATGGAACTCGCTGTATTTATGATCAGCCTGTCTCCGGCCTCATGTCCGTAAAGATCATTCACCCGTTTCAGACCATTGATATCAATATATGCTACTCCTGTTTTTATCACTGTTTTTGCCTTCATACCTTCCAGAACCTGAATATACCTGTTCCTGTTATACAAGGTCGTCAGCATATCACGGTAGCTCATGTACTGCAGATGCGCCTTACGCTCCTTGGCTTTCAGGCTGTCCGTTAAAAAGTACTGTATGGATGACAGCAGCGTATGATCCTCATAATGCAGCCTCGGATTATCTACCCCGAGAAATCCTATGATCTTTCCGTCACTGTTTAAAGGAACGGCCAGCAGCCTGGTAATGTCCTGCATCTTCAGAGTCTCATAATACGGCTGCCCCTGCTCCTCCTCAATATCCGGAATATAATACAGGCCATTTTTCCGAAAGCTGTCCATCCAGATATCCAGCATTTCCATGGGAACCTCCTGAAGATTATCCTTCTCAGCAGTCACTCCGTTCATGGCATACTCATAGGTATTTGTACAGACATTCCTCTTTTCATCGATCTGAACAATATAACTGCGATCTCCGTCAAAATACCCGCTGATAATACGCAGCAGATTGGAGATCGCCGCATCTTCATCTTCTCCTGATATCAGCTCTGCAATGCATTTATTCAGTATCGTTGCGATCTCAAGTCTTTCCTTTATCTTGCCCTCTCTGCTTATCAGCTGATACATTTCCTGATTCAGCTCCGTCATCGTCACGATAAACATAATGATCATGGAAATACCAACAGAAAAATCGATCAGCGACATTCCATACCTGAATGCCTGCACAGCTGCCGCCACTGCCGGAAGTACAATGCATGACAGCATAGAGAACAGGAGCTTCCTGCTGACTCTCTTTTTGTACTGGAGCAGAAGCGTAAGATCAATGAGCAAGCCTGCTGCCGGAAGAAGAATTGACATAATATATAACGGTGCCCGATGGTAATAATTATCCACATCTATGTAATAATACCAGTGAGTAAACTGCGAGATCACCACAAAAACAGCCCCTGCGGCAGCAATAACATATCCGGCTTTTACTCTTTTTAATGTTCTCCGCTCCCTCTTCGAAAACAGATAAACACACACATAAATGTGAAAACACAGCAGGACTACGTCACTTAAAAGGAATACGAGAAAACTCGAAATACGGACCATCACACTGCCCGGAACTCCGGGATATCCGCTGAAAATATGCGCCATGGCATCCATCAGCAATAACATGGAAGCAAAACTCTCCATCAGGATAAGATACCGACGCTTTTCCCTGTCATAATTACTGCTCAGAAATATACATATTGCAGCTATGGCACAAAATACACATCCCCATATAAGTATCGCTACCTGCAGTACTTTTTCATCCAGCATAAAAAACACTCCTCACATTCGTCACTTACAATAAGTATTACACTTTACCGTGTAAAAGTCAACCTTCCAAAAAAATCCCGGAGTACATTGTCATACTCCAGGATTTTGTCGTCAGCCGGATAAAAGCAACCGCATTCGCTACATAATTCTACACCAGATAACTGCTTCGCAGTTGATTCAGTTAAAGCTCTTCCCCGCAGGATTCAATCACTTTTTTGTACCAGTAAAAAGAATCTTTGCGGATTCTGGAAAAGTCTCCGGTCCCGTCATCATTTTTATTTACATAGATAAGACCATAACGCTTCTTGAATTCTCCGGTGGAGGCACTGACAAGATCTGTACAGCCCCAGCAGGTGTAGCCGATCAGATCTACTCCGTCATGGATTGCTTCCTTCATCTGCTCTATATGGCGGCGCATATATTCAATACGGTAATCATCGTGAATCTTTCCATCCTCTGTCAGCTGATCCACCGCCCCAAGACCATTTTCCACGATCATGATCGGAATCTGATAGCGGTCATAGATCTGGTTCAGAACATAGCGAAGACCAGTTGCATCGATCTGCCAGCCCCAGTCGGAAGCTTTCAGATATGGATTTTTCAGATTGTCACTTCCATTTCCGGCCGTTTTCTCTCCGTCCTTTGTCACGCTGACACAACTACTGGAATAATAGCTGATAGTGAAAAAGTCCACCGTACCCTTCTTGAGGATCTCTGTATCCTCCTGAAGAACCTCCAGCTGGATTCCGTGCTCCTCAAAGTATCTCGCTGCAAATCCCGGATAATATCCTCTTACATGAACATCACCGGCAATGGAATTGTGGATCTGCCCAAACTGCTGTGCATATAAGATATCATCCGGATGGCAGGTATATGGATAACCATTGTGATAAGCAAGCATACAGCCAAGCATAAACTCCGGATCGATCTCATGAGCCATAGAAACTGCAAGTGCACTTGCTACCAGCTGGTGATGCATTGCCTGATAACGGCTCTGCTCACATACATCCTTCGGGTCCAACATTCCTGCACAGAATACCGCACCAAAGTCCTGCGTCAACATATTGATCTCATTAAAAGTCAGCCAGTATTTTACCTTACCTTTATATCTCTCAAATAAAACCTTTGCAAATCGAAGATAGAAATCGATCATCTTACGATTTTTCCATCCACCATACTCCAGAGAAAGATGAAGGGGATTCTCATAATGAGAGATCGTTATCAGCGGCTCAATGTTATATTTTCTCAGTTCGTCGATCACATTGTCGTAGAACTTAAGGCCTTCCTCATTTGGAGTTTCCTCATCCCCATTTGGGAACACTCTGGACCAAGAAATAGAAAAACGATATACCTTAAATCCCATCTCTGCAAAAAGAGCAATATCCTCTTTCCAGTGATGATAAAAATCAGTTGCCTGGTGATTGGGATAAAATTCTTCCGGTAACGGTGCCGGCGGTGTAAGACGACGTTCCTTATCCACACTTCCTCCTGTCAGGATATCTGCAATGGACGGGCCTCTGCCATCCTCATCCCAACCGCCTTCATACTGGTTTGCAGCGGTTGCTCCGCCCCAGAGAAAGTTTTCCGGCATACGGTTATAATTTTTCATATTTTAATTTTCTCCTTTTTACAAACATCAGGCGGATCTGTTATCTCCGCCTGATGTTTCGTTGTTATTCTTATACAATAGTCAGGAATTTATCTCCTGCATTTACAGCTGCATCTTCTTTTTCCATGCATACTGCTTTGATATAATCAGAAATATTGGTCACAACAACCGGTGTGATCAGATCATATCCTTCTTTCTTAATGGCATCCATATCGAATTCCACAAGAAGCTTTCCTTTTTTTACCTTATCTCCATCAGAAACATGGGATTTAAAATATTTACCATTTAAATTTACAGTATCAAGTCCGATGTGGATCAGAATTTCTGCTCCACTTTCTGTCACAAACATGATTCCATGTTTGCTGTCCATGATATTTGCCACCGTACCATCTGCCGGTGCATAAACCTTACCTTCTGATGGAACGATCGCTGCTCCGTCGCCTAAAACCTTATCAGCAAAAGTTTTATCCGGAACATCGGAAAGTGCTTTTACAGTTCCTGCTACCGGTGCACAAAGCTCGATCTTCTCTACAAGCGGAGCATTCTGCTGTGCCGGCTGTTTTTCTGTATCTGTGTTCTGTACTTCATCCTCTGTCTCAGCCTTTACATCCTCAAATCCGAAGATAAGCGTAAGAACAAAAGCAGCTACAAAAGATACCACGATCATAATGATTCCATAAATCAGATTGATTAATCCCTTCTCGCCGATAAACGCCGGGATCGCCATGATACAATTCTGTGCAATGTAAAGAGAAACCTGAAGAAGTCCTCCTACGATACCACCGATTCCGGCTGCGATGGAAGCTGCTACAACCGGTCTTTTCAGTTTCAGTGTAACACCATACAGAGCAGGCTCTGTGATACCCATAAGAGCGGAAACACCGGCTGCACTTGCCAGCTGTTTCATGTTGCTGTCCTTGGATCTTACAGCTACTGCAAGAGAAGCTCCGGACTGTGCAAGGTTAGAGCATACCTGAGATACAAAGATCAGTGTATCGGTACCACCGGTTGCAATGGCATTCAGTCCGATCGGTGTCAGCGCATGGTGCATACCGGTCATAACGATGAACGGGAAGGTTGCTGCAAGGATACCTACAATAATGAAACCAAGTTTTACGGACAGGAAGTTGATGGCTACCGCAAGTCCGTTACCAATAATTGTTCCGAGCGGTCCAACTACGATCAGGGCGATCGGTGCACTGATCAGAATTACCAGTGTCGGGTTCAGGATCAGTTTTACCATTTTCGGTGTGATCTTATCAACCAGAATCTCAATATAATGTGTGATCCATACCATCAGGATAACCGGAATAACGGAATAAGAATAAGTTGCTTTTGTGATCGGCAGACCAAACAGTGTGATGGCCGCATCACCAGCTACCATAGTTACAAAGGTAGGGCTTAAGTAAACACCGGCAATAAACAGCGCTAGTGACTGGTTCACGCGGAAAACCTTGGCAGCATTTGCTGCGATCAGGAACGGCATGAAGTAGAAAGTAACATCTCCGATAAAACTGATCACCTGGTAGGTACTGCTTGTTTCTGATACCAGATGAAAAGTTGTCAGCAGAGTAAGTACAACTTTGATCATACCGGCTGCAGTCAGGGCAGGGATCATCGGGGTCATACATCCGGTGATGGCATCGATAACTTTTGAAACAACACTCTTTGAGCTGTCAGAGTTCGCTGCCGGTGCATCATCGGTAGGAACACCTTTGTCCTCCAATGCCTTGTAAACAGCGTTCACTTCATTTCCTGCGATAACCTGGAACTGATCTTCATGCCAGTTAACGCCGGAGATCTCAGAAAGCTTTAAGATCTCTTTCTCGTTGATCTTCGATCTGTCTTTCACATAGAAACGAAGCCTTGTCATGCAGTGGAACAGACGGGTGATATTATCTTTTCCGCCCAGCGCTGCAATCAGTGTGTCTGCAGTTTTTGCATAGTCCTTTTTCATTTGGGGACCTCCTTTAATAATAAATATTGAAATTTATATTAAAGGTCTTGCCTGAAAAGATACGCACATGGCACGTATTTCAGTAACAATCCATTAACACCTAATTTATAAAACAATCTCTTTTCACAGATTTTTCAGACGTTTATGGTCTTCTGTGATCTTCTGGATATGAATCGTCAGATACAGCATTTCATCCTCAGTCATAGCGTATTTATATTCCTCTTCCATCATAAGATAGATCATTTTTACACAGCCGTAAGCTTCTCTGTACTGCTCCTTGATGATCTTGAAAAGCTCCTGATTCTCATCATAGTGAAGCTCTTTATGAAGGAATCTCTGGGCAAAATATTTCAGATGCGTGAGAAACCGCTGATAATACAGATTATCCTCCTGAAATTCCATATTGTCATAATACTTCTCCACGATGTCCAGGATCTGATGTACGATAATGGAAATCTGATAGCTGTCCGTCTTGCCGCCATCTTCCGCATTCACAAAATGCAATGCAAAAAATCCTGCTTCATCTGCAGAAAGATCTACCTCGAACATCTCATTTACCTTTTTCAGTAATTCCAAGCCGATCTCATATTCCTTATGATAAAGCTGCTTGATATCCAGAAGCAGCATATTCTGAAGGCGGATCCCGTTTTCAAGTCTGGAGATCGCACCCATGATATGGTCGCTAAGGGAAAAATAAATACTGTCATTTAATTTCATCCCCTCTTTTTCCTTCACATCATTTACAAAGGCTTCCACAAAATCCAGATATTTTTCCGGAATAGCAGTCAGATAACCCTGTATCTCCTTGCTGATCTGGGCATTTTCCGCAGTAAAGATCTTCTCGATCCTGGACTCCTCCACTTGCTGTCCTTTCTTTTTCTGAAAGGCAATTCCGCAGCCCTTTACAATAACTTCATGTCCCTGTCCATCCCTGGACAGTATCAGATTATTATTCAAAATCTTATGGATAACCATAGTCCTGTTCCCCCGCTGCCAAACAAATAAAAAAAGACCATTACAGTATATAGAAAACCTATTCCTATACTACTATAAGGTCTTGCCTGACGATAAATCAATATTTCAGTAACAATCCTTCTGATTCGTAACTATTTAATAACTGTACGTAATAATATCAGAAAAAATATATGTTGTCTATCTGGAATATTTAATAAAATATTTATAATATTTTTGTGAACTTTGACAAAATCCCCTGATGATCCTGCCATACGGATCAACGGGGGATTTTCTGTTCAGCTTTTTATTCTTCAGATCTCTTTTCCCTTTGTCGCAACGGCATGTACAACAAACGGTACAAACAATGTAATAAACGCCGCATATCCAAGGTATGCATATCCCTTTTTAACAACTGTCATCAGACCGAACTGTGCAATGGCAAATGCCAGGAATGTAAAGATCGCTGTAAAAACTGCATTTCTTCCAAGGTGTCCCTGCGCTTTTTTCGCCGGGCTGTCCATACGACGCTCCACTGCATTTACGCAGCGGGTCACAATACCGGAGATCATATTTACTGCTGTGGAAATAGCTCCAAGGATGATCAGCAGAGAAATGATCGGTGTCAGGATACCGGCGCCTACACCGTTCTGGACCAGTACCAGCATCGGTACCGAGGCAGATGCCAGTTCACTTACATATGCAATGGCAAGAAGTCCGAGGATGGAAAGCTCCATTGCACAGAAGTTGCATACAAACATCCAGATCGCTGCTTTGTTGATCTGTTTTTCGTCCGTTACATCCTCCATGTGCTGGTACATAACAGAAACAGATGCCAGCTGGAAGAAGAAATAAAGGACTGCTGAATAGAGGGCCGGTCCAAAGGCTCCGCTCTCGGAGGAAAGTACAGTCATTTCTCCGGAGGACATAGTATGGATGGAAGCTGTGATATCTCCCCACTGTGCAATGATATTCGGAACAAGTACCAGTACAAGACCGATGATGATCAGCACACTTAATGTAGAAGCACATTTTCTTACGACATTGGTTCCGAAAAGCGCGATCACAAAGATAAATGCTGCAATGATCAGTGTACAGAGCCAGTACGGGATCCCGAACAGTGTCTGCAGTGTGGAACCGCCGGTTGCAAAGGCTGCTGCTGATGCAGTTCCGATCATGATCAGGTAACAGATCTCATAGAGATTGGACATAACCGGTTTCGTTTTTCCGTAAAGACTGTCGGAAAAGCTTCTGTAATCGTAGGTTTTGTGTTTATAAGCATAGCGCATTCCATACCAGAAAAACAGTGCATACAATCCCTGTGTCACTGCCGGCAGGATCAGACACCAGATACCGTAGTTGATAAAGTACTGATAGATCTGCGCTCCTGATGCGAATCCACCTCCGAACTGTGTGGTAAATGCGACGAACGCAAGTCCCATAGCCAGAGGCATTTTACTTTGTAATGATTTATTCTGACTCATCTCTCTTTCCCCCATTTTTTATTTATTATATTCGATGACTTTTCCCGGATTCAGGATCAGTTTGTCATCGAAAGCCAGCTTGATGGCTTTATAAAGAGCGATCATTCTCGGGCCAGCAAACTCTTCCAGGAATTCCAGACGTCCGTTTCCGATACCATGCTCACCGGAAAGCTGGCCGCCCAGTTCTTTGGACAGTGCATACAACTCTACCAGGCTTGCGTGGGTGGCTTCTTTCCACTCCTGGTCGCTCATTTCCGGTCCACGGAGCATCTCTGTATGGATGTTACCGTCTCCGCAGTGTCCGCAAGGCTCTACACGGATTCCGTGTGCGCTTGCAATCTTTTTGGCTGCTTTTACATACTCTGCGATCCTTGCTCGTGGAACAACTACGTCACACTCTTCCTGTGCGACAGAATCTGCTTTCATTCCTTCCAGGATTCCGCCTCGGACACTCCATACAGCACCTGCACGCTCCGGCGTTCCTGCGATACAGCAGTCCAGAGCTCCATTTGCCAGAGCTGCTTCCGCTGCTGCCTCTACTGCGCTGTCAAGTTCCTGCTTACTGGAAGCATCATACATAACGATCAGCACTGCTTCTCCCTGTTTTACCGGGAACATTTTGTTTAGATTACGTTCTACGATATCGATCAGTTCTCTTTCCAGAAACTCGATGGCTGTTGGCACAAACGGCAGCTCCAGAACCTTCGGGACCATGTCTGCACATTCCTCAAGACTCCTGAACGGCATTACAAGGGTACAGGTGCAGGTCGGTGCGGGAAGAAGCTTCAGCGTTACCTGAGTCAGGATACATAAGGTTCCCTCTGAGCCGATCACCAGATCTTTTACATCATATCCCGTTGTGTTCTTCACAACGTTGGATGAAAAATTCATGATGGAACCATCCGGCATAACTGCCTCGATACAACGGACGAAATCCCTGGTCAGTCCATATCGTACCGCTTTCATGCCACCGGCATTTGTGATAACATTGCCGCCGATGGAAGCTGTTTTTTCGCCTGGGTCCGGCGGATAAAAAAGTCCTCCTGCTGCAGCGGCTGCCTGGATATCGATGAGAAGTGCTCCCGGCTCCGCTGTGATGGTCTGGTTCTTTCTGTCGATCGGAAAGATCTTGTTCATGCGCATCACAGAAAGCATAATTCCACCATATTTACAGGTTGCTCCGCCTGCAAGTCCGGTTCCTGCGCCGCGGCATACCACCGGGATATTTTCTTTATATGCGTAAGCCATGATGGCTGAGATCTCTTCTTTATTTAAAACCTCCACATAAAGCTCCGGAGGAAAAACTCCGTACTCCGGCATCTCATCACGATAATATTCTTTTGCGATCTCGTCACCGACCCATACACGATCTGAAGCAGTCACAGAACGGATGTAGTCAAAATCTTCTGAAGTCATTTTTTTATAGGGATATGCCATGACTTAATCCTCCTTCCGATTCTTTATCAGCTCTGTCAGCTCCGGTACAACCTGGTACAGATCGTCCACGATGCAGTAATCTGCAACATTAAAGATCTGTGCCTCCGGATCATTGTTGATCGCTACGATACAGTCAGATCCTGTCATGCAGGAGGTAAACTGGATGGCACCGGATACACCGCAGGTGATGATCAGCTTCGGACGGACAGTTCTTCCGGAAAGTCCGATCTGATGTGCAACATCTCCGAATCCGTTTTCTACCATAGGACGGGTGAAGGCAAGCTGTCCGCCAAGGGCATCTGCCAGTTCTCGGCACATTTCCACATCCTTTTCATTCCGGACACCACGGCCTGCTACTACCAGAACATCCTCTTCCTCAAGGCTCTTTACCTTATCAATGACCCTGGATGACAGAATCTTGATCCTGGAATCTGCCATTTTTTCATTTACCGGACATACAACCACCTGACCATGCGGATTTTTTACTTTTTCTGCCTTGTCCATAACCTTATAACGAACCGTGGCAAACTGTGGCCGTGATTTGGTGATGCCGATCTGAGCCATGATATTTCCGCCGAAAGCCGGTCTGATCTGGATCATATCGGTGTTGGAACGGATATCCAGAGTTGTGCAGTCTGCAGTCAGTCCCGTATGGAATCTGGTGGAAAGCCTCGGCGCAAGAGAACGTCCCAGCGCAGTAGCTCCGATCAGCACAGAGCTTGGTTTGTTTGCTGCGATACAGTCTGCAACTGCGTCTGTATAACAGTCTGCGCGGAAGCCTTCGAAGCCTTCATGCTCATATACGTACACATTGTCTACGCCATACGGCAGAAGCTTTTCCGCATTTTCCTTTGTTCCTTTTCCTCCGACGATCACACAGTTAACCTGATAACCGACTTTGACAGCCATCTTTCTTGCTTCTCCGATCAGCTCAAAGGTAACCGGATGGATCTCTCCTCTCTCCTGCTCCACATAGATAAGAAAGTTTTTCCATTTATCCTTGTCAAAGGATTTCGCCTTCTGCTCAAACCGGATAGCTTTCTCCGGGCAGTTACGAACGCAAAGCCCACACATACGACAGGCATCGCCTACAACAATTCCATTTCCCTCTATGGTAAGGGCCCCAAAAGGACATTTCTCCACGCATACTCCGCAGAGTACGCATTTGTTTATATCAAATTTTAAAAATTCCATGTTCCGCTTCCCCCTATATGATCTTCTTTCCGGTCAGGAGAGCAACAAGCTTGTCTGCCTTTTCCTTTGCAGTTCCTTCCAGATAAACCTGTTTTTCACTTTCCTCCGGCGCAAACATTTTTTCCACAGAGGTGGGGGAACCGATCAGTCCGTAACGGCTCAGATCCTGATCCGGCATATCTTCAAAGCTTAAGATCCGTACCGGACGGTCTGAAGTTGCCTTCTTTAATAAATAGGATGGCAGACGTGGCACGCAGGTATCCTTGTCAATGGTTAAAAGACATGGATACGGAATCTCGGAAACCTGGGAAACACTGACAAGATCCTGACGGACCTGAATGCTTTTTTCATTGACGTCCATGATCTCAGCTACCCATGCAGCATGTGGGATGGTCAGATGCTCTGCAATGGCCGGTCCAACCTGGGCTGTGTCACCATCTGTGGTCTGTCTTCCGCAGATGATCAGATCTGCACCGCCGATCACCTGGATTCCCTGTGCTAACGCATAAGAGGTTGCCAGAACATCCGCTCCCGCAAATTTTCGGTCTGAAAGAATCACGCCCTCATCAGCACCCATGGTATAAGCATCCCGGATCATCTCTTCCGCCTGAGGCGGTCCCATAGTAAGAACGGTTACAGTTCCGCCTGTTTTTTCCCGGATCGCAAGGGCTGTTTCCAATGCAAACAGATCATATGGATTAGTCCTTGTCTCACCGGACATTCGTTTCATGGCACCGGTTTCCGGATCGATATCAACCTTGGAAGTTGCCGGTACCTGCTTCATACATACAACGATCTTCATTTTCTATCTTCTTTCCTGTATTTTCACTTTTATTTTTTTGCTTTAAAACGTTAAACAGCTGTATAAGTATAGCATTAACGTGGTATAAAGTCGAGAGGGTTTTGGTAAATTCTGCACAAAAAAGCATTGAAAAAACTTTTAAGCATGCTATAATTACTCTCCGTTATCAAATAAAGCAGACATATGAATCTTTACAATATCACATCGATCAAGGAGCATATATGTAATGGAAGACATCCGTGCAATCTACAGAATTTTCAACAATCTAAAATATGAAATGGAAAATAATGGATGGGTCTATCAGTGGCATTTAGGCGATGAACCTATAAAAGTAACTCATAAATTTAACCCTCCTGTAACACCTGAAGAATTTCAGCTGTTTGAAAAATATTTTCCCAATATGAAACTTCCTGCCTCATACAAAGCTTTTTTATCCTGCTCAAATGGCATGGAACTTTTTTGCGGAGAGGAAGGCAGTTCTTTAGTCAGCTGTACCATTTATTCTTTAAAAAGAGCGCTCAAAGAAAAGGAATCTTGGAATAGTACGCCTATTTTATCTGATCCGGAGTTTACATATCATCTTCCTGTTCTTTGCTTACAGGACATCGGCGATATAACCATGGATCTTCAGGCTGTATCAGAAGGCAGAGACGATTACCTATGCTATCCAGCTCCAGATACTGATCGTTTTAATATCCCTTTTAATGAATGGCTGGAAAGATATATCGTATGCCAGGGGCATGAATTCTGGTATTTCTTGAATCCATAAAACAGAAATTTTATGAATATTTTTCGTAAAAATACCCCGGAAGCCTTACGGTTCCGGGGTATCTTACGTTTGGACACAATGTACCTTGCGGTACTCAATATATATTAAATTAGGATGTTATACTAATTAACGGTTACTCGATAACTGTAGCAACACGTCCTGATCCTACAGTACGTCCACCCTCGCGATACTTTAATCCCGTTTTACCTCATATTTTTTATGGTTTTCTATCCAAAATACAGTGAAAAACGGCTGATTTGCACCATCTATTTTTATTTGCCTGATTTCTTGGCACCGTTTTGGCACCGGAATCCCTGGTCGAAAAGATTCTTTTCTACAGTTGCCCTACTCTCATCTGTCAACTTCATATTGCGCCGACAGTTTCAGGCGGTTATAATCAGAATATGGGTGCTACCATAACGGTAGGCGGTTAGTCCTTCAACAGAGGGTTGCAGAGTGCCACTGGCACTCGTTTTGCAACGACCGAAGTGAAACGGAGACCTGTGACCCTCTGATTACATAGAAACCCAAAAGGGAATCCACTGGAAAGAAGAACTAAGCCAATGAGTATTGTTGACTTCATAGCAGTAGTGAGCTTCGGCCTAACCTGCTTTTGTATCGGATATACATTAGGCAAGGATAATCATAAACCACAAAAATAACCGCCCAGTCTGCAAACTAAGCGGTTATTTTTGATAGATATTCTAAATAGTAAAACGGACTAACCGTCTATCGGTAGCACTCTTTTTTCTATAAGCATATTATCACGCATCTGTAAGAATGTCAAAAAGTTCTTTTTCATAGTATGTAATACGAATTTGAAAATACTTATAAGCCGAAAAAATACACCAGTACCAGCTTGATCACAGCAGCTCCACCAAAGGCAACAACTGCAGTTACAACTAATTGCATAGGTTTTGGGAAATTTTCGAACACAAAAACTTTCCTACTCTTGCTCCGCACCTTGCTTAAAGATCCTGTCGTAAATGCTGCTATCATTATGACTGACACAGATACCAAGGTCTCACAATAGCCGGCAAGCTTTCCTAACACATCATTATACATATATGCACCTGTTTCATGCAGAATCCAGTATAGAACCAATGCACAAACTCCCATGACACTTTGGAGCTTCATTTCCTTAAAAATCTTCTCTTTCTCTGTAGTTGCATAATCTGACATTGTTTTAGCAATTTTTCTTTCTTCTTCGTTCATCATCTCGCTTTTCCTTTCTCCACTGATAATCTCAGGAATGCTGATATCATAATAATCTGCAATATCCACAAGAATACTGATATCCGGCATATTGTTTCCGGTTTCCCATCTGGATACGGTCCTTCCAGAGACATTTAATATTTCTGCCAACTGCTCCTGTGTAATGCCTTTTTCTTTGCGAAGTTTTTTTAAAAAATTCCCGATTTTTACTTGGTCCACCTCAACTCCTCCTTTCATCATCAAATATAGAATCTGTTATCTGCAAATAACACGACACAAAGCGAGAAATGTCGTATTTTCACTAATAGACACAGTTGTCTATGCGTTTTTCATTTTTTCAATTATACAAACTGGAATTTATATAATTATTCCTCTAACTTTCCCTATTTTACAGGCTTTCCCGCCTGTTCATTAGTGAAATGATATGTAGTTTCCCTTATTTTTGCCCTTATGAGATAATCACAAGGGAAATAAGGGAAATTTTTTAGTCATTGCCTACCACTTTATCAAGAAGCCGAACCGATTTTCGTTTCGCATCTCTTGTGGAGTGAGCATAGACGTTCATTGTGGTACTGACATCTGAGTGTCCCAACAATTCCTGTACATCTTTTGGGGCTGCTCCATTTGCTAAAAGGTTGCTTGTATAGGTGTGACGTAACTGGTGGAAATGAAAGCCTTCAAATCCCTCTAATGCTTTTGCCACCTTTCTGCATACCGTCCCCAAAGTAGTCGGAAGTTCCAGACAACCATCCGGTCTTAAGCAGACAAAAGAAATTTCTTTATAATCTGCCGGGACTTCCTGCGTTCTGTCTAAGCAATAATATTCGTAGTACACTCTGTTTTTCTCTTTGACCTCTTTGTAGTAGTTCGTGTGATAAAGTTCTTCGTACTGCATTCGATTTTTTAACTGCTCTTTCCGGGCATTACGGAAAATCTCTACCAGTGTATCTCCAAAATCAACAACCCTTACTTTTTTCCGCTTGGTTGGTCCGATGATATATTTGCGCTTTGAGCCATCATATCGGATGCTGCGTCTTATGGTAAGGCATTGTTCTTCCAGATTTACGTCCTGCCATGCCAAACCACAGGCTTCTCCAATACGAAGCCCGGCATAATAGGCTATCTGGATTGGAAGTATTGCGGCTGGGTTCTTTTTTTGCAGATAAGCAAGCAGTCTTTCATAATCTTCTCGTGAAATTGGTTGGACATTTCCGTCCATATCCTCATCAGAAAACAAATCCACTTCATCCGTCTGATACCGCAGTTTAATATACTGCATAGGATTGAACGTAATATACTGCTTTGGAAATACTGCAAAGCGGAATGATTGCTGCATGACTGCGGAAAAAGAATGGATGTAATCTTTGCTGTAACCCTTTCTCTCTTTTCCATCGGGATGAACTCCCCCGAAGGAAAGCAAATCGAAGAAAGATTGCAAATGTTCAGAGGTTACATTTTTCAGTTTACGTTCTGCCAATGGGTGTTTCTTAATATTTCGGATTGTTCCGAGGTAATTCTCCACCGTACCATTGCTGAGCGTACCTGTTTTTAATTCCTCCTCTGCCCACACATCCAAAAGCTGTCCGACTGTGAGATTATCCGCTTTGGCAACAAATTTCTTTTTCTCATAATCATCCATTGCCTGACGGAGCAGTTTTTCAGTTTCACTTTTGCTTTCTGTTCCAACGCATTCTTTCTGAACAAGATTGCCGCTTGCGTCCTCTACATAGAAGCGGTAGTACCATTTCTTTCCTTTTTTTCTTACAGATCCTTTTGCCATAATCGTATGTCTCCTTTCGATATTAGACAATCGGAACTGATGAAATGCTTCGTGCGTGTAAGTATATCATAACTCCGGTTGTCTTACTATACCGATTCGGAATCTTCGTATAAGACTTCTGATAAAAGATTTGCAAGCCTTTGTTCTGCTGTTTTTGGTTTCTTGGAATAGAGCCTTACAATGTCTGCCATCTCATTAAAAGCATTGATGGTATGAGTGATTTCCCTTAAGAACATAATCTCATTATATTCCTCATTCGATTCAAACCCTATTGTTTTGGCAATATCCGTCTGACCAGCATTTCCCTTGAAGTTTTTGCAGGCGAACTGGAAGGAATCCAAAAACAGACCATATTGTTTTAACATCAGCAGTAATAAATCTTTTGAAAAAGCATCTTCTTCTTTGGTAAGGGCAAGCGGTAACTGTTCCAGAATATCTCCCATCGCATCACGAATCTGTAATTCTCTCTTATCCGTAATGTCGGTTTCATATTCATCTGTTTCCCCTTTGAGCCATTCCACAGATACATGGAGTGCTTCCGAAAGACCTTCCAGCACCATTTTTTTCGTATTGTCAATCGAACCATTCTCATAACGCAGGATTGTAGAAGCGGTAACTCCCATCTTCTCTGCGACATAAGGCTGTGTCAGATTCAATTCCAGACGGCGCTGTTTTATTCTGCTGCCTATCAGCTTGCGTAATTCTTTATCTTTCATGCTGACTGCCTCCTTTTTCGGTATGTATGAATTATAGCATTGTTTTTCCGAAATTGCAATATGCAACTTAAAAATTATTTTTAATATTTCGTAACGCTTGACAAAAAGATATGAAAAGGATATACTTACATCACAAGAATTGCATAATGCAATTTATAAGGAGGTGATTATATGACGCAAAGAAAAATTGCATTATCCATCGAAGAAGCTGCTGACTATACGGGAATCGGCAGAAACACCTTAAGACAGCTTGTAGAATGGAAGAAACTTCCAGTATTAAAGGTTGGTCGCAAAGTCCTGATTAAAACCGATATTCTGGAAATGTTTATGGAAGCGAATGAAGGTCGTGATTTGAGGGATAGAGGAAATGTAAAAGCCGTAACAAGAACTGCGGCAAATTAAAAAGGCGGCTTCCAAAGAAACCGCCAAAGGTTCTATCAGACCGAAGCCATGATATACCTACACGCAAGAAGATTATACCATGTGCTTCTTCTGATACGCAACCGAGAACTTATGTTTGTGAAGGAAAGGAGAATGTAATCATGGCAAAATCAACAAAAAGTTATGAAGAACGAATGCTTGAAATGGAAAAGAAGGAACAGGAAAGCCTTGAAAAAGCAAAACGATATGCAGCACAGAAGAAAGAACTTCTGAAACGAAAGAAAGCCGAAGAAAGTAAAAAACGAACTCATAGGCTCTGTCAGGTTGGCGGTGCGGTGGAATCCGTTCTCGGTGCGCCTATCGAGGAAGAGGACATCCCAAAGCTGATTGGTTTTCTGAAAAAGCAGGAAGCCAATGGGAAATTTTTTTCAAAGGCAATGCAGAAAGAAACACATACCGATATGGAGGAAGTGTAATGGCGGGGGGGGGATGAGTTTTTCATTCCCTTCATTGCTTTTTCATGAAGGGCGCACTTATGGACAACCAGAGGTCGTCCCAATAAGTTTGCCACAAGTGGCAACCGGTCTTCGCTCACGCTTGCCGGGCTCGTTCCGTCGGCGGGGCTTTCAGCCAGACCTGCTCATGCCGCAGGAGGCACTCTTCGCCAGAGGGGCGCATTCCATGCAGGCTGCTATGCGCAGGGCACTCTTACGCAGAGGGCGTTCCGGCAATACTGCTTTTTCTAAAACTGAAAGCAATGTTGCCGGAAATCTATGCCGGATGTGCAGAAAGGGGGAATCCAGACATGGCGATTTTTCATTACACAATCAAAATAGTCGGACGAAGTAAAGGGAAATCTGTTATCTCCGCTTCCGCATATCTCAATGGGGATGTGATGAAAAACGAGGAAACCGGGCGAATCAGTTATTACACTTCTAAAAAAGAAGTGGTCTACACCAGTCTGATGATGTGCGAAAACGCACCTCCTGAATGGCAGATAGTACCAGAAGAAAATATAAAACGCTTTCAAAAATCTGTCCGATACAAAAGGTCAGAAGATAAAGAAGCTGCTTTAGAAAAATTTAAAATCACATTTCAGAAACAACGGTTATGGAATGAGGTATTGAAGATTGAAAAAAGTGCAGATGCCCAACTTGGCAGGTCATTTGAATTTGCCCTCCCCAAAGAATGGAGCAGACAGGAACAGATTCAATATACAGCCGACTATATCAAAAAAACATTTGTGGATAAGGGAATGTGTGCTGATTGGAGTATCCACGACAAAGGGGATGGCAATCCTCATGTCCATCTGCTTCTGACAATGCGCCCTTTTAACCCGGATCATTCTTGGGGGAAGAAAGAAGTCAAAGATTGGGATTTTGTCAGAGATAAAAGCGGAAATATCGTGATTGATGAATCCCATCCGAACTGGTGGCAGGATAAGAAAAACCCTGACCGTCATGGAATCCGTATCCCTGTATTAGATGAAAACGGAATCCAGAAGATTGGTGCAAGAAACCGCCTGCAATGGAAACGGGTACTGACCGATGCTACGGGATGGAACAATCCAAAAAACTGTGAACTGTGGCGGAGCGAGTGGGCAAAGGTGTGTAATGAACATCTGCCTTTGCATAATCAGGTCGATCACCGTTCTTACGAAAAGCAGGGAAAACTCCAGATTCCTACCATCCATGAAGGTGCTGACGCAAGAAAGATTGAACAAAAGTTTCTTGCCGGGCAGGAAATAAAAGGTTCGTGGAAAGTAGCGGAAAATCAAATCATAAAACAACAAAACACGTTATTGCAAAAGATACTGGACACCTTTGGGAAAGTATCAGGTGCATTATCATTATGGAAGGAGCGATTAAATGACATTAGAAGAAAGCCGGGAAATTATACCCTTAATGGAGTCCATGATTGGGCAAATCGAAGAACAGCAGACCTTAATGGCAGAAATGCTTCTGGAAATGCAGAACCGGGACACCCAACTCTCTCTTATGCAGGAACAGAATCAGAAATTGCAAAAATTAAACAGCGAGTTATCCGAGCTGCTCAACATTTTGCCAAATACCGAGGAACTACTTTCCAAGATGGAAGAACAGAAAACGAAGATAGAACTTTTGGAAAACGAAAATCAGCAATGGCAGATATTGGCACAGAAGCTGAACAGCGAAAACAGTTTATTACTGAAACAGAACACCGAATTGCTGAACTGGAACAGCAGGTAGAGAAAGGACGTGATATAGATGAACGAATCCAGAGAATCAAAGAACGCCGAACAGTTGGAAGAACTTCTGCTCTTGACCGAGGAGATACAAGAAGAGTTGGAACAGAAAGACCAGCTTATCGTGGAACTGAAGACGCAGCTCAACGAATCTCTGACCTTGAACGAGAAATTAAACAAAGAGAACAGAGCCGGGAATATTCAAGCATTAAAGAACGACTTGAAGCTGGCAGACAGAGCATTGCGGAGCGAGAAAGAGAAGCTGCGAAGCGCAAACGTCACGATAGAGGAATGTCAAGATAAAATACGATGCTTAACACAACAACGGGATTATGCCCGGACACATCAGAAAATCGTAGAGATACCGGTAGAAAAGCCGGTACTCTATAAAAAATGCGAAGCCTGTGACCGGACAGCCTATCAGAATGCAAAAGCAAGATACGAAACACAAAAAGAGCAACTTGCAGGACAATATAAAGCAAAAACGGTAATGTTCCAAACAACCTTGTTCCTTCTTGCATGGTATTCGCTGACAACCACTCTTTTTCAGGCAGTACAGTCAGATGTGTTCCTTTCCGATTGCAAATCATTCTTCCATGATGCAGCATCATTCATACAAACTTTTATCGGTTGGACGATTGATGCCGGGCAATCTGTGGCACAAATCAGCACAAAAATTCCAAATGAGATTATAGCCGGAATCATATATTGGTTATTGATGATATTGGTTGTTGGAATATGTGTGGCAGGGACAGGGATACTGGCAATACTGATAGAAATAAAGGTTATAGAATTATATAAGAAAAACTGTTGGGATGTTATTACCCTACTGATGATACTGACAAGTGCGGCTGTCATCATTTATTTTGGAGAAGTAATTAAAAAAGCATTATCAATAAATCTGTTGTTCTTTTGGTTAATTTTACAAGGAATATATCTTACAATTCGACGCTATATAAGTCAAGATACTGATTGACTAGATACAAAATATTTGATAAAATATAAATAGAAATACAGCAGATCAAAGGAGGTAAAACTTATGAGAGCAAAGAAAGTGATTGTAGGGTAGCTATTAGTGCAATGTTAATTTCTTCATCAATTCCAGTAATGGCATTTTCTGTTACAAACGGGAATAAGACATTTGATAAAAAGTGGGAATTGAGCACTACATCTGATGGCGGAAAAGGTGTTTTGACTTATGGTTATAATACTCTTGCTATTAATGAAGATTATGCACACGCATATCATTCAACTAAAGATCATTACGCATATGTCAAGAATGGAAATGGTTCTTTTTCGGGTTCAAATGTTGGTAAAGGTAATTGGTCTAAAATTGAGGTTGCTCATAAAGGAAATAGTATTACCTACGGTAATAGCTACTAAACAAAGGTTCGGGATAATGGCTGAGTGGTTGGAATTCCAACCACTCTTTTTTGTGGAGTGTATATAAATGAAGAAAAAAATAAAATATATAGGAATTGTTTTGGTTATTTTGTTCTGTTGCTATAATTTATTTTGGTACTTCGGGAGTTATAAACCATATAACGAATTTCAGAAAGACTTCCCTGAAATAGAAGAATCTGGAGTAAAAATTTACACAGATAAAGATGGATTCCAGTATAGTGTGTCTGTCCCTGATTATTTGCTTTGGAATGGAAATCTTGCGATAGCTGAGTCAGATGTTCGATATGCACTAATTATTTGGATAAAACCATTTCACCAAGGAATAAGTCAAGGCGTGCTATTTAATGACTATAAGGATTTGAATACTCAAATTATGTTGTCAAGTAGCAAAAAAGCTGAAGATCAAGAAGATCAATGGATTGTTGATGAAAATAGCACAATATTGACTACGATATTTGAAAAAGCAAATAAAGTATGGAATCTGGGGTTGAAATAAATGAAAGCAATTAAAAACTTATGTTTGTTTTGTTTCCTGATTTTTGGAATACTTATGCAATCTGAAATATTTCAAGATCAGCTTTGGAACTTTTCTACAGCATATTTTACGTCATCACGCTATGAAGTTGCTAGTGAAGATATGTCGCAGTTTCTGAAAGATGTATCAGAAACTGCAACGGAGAATGATGTACATATTTTTTCTCAGTACAATGAAATCAATAATAAATACCTTTCAACACTTCATATTTATGGCGATGATAAAGTAATCAGACAAACATTAAAAAATACTGCAAACATAGAAGAATCAGAATATACCGCTTTAGTTTCCGGAATTACGAAAGTAAAATTTCATAATCTCTCAGAATTGCAAAGTACCTCTGTGGGTTATGAAAACTTTATCTCATACATAGGAAATGAGGACAATATTATCTCTGCATATCAGAAATTATCAGAAAAATATAGCTTAACTTATCCAGAATATTGGAATTCTACGGAAAAGGACATGATTTTTATTATATGGGGTATGATTATTGCATTGATGATTGTTCTAAATGTAATTGAAGTGGTTAGGCGAAAAAAAGAGGTTGTTGTACGAGTTTCCTTAGGAGAAAGTGCTGGTTTCATAGCATTTAAGGCTGCTTTATTCGATGTAACTTTTGACATTGCATTATTTATTGTTGCAAAAATATTGCTGTCAAATTATATATCGGGAGCATATGAGAATAGACTCGTCACAATTTTATATTCCATTGGAATTATTCTTTCCACTATTCCATATTGTTCTTTTTGCTTTTTTGATATTAGAAAGGCATTCGCAAATGCAACACACAAAAGAGGAGTGGATTTTTTAATTTATTCGTTAAAATTTATAGCAGGGGTAGCCGCTGTTTTTACAATTACCACTAATATTAGTAGTATTCATAATAACCTATTTACAAATGAACATTTGTTAGAAGAATATTATGATGCAAATTATTTTACCGTAAAGACTACTGATTTTAATGCTGAAAAAGAAGAAGCTTTTTGGAATAAACTATACAAGAATGAATATAACACATTAAAGCCTGTAATATGCTTGAATATTTTAAATGATAAAAATGATGTGATATATGTAAATAATCATGCAAAAGATATGTTACAAGGTTTTACGAAGCAGATAAATGCAGTAGAGAATGAATCTTCTGATTTGATTATTTTCATTCCAAAGAATAGATATTTTGCTAAAAACAAGCAATTAGCCTATGACTCCTTGAGCCATGTTTTAAATCATGATAATTTACAACAATTAAATATTCAGTACATAGAGTATAGCGAAACAGAATACTTTTCCTATTTAGATACAAGTAGAATAAATGGTATCGAAAAAAGCAAAAATCCGATAATTATTTATCAGGCAAACAAAGATTTAGCAGTCAATGGTGGGTATCTTGAAAGCTATAAAGCAGGAGCAGTTTTATTTCAATGTGATGAAAAACAGCTAAGAAATATCAGCAAAAAGTATGAAGATATGCTTGGAAATTATCAGCTAGTAATTACAAACGTACATGAACAGTATTTATATAATCACACATTTTTAATAAAACTCGTGGGATTTTTAAGTTCTCTTTGTACGATTGTATTGCTTTTAAATATTATGATTATTGTTACAGTAAGTAGACTAGAGTTCCGAGAAAATGCAATGAAAATTTCCTTGATGAAAATCTTTGGATATAGTTTATTTGAACGGCACAAAACACTTCTTAAAATGATTGTAGTGGAAAATTTTGTGATATTAGTAGGTATGCTTATCTATTCTTTATTATCGGTACAGACTGAAGTAGGAATTAGCATTCTTGTTAGTTCATTTATGGCACTAATAGAATTTACAATTATTTTCTTTAATATCACAATTGTTGAAAAAACAAACATACCGAAATCATTAAAAGGAGGTTGCTTATGATAACAATTGAAAATCTATGCAAAGCATATAATGATAAAATTTTGTTCAAAAATTTTCATTTGGAAATTCCAGATAGCCGTTTTTTGGTAATTAGTGGCGAAAGTGGATGCGGAAAAAGTACTTTACTTAATATGATTGGAGGTATTGAAACTCCTGACAAAGGTTCTATTATTGTGAATGGTTTTGATGTGGCAAAAAAAGGAAAAAAGCAGAAATATTTCAAAGAAGTTGTTGGATTTTTATTTCAAAATTTTGCCCTTTTGGAAAACAAAACAGTAAAAGAAAATCTAGAAATAATAAAAAAATCAGGTAGAACGGATATTTCAATAAATGAAGCTCTTGAAAAAGTTGGTTTACAGAAAGTAATTAACAAAAAAGTCTATCAATTATCTGGTGGCGAACAGCAGAGAGTTGCGTTAGCTCGTTTAATGCTAAAGAAATGTTCGATTGTATTAGCAGACGAACCAACTGGTTCCTTAGACAAAAAAAATAGTGAGATTGTTATGAATATATTGCATGAGTTAAGTGAACAGGGAAAAACAGTTATTGTTGTAACTCATAGTGAAGAAATTGTAGCACAAGAAAAGCATGTTCTATATTTATAATTACCCATAATAGAAGAATATGTTCTTTCGGGAGACACCTCCTCTAAGAACATATTCTTTTGGTTAAAATTGATTATAAAGATACTTTTATTTCAGTATATTCGCTATATTGATGGGATATATATTTGCATATTATTTATATGGATAAGGATTATAACTCTAGTGAGTCTTCTGCATCTACCCACATCTGTAAATTACCCTCAAGATATAATCTTGCATATTCCAAAGGCTCATCCACAGCCAATGAAGTAAGCGCACATTCTGATCCGTATGTGGTTTTTAGATTTTTTTCAGCTTTCCAGCAATCAATGCGAAGCATATATCCGGCACTTGTGTAAACATCAATACTATCGTGATTTATGTTGTATTCTGCATAAATTGTTCTCATCGTATCTTATCTCCATTTTCTTTTAATAATCAGTTATAGAGTTAAATATCGAAAACATTTCAATCAGTTCACCATGTCGTTATTGTTATACTGTGTTATGAAATTTTCTTTCCCTTATTTTTTCCCATATTAAGGTTCATGAAAACCAATGTGAGAATATAACACAAGGGAAAGAGTAAGGGAAAGCTCACTTGCTACAAACTTAGTATTTTCAAGGGTTTGCGAAGAATTTGATAATTAAATATAACAGTTATTAAATTTCCTAAAATATGTGAAATATCAACTGGAATTTGGCTATTTCGTTGCAACAATACTTATCCAATGATTTTTTGCATTTGAATACGTTTTGATCTCTGTAAAACCCGCTTCTTTCAAAGCGGCAACAAGTTGTTTAGATGTGTAAATCTTCATACCATTGATCATCTTTGTCCATTTTTCATCTGCGGCATTCGTTCCGTCACTCTCGTTACAAATCAGGAATATGCCTTCGCTTTTCAGCACACGGTTGACCTCGGAAAAGCATTTTACTAATCCTGGCCAAAAGTAAACTGTTTCGAAGGCAGAAACATAATCAAAAGTCGCGTCAGAAAAGGGTATAGCAGATACATCTCCTTGAACTACATTACATTTCCCTTGTTTAATGGCGAGGGCGTTCAATTTTTGAGATTTTGCCACACTAACCTCAGAATAATCCATTCCTGTCACGTGGCCATTTCTACATCTATCAAGCCAGACCGCAATATTTGCTCCGCCGCCACAGCCGACGTCAAGAACTTCAGCATCAGACTTCGTGGAGATATTTGAGAATCCCCATTGCGATAATTTGGCGTGACCGCTGTTCATCATCTTCGTCATCAATTTTCCGCCGAAGCCTTGTGGCTTACGGGTATTTTCAAAAAATCTCATTACAGAATTCCTCCTCCACAAATACCGGTTTTCTTAATTCGACAAACCGGTATTGCTCAATCGTTTTTCTCCGTTAGGAGAATATACAATCCATAAATAAAAAGAACAAGGAATAAAACCGTAGGAATCAATAATCCATTTTCTAAAATACTTATAATCATTCTTCCAGGTGGCGTTACCCATGCAGTTGCTGGATTTTGCATTGCCGCTATTATCATTCCTACAATACCAACAACACTACTTAATGTTAAAAAACCACCTTTTATATTTCTACTCATAATCATTACCTCCTCGTTAAATACCGATTTATCTCTTACATTTTATCATATTCTATCCCAAAACTCTATTCTTAGATTGCCAAAGAGCAGCCTTCCGACTGCTCTTTCTGGCTCCCCAGGCAAGTCTTTCGTGAATACTTCCTGTTGGCATTTGCTCCATTTGTCGCTTTTCTTCTAATGCCTTCTGCTCCTGTATATCCTGTTGTACCGCATCATCTACAGCATTTTCTCCAAGAACACGCACTACCCGGTCATATCTATCAGAAACATCCTGCAATTGTTGTTTTTCATCAAATAACTGCTCTTTTTCTTCACGCACTGCATCTAACTCTCTTTGTATTTGGTTATATGCTTGCTTTGTTTTCTGATATTTGTGTTTCCATTTTTCTACTTCTTCGGCAAGTTCTTTAACCTGTGCAGCCATCGCAGCAATTTTATTTTTCACCTGAGTAAACAGTGGTTTTATTTTCTTATCCCGGTAGGTTGTTGCACGTTCCAATGCACCAGCTTCTGGAAGTAGAGTTTTCACTGTTCCATATTCCTTTATTTCTTTGCTGACATTATCCATTACCGGCTGTAACCGTTCTCTGCGTTCTTCCAGGCTATGCAGATCTTTCTCGGCTTTTTCCGCACACTTCTCAGCTTCCTCTTTATCTTTAACTGCCTGCTCCTTGTCATCTTTTAAAAGCTGGATATTGTGGTAACAATCCGTCTGAAACTGCAATATCATCGTGATCCGGAACGTGCTGAACAGATCAAACAGATCAAAGGCTGGTAAAAAAATTACTCCTGTGAATAGCAAACATTCGCAGGAGTTTTTTTGGCACCGTTTTGGCACCGCTGGTCTTATTTTTCAATTTTAAATTTATCTTTACTTAGTCTTATTGATAAATTTCCTTTAATCTCCGCATTGAAAATTCATAGATGATTTTACTTTCCACCCAACAGAAAAACCCCGGAAACCTTACGGTTCCGGGGTATCTTACGTTTGGACACAATGTACCTTGCGGTACTCAATATATATTAAATTAGGATGTTATACTAATTAACGATTACTCGATGATTGTAGCAACACGTCCTGATCCTACAGTACGTCCACCTTCACGGATAGCAAATGTAAGACCCTGGCTCATAGCGATCGGATGAATCAGCTCGATTGTCATCTCGATGTTATCTCCAGGCATGCACATCTCTGTTCCCTCTGGAAGGTTGCAAACACCTGTTACGTCTGTTGTTCTGAAATAGAACTGCGGACGATAGTTGTTGAAGAATGGTGTATGACGGCCACCCTCGTCTTTAGTCAGAACGTAAACCTGAGCTGTGAATTTTGTATGGCATGTAAGTGTTCCTGGTTTAGCAAGAACCTGTCCACGCTCGATCTCGTTTCTCTGAACACCACGAAGAAGTGCTCCGATGTTATCACCAGCCTGAGCCTCATCAAGAAGTTTACGGAACATCTCGATACCAGTTACAACAACTTTACGAGTCTCCTCTTTGATACCAACGATCTCAACTTCCTCAGATACGTGAAGAACACCAGCCTCAACTCTACCAGTTGCAACTGTACCACGTCCTGTGATGGAGAATACGTCCTCTACAGGCATTACGAACGGTTTATCTGTGTCACGCTGTGGGTCCGGAATGTACTCATCAACAGCATCCATAAGCTCCATGATCTTGTCTCCCCATGGGCCAGCCGGATCCTCAAGAGCTTTAAGAGCAGAACCCTGGATAACCGGAATGTCATCTCCTGGGAAGTCATACTCGGAAAGAAGATCACGGATCTCCATCTCTACGAGCTCAAGAAGCTCCTCATCGTCTACCATATCACATTTGTTCATGAATACAACGATGTAAGGAACACCTACCTGACGGGAAAGAAGGATATGCTCTTTAGTCTGAGCCATAACACCGTCTGTAGCAGCAACAACAAGGATAGCACCATCCATCTGAGCTGCACCTGTGATCATGTTCTTAACGTAGTCAGCATGTCCTGGGCAGTCAACGTGTGCGTAATGTCTACGCTCTGTCTGATACTCAACGTGAGCTGTAGAAATTGTGATACCACGCTCTCTTTCCTCTGGAGCTTTATCGATATCCTCAAAGTTCTCTACTACGTTTCCTGGAACTCTCTCTGCAAGAACTTTAGTGATAGCTGCTGTTAATGTTGTTTTACCATGGTCAACGTGTCCGATGGTACCAATGTTACAATGCGGTTTTGTTCTCTCAAACTTAGCCTTTGCCATTTTAAAATGTCCTCCTTAAAACTTGGCTCTATCAAAATTAGAGCATTTTTTCAGATTTAAACTTGCTAACCTTGATTATATTGCAAACCAAGGTTATTTGCAAGCATTTTATTATTTTATATCAGATCAGTCCTTTTTGGAAAGGATCTTCTCCTGTACAGACTTCGGAACCTGCTCATATTTCTCGAAGAACATAGAGTAGTTACCACGTCCCTGTGTTCTGGAACGAAGGTCTGTAGCATATCCGAACATCTCGGAAAGCGGAACATATCCACGGATCATCTTACCGCCGCCGATATCTTCCATACCCTCGATACGTCCACGACGGGAGTTGATATCACCGATAACGTCACCCATGTAATCCTCTGGTGTAGTAACTTCGACCTTCATGATTGGCTCAAGAAGAATCGGAGCTGCTTTCTGCATAGCATCCTTGAATGCAAGAGAACCTGCAATGTGGAATGCCATCTCAGAAGAATCGACTTCATGGTAAGAACCATCGTATACATTTGCATGTACACCAACTACCGGGAATCCTCCGAGGATACCAGCTTTCATAGCTTCCTCGATACCTTCGCCAATTGCCGGGATGTATTCCTTCGGAATAGCACCACCAACAACTGTGGACTCGAACTTGTACAGCTCTTCTCCGTTGGCATCCATAGGCTCGAATTTAACTTTACAGTGACCATACTGTCCACGACCACCAGACTGTTTAGCATACTTGCTGTCTACATCAACAGGCTTGGTGATTGTCTCTTTGTAAGCAACCTGAGGTGCACCAACGTTAGCCTCAACCTTGAACTCACGAAGAAGACGGTCAACGATGATATCCAGGTGAAGCTCACCCATACCAGCGATAATGGTCTGTCCAGTTTCCTGATCTGTATGAGCACGGAATGTCGGGTCCTCCTCAGCAAGCTTAGCAAGTGCCTCACCAAGTTTGCCCTGTCCAGCTTTTGTCTTAGGCTCGATCGCGAGCTCGATAACTGGCTCCGGGAACTCCATGGACTCAAGGATTACCGGATGCTGCTCGTCACAGATTGTATCACCTGTTGTAGTGAATTTGAATCCGATCGCTGCAGCGATATCACCGGAGTAAACCTTATCCAGCTCCATACGTTTGTTAGCGTGCATCTGAAGAATACGTCCAACACGCTCTTTTTTATCTTTTGTGGCATTCAGTACATAAGAACCGGAGTTCATTGTTCCTGAATAAACACGGAAATAAGCAAGTTTTCCTACGAATGGGTCAGTCATGATCTTGAATGCAAGAGCGGAGAACGGCTCATCATCAGATGAATGTCTCTCAACTTCGTTGCCGTCAAGGTCAACACCCTTGATAGCCGGGATATCTGTAGGAGCCGGCATATACTCAAGGATTGCATCCAGAAGTTTCTGAACACCTTTGTTTCTGTAAGCGGAACCGCAGCAAACCGGTACTGCTGTACACTCACATGTAGCTTTTCTGAGGACAGCTTTCAGCTTGTCTACAGAAGGCTCATCTCCCTCAAGATACTCCATCATGAGGTCATCATCCAGCTCGCAGATCTTCTCGATCAGCTCTGTATGATAAAGTTCTGCATCTTCCTGCATATCCTCCGGGATATCAGTAATGGAGATGTCATCACCCTTCTCATCATTGTAGATGTATGCTTTCATCTCGAAAAGATCGATGATTCCTTTGAAGTCATCCTCTTTTCCGATCGGAAGCTGAAGGCAGATAGCGTTTTTACCAAGACGAGTCTTGATCTGCTCTACTGCACCGTAGAAGTTTGCACCAAGGATATCCATCTTGTTGATGAATGCCATACGAGGTACATTGTAGGTATCAGCCTGACGCCATACGTTCTCTGACTGCGGCTCAACACCACCCTTAGCACAGAAAACGCCGACAGCACCATCAAGTACACGAAGGGAACGCTCAACCTCAACAGTGAAGTCTACGTGTCCTGGTGTATCAATGATGTTGATACGATGCTCAAGAGCACCTGGCTTTGGCTTGCAGTTCTCCTCAAGAGTCCAGTGACATGTTGTAGCAGCGGATGTGATTGTGATACCACGCTCCTGCTCCTGCTCCATCCAGTCCATTGTCGCTGTACCTTCATGAGTATCACCGATCTTGTAGTTAACACCTGTGTAATAAAGAATACGCTCTGTAAGAGTTGTTTTACCAGCATCGATATGCGCCATGATACCGATATTTCTGGTTCTCTCTAATGGATATTCTCTTCCTTCTTTTCCAGCCAATGAATTTTCCTCCTCGAATTAGAAGCGATAGTGAGCAAATGCTTTATTTGCCTCAGCCATCTTGTGCATGTCTTCTTTTCTCTTAACGGATGCACCTGTGTTGTTCATTGCGTCCAGAAGCTCATTAGCCAGTCTTTCTTCCATTGTCTTCTCGCCTCTCTTACGTGAGAACATTGTAAGCCAACGAAGAGCAAGTGCCTGACGTCTGTCTGCTCTTACCTCGATCGGAACCTGATAAGTAGCACCACCGATACGTCTTGCTTTTACCTCGAGAACTGGCATGATATTGTTCATAGCCTCTTCAAATACTTCAATTGCTGGTTTACCAGCTTTTTCCTCTACTCTGGTGAATGCACCGTATACAATTTTCTGAGCAACACCTTTCTTACCGTCTAACATGATGTTATTGATAAGCTTGGTAACCACTTTGTTATTGTACATCGGGTCAGCCAGAACGTCTCTTTTCTGAGTATGTCCTTTACGTGGCACGTTACTTCCCTCCTTAATCATATTGATTATATCATCGGTACTCACGCAGTAAAACTATTGCATGTTCGCACTGGTAAGGTCCTATATTTAACCCGCAACCGACAGGGTATATGGAATACCGTACAAATCCTTATAGTCTTCCGCTGTAATACATTAGATGAATAATATCTTTGTAATCCTCCTGATTATCTGCAATCAGGAAGCGGCGTAGATTTCTGATCTACAAAAATTATTTTTTAACTTTAGGTCTCTTAGCTCCGTATTTGGAACGAGCCTGTTTTCTGTTAGCGACACCTGCGGTATCAAGAGTACCTCTGATGATGTGGTATCTTGTACCAGGTAAGTCCTTAACTCTTCCTCCACGGATAAGAACAACGCTATGCTCCTGAAGGTTGTGACCCTCTCCTGGAATATAACTTGTTACCTCGATACCGTTGGAAAGACGAACTCTGGCGATCTTTCTAAGAGCTGAGTTAGGCTTTTTAGGAGTAGCTGTTTTAACAGCAGTACAAACACCACGTTTCTGTGGAGCAGCCTGATCAACTGCTTTCTTTCTTAAAGAGTTGTATGTTTTCTGCAGAGCCGGTGCTGTAGATTTTTTAACAGCTGTCTGACGGCCCTTTCTTACTAACTGGTTGAATGTTGGCATTCCATTTCACCTCCCGATTTATTTCTCCATGGGCTTTCCCATGGGGCCTTGCGGTTGCTATTTACAAATTACGGCATGCGAAAATATAACGTTTCATTCGCACGCTTGCTCATTATAGACCGTAAATACAGGGCTTGTCAAGGTGTTTTATAAAGAATTTTTACTGATTTTACAGGGGTTCAGCGCAATTTTCTTCATAGATGTCACAACCCTGCGAAAATGACACTTTTACTTCCAGAACCTTGTCTTTCCCCTTCCCCGGAAAAACATTCTGCAAAACAGCTGCTGCTCCAAAAACTTCTGCATTTTCCTCTGTATAACCGCCTTCTTTATCCATCCAGAAATCCACAACCTTCTGTGCATCTTTATACCGTCTGTCTGCGATCCAGGCATAAATCAGTGCAGCTGCCGCAGCCGGGTCATTCTCATCCTCTCCATACCATCTCTCGCAGAAATCCCCTGCCTCTTTTTTCTTATTTAAAGACAGCATAGATGATGCCAGGCGGAACCGTATATCAGACGGCGATACCTTTTCCCATGCAAAAAGCTTCAGAAGTTTTCTGCATACTTTTTCCAGCTGTTCCTGCTCTTCTTCCTGTTCCAGAAACTCCATGTAATCATCCAGCCAAACCTTCAGATCAAACATAAAATCCGTGCTTCCATCCAGGATAAAAAGCTCCTGTGCGAAATCCCCGTATTTTTTCCGGCCATGCTCAACGATCTCTGCCAGCGTCTCAAACGCCCGGTTCCACACCGTCACATCGGAGTTTTCCTTTACCATACCCTCGTAAGACTGTACCATCTGCATCTCCAGTCTTTTCCACAGTTTTTCCATGATATTTCCCTTTCTTCCAGACAGATCACTCTCTATCTGCCTGCTAACTGTTCCCAGCCATTCAGTACCACACAGTCTGAACCAGCTGATTTTTCCGCTATGGCCTCCGCTCCTTCCTGGAAGTATATCACGTCTTTTTCTGTTCATCTACTGTATCCAGGTAAAATATCTCCTTCTCCCGTAATTTTTCCGCTTTCTGTTTCCTGCATATTCTATAATTCCCAGCACAAATACCATTAATATAGAAAGAACTGCTCCAATCCAACCCCCAGGTGTATGATACTTCATAACAATCTTATGTGCTCCTGCTGAAAGCTTCACCCCGGTAAGTCCCTGCAAGTTCAGTGTTTCCGCTTTTTTTCCATCTACATAGATCTGCATATCCGGATCGTAAAAACTGCTGATCATAAGTATACCGTCCCTTTGCACAGTTATGTTCCCTTTTCCTCCTTCAAGATCCATCTGCTGTAAGGAAAGCTTTTCATAGATTTCATCCAGATCCGTCTCCTGATAAGTTCCGAGAACAGCTTCGTGTATACCGAAATCTGCAGTGATATGAACGATTGTTTCTGTATCATAAGTTCCAAGATCCAGAAAATTATTATTCCAGTAATCTGACTTCTGCTCCTGCCCGTTGATCGTAACTGTATCCGGCTCTGTTCCCGGAATGTAAAGATATCCATGCTCGTCTTTTTTCAGACAGATATTGAAGGCTGCCATTCCGGTAAGTGTTGTCTCAGAGCTGACTGTCTTCAGATTATAGAGTCTTTTCCCTGCAATGCCACTGATCAGCCGGTTCTGTACTTCCATTGAGTTAGTGCCTGACATTGCATGGTCCACAACAGAATCACTGACCATATATCCGGCTTTCAGCGCACGGGGATTTTCATACAGGTCAAAAGACAAACTTTCTCCCATCTTCTGATAGGATGTGTTCAGCGTCCTTGTATTCCGGCAGATCAGATAACGGATTCCAAGAAGCATATCCATTGCCTCTGTTGCACCTGCATATTGATAACGGTTCTCCAGATTTTCAAAACCCATGTTTTTCACGAAATCCCACATGTCTTCCGTATTGGTAGATGAATACATTGAAATTCCATTAAGCTGATACAGAAGTTCCTCATTTCTCACCAGCGGATTCACAATAGCAGCTCTGTAATTTACCTGATCTGCATTTACAGAATCCATAAGTTCACTAACTTCCTGCTCGCTTTCCACATAAATATCACGACTGGCTGTTCCGTTATCTGTAATGCTTACAAGCCCGTGGATTCCGGTTTCTGCAAGGATTAGCAGCATAAGTATACAGCTGCATACTTTTCGGATTTCCACACATCCGAAACGGTTTTCCGGAAGTTTTCCACAAATAAAGCATTCCGTCCACACAGGTAAAAACATCAGTGCAACAGCACCGGCTGAGAATAAAATTTCTCTGTTTTTCCCACTCAGGATCCCTACAGCTGTGCAAAATATTTCTGCTGCTGCCAGCCCTGCAAAAAGCCCTTTTCTGTTCTGTACAGATATTTTTCCCCAGGCATCACCGGTCATTCTGAGAAGCAGGAACACCAGAACAAAAGCAAATCTGTTGGGAATTCCCACCGGCTTATGCAACCCGTGAAAAAGGAGATTTAACATCGTTACATGGAACCCTGCAAAATATAAAACAATCAGCAAAATCAGCACGATTTTTTCCACAATTCGGATCTCTTTGTTAAATAAATATAGTCCTGCAAAAAGCAGCACCGCGCAGCCACAGTAAAGGTTCACATCTCCCTGCTCGCCCGATTTCACAAAAGACAGGGAATCTTCCATAAGCGCGCCAAGTTGCCTCCAGAGATCTCCGTAAACACCGCTCAGTCCGCTTCCGGCCTCTGTTGCTGCAGCTGTTCTGGAAACTGCGATGATTCCGGGGATCAGCGTAATTCCTGCAAGACCTGCAGCCGCAATGGAAGCTCCCGCGAACGTCCGCAGTGAATAAAAAATCCCAGCTCCGCGCTGGTCCGGTTCCGTCGCCGCCATAATAATGAGATTGGCCAGATAATAAAGTGCTGCAAATACACACAGCATAAATCCCATATAATAGCTGGTCAGAATACAGTACCCCAGCACCAGGCAATATCTTTTCCATCTTCCGGTATATACAAACTGTTCTATAAAATATGCCAGCACCGGAAGCATCATAATGCAGTCAAACCACATCACATTACTGTAATAGCCCAGCATAAAATTAGACAGGCCGTACATACAGCCGAGAGAGACTGTCATGCTGCTTCTGCCAGGATATTTTTTTCCGGAATACCATGCCATGGACACGCTGCAAAATCCCACTTTGATCAGGATCACAGCTGTCACGGCTTCGTTTACGTACAAGAATTTCATCAGCAGAAGGACCAGTAAACTGAACGGACTGCAGAGATAATAACAGAATAAGCCATAGAAATTGTATCCCATGGCATGTGAAGAATAAATCCATCCCAGACCTTTTCCGAGCTGACTGGCAAGCTCTTTATAAAAAGCTGTATACTGGTGGACACCGTCTACCACAAGTGCTGACGCCTCCCCAAAGGGATACACGCCTTTCAGGGCAAAACCAGCTGTAAATATGATTACCGGAAACAAAAATGCCAGGATATAAACCCAGGCCGGGATTTCGCTTCTGTGATTTCGTTTTTTCAATAATTTCATTGTATTTCCTCTTCCGTCGATTCTTATCAGTCGTCAGGCAGATATTCACCATCCGCATTCAGGTCAGGCGGATATTCGCAATCCGCTTCGCTACTTGCTCATAAAGGCACTGCGCTTATCTATATTCGAAATGTATTATAACACTTCCTATAATGTATCACGTGTTTGTGAAAATACTGCGAAATTTTTGACTGAATATTACATAAAGAAAAAAGCTACCATACCATTGGAGATACAGAAAACTCCGCCGATATAACAGCTTTTTTCTGAAGTAACCTGTGTACGCTGATCCACAGGATCCTTCATGGGTGTAATTATTAACTTTATGTGATGAGTTTTTTAGTTCTGCCCTGTATTTATGTCGGATACTCGCATATCCGTAGGTGGCTGATACAGGTTAAGAACTATTATGGTTATATGATAGCATGATCATATTTATTTGTAAAATTAATATTTAGTTTTTATAATATAGAATTCATTAATAATTGAACATGATCGTTTTATTCCTATAAAACAGTGTATCCTCTGGATTTCAGGCATTCTCTTACTTCCATGATATCTTCTGTATGGAATACCATGATCGGCTTGCCGGAATCACGATTAAAAGAGAGATACAGATAATCCACACTTACGTTACTGTCCTTCAGTGTAAGAAGAAGATCATTGAGATTTCCTGTTTTATCTTCTACTTCTACTCCGATCACCTCAATAACATGACAGAGATAACCGGCACCGATCAGAGCCTCCTTTGCTTTTTCCGGATCAGAAACTACCATTCTTACGATTCCGTACTCAGCACTGTCATTGGTGACAGATCCCAGAATGTTAATGTCCTCATCCTTCAGGATCCCTGTGATATTCTGCATAACGCCTTTCTTATTCTCTGCGTATATGGACAACTGTTTCAGCATATTAAAGTCCTCTCTTTCCTTTGTGTTATAATTCAATGCAGGCAAAACAGCCATTCGCATCCTGTTGCATTGCTCCGTTGTATGCTTATGAACACAATAACTTTGCAATTCGCACTTATATACAAATATTCGCACAACTCAACAGGTATGTCAACTTAATTTCGCGCATGCAGATACTTCTCCCGGGTCGCAAGCCCCCCGCGGATATGTCTCTCCTGTTTGTTCAAGTCCAGCACTTTACGAACCTCCACAGCCATTCCCGGATTGATCACCTTCAAACGTTCCACACAGTCCTTATGTACCGTACTCTTACTGATCCCAAATTTCTTTGCCGCCTGCCTCACCGTAGCCTTTGTTTCAATAATATACCCTGCGATCTCAACTGCACGTTCCTCTATATAATCCTTCACTGCCAAGCCTCCGAAGACGCTTTTTTACAGTGTATGCCGGGGGATTTCGAGGTATGTCTTTACAAATGATCTCTATACACTTACGTATTACTTTATTACTATCCTTCTTTACCCTTCAACCTTCTTACGCTTCTTATAAATCACAAGACAGACAACCACAAATACAACAGTAACAGCTACAGTCAGAGGCAGTATCCTGGATGATTCCGCGCCAAGCCGAAGGCCGAATCCCTGTCTCAGAGTCAGGATTCCGAAAATGGAAAAAATAAAAAATGCAACCGTATTGAGAATTCCTTCCGGTGCCTTGCTCTTCAGAAGATAACCAATAAGAAGTCCGATCACATCCGCAGCAAAAAGTCCCAGGGAACAGGCGAGCCATACAACAACAGTAGCACTTAAGCCCTCATTCGCTCCAAAAGTGATCGCTGTGAGCTGTGTCTTATCACCAAGTTCAGCAACAAAAAATGTACAGAACACAGAAAGCGGTGCGAACTTGATCTTTCGGTCTTTTACATTCTCTTCCTCATCATCGTCACTCTTTAAAGTAGTCGCTGCAAAAAACAAGAATGCCGCACCTGCGATCAGCCGGATCAGCCAGGTAGGAACTACTGTACTGACAAGACCACCTGCCAGAACTGCCAATCCGTTAAGAACCAGGATCGCAACACCTGTTCCAAGCAGAATGTCTTTCAGCTTAAATTTGGAAGTCATCGCTACCAGCATCAGCTGTGTCTTATCGCCCATTTCCGCAATAAACTGGGTAAAGAGCACTTTCATAAATAACAACATATCTCTTTTTCTCCTTTTCATATGTGTCCGGTCAGAAGATATTTCTTATGACAAAAAAAAGACCCACGTATACCTTATCTCCACAATAGAAATAAAGTATACATGAGTCTCATTCTTTAAGATTTGCCAGGTGCGCACACCAGTATGTTGACAAACCACGTTTACACGCGAATTACTCCCTCACGGAATTGATTTTCGTCATTATAGCAAAGTTGAGAAATTTTGTCAATTCAGAAATCACGTCCTGCTCCGCCACCTCCGAAGCTTCCTCCGTTACCGGAATCTCCGCTGTCATAACTGCTGTCATAATCATAGTCATCGTTATTATCCATACTGCTTCCACCACTGCTGCCTTTTCCGCCTCGGTTAAGTAACCAGCTAAGCGGAAACAGAGAATTAAACAAACGATGCAGAACTATCATCTTACTGAAATTCTTTTTCCAGTATTCCGACACATCCTTTCCCTGGATTTTCCAAAGAAGACCTTTCAAAAGTAATACAAAATTTACAAAAATAAATACAGGAATCGTAACAAACCCCAGATACGCCCCCGCCATGATCAGAACGATCAGTAATAATCCCAGGGCGATTTCCCACGGTTTTCCTTCATCCTCTTCATCTGCTTCTGCCTGTGCTTCCTTGTATTCCGGCACTGTCACTGCTTGCAGCCCATACTCATCACGAATTTCATTTAACAGTGCATAATAAAGCTGCACAGTACCTTTTTCAAAATTATCTTCTTTATAGGAAGGAACTGCATACTCATCCAGAAGCCGTCCTGTCTTCGCATCCGGCAGCTTTCCTTCCAGGCCATATCCGACAGCGATCCAAACTTTACGATCAGAAACGGAAAGTACAACCAGAACTCCATTATTCTTGTCTTTTGATCCAATTTCCCATTTACGTCCCACTTCAACTGCATAATCACTGATATCCTCCCCATCAGTGGAATCAACAGTAAGCACTACAAGCTGGGCAGTTGTATCATCATGAAGCTGTTTTCCTGCTTCACACAATGTCTCTTTCCAGGAATCACTGAAAACTCCTGCATAATCATTCACATAAAATTCTTTCGTGGCAGACGGGATCTCACCGTGAACTACCAGAATATTTCCAGACAACACCATTGTAAAAATCAGCAGTGCTGCCATCCATCTGCGTATTTTTTTCATAGGCTGTTCCCCCATTACAGTACAGCTTATCAGTCGGCAAGCATCTCTCCTACGTCAGGAGTCTCCTGGGCAGAAGTACTAGCTTCAAAATACGACGCCTTTTCAAACCCAAAGACTGAACCCAGAATATTTCCCGGGAACTTCACGAGCTTCGTATTATAAGATTTCACAGCATCATTATAATCTTTTCTTGCTACTGAAATACGATTCTCACTTCCGGACAGCTCATCCATAAGGCTGACATAAGTTGTATCACTCTTCAACTCAGGATAATTCTCCACTACAACTTTAAGGCCATTCAGTGCACTCTCCACCTGCTGATCTGCATCCGCTTTCTCTTCCATAGTATCTGCATCCATCAGCTGGCTGCGGGCTTCCAGAACCTTGTCAAAAACTTCCGTCTCATGTTTCGCATAACTCTTTACTGTGCTGACAAGATTCGGGATCAGATCCGCCCTCCTCTGCAGCATGTTCTCAACATCGGCCTGCGCTGTATCTACCGATTCTCTGTCTCCTGCCAGTCCGTTATAGCTGACAGCCAGTCCACCTGCCAGTACAAGGATCACGACAACAATGATTGCGAGTGTTTTTTTCATTTCTGCTTCCCCCTTCCGGTGTATTTAATGTGAAATATCTGGACAATAGCTGCGCGGATATTCACCAGACATATTCCTTTGATTCCATTGTACCAAACCCGCCAAAAATACACCACAAAAAAGTCCAACTTTACGGTGAAAATATATCTGGATTTGTCACGATTCATTTTGTGAGCAGCAGTCCGGATTTTCCATTAGAATTTCTCTGCCATCTCCCTCAGTCCCTGATACATTTTTTCAGATAAAGGAATCTCCACGCCCAGACGTTTAGCCTCTTTCACAATATATCCACTGAAAGTCTCCAGCTCTGTCTGTTTCTTACAGATTCGATAATCTCTCTGCAGAGAACTTGTGGCATTATCTGCATGCACGTGGCGGAATTTATGGATCACTTCATTGATATGCTCATCTGTCAAAGCCACACCCTTGGCACGTCCTACACTCGCAGCTTCCCACACAAGAGTTTCATACTGCTGTGCTTTCACCTGATCACTTCGCAGTTCTCCGATCGTGTTGTCATAAAAAGCAGTCATCACATTAAACGCGCAATTAAGGATATATTTCCGCCAGATCTCTACCTCAATATCCCCCTCATCTTTATAATCAATATCTGCACCTTTCAGGATCTTTGCAACTTCCGCAACTTTCTCCCTCTGCTTCTCATCCGCATTTTTGATTCCAATACACAGCCATGTAAATGTATCCTGCTGAGAAATGGAAAAATCTTCATTTGCAAAAGCCACCGTATAGATCAGAGAGTCTACCACCGTTCCTTTGCCGATCAGCGTACGGATATTTTCTCCCGGATCAACACCATTCATTACCGGAATGATCACCGTATCCTCTGTAACCATATCCCGGATACTCTCGCACACCTCTGCAAGAGAGTAATTTTTTACACAGATAAAAATATAATCCTGCCGTCCCATATTGCAGACTGGAACTACCCGCTCCGGCCTTGCAATGATCTCACCTTTATAATCACTGTGCAGCACAAGCCCCTTCTCCCGGATACTCTCCGCTCTGGCTCCACGTGCCACCATTGTCACATGAGGATATGCTCTCGCCAGCATCCCTGCCACATATCCACCAACACCGCCGATTCCGATCACTGCAATTTTTTTCTCTTCTGCCTTCATCTCATCTGTCTCCTTTTTTCACGGATGTCCTGTATTTCTGCGGTTATAAAACCATTATCTCCGCATAATTATTCATAATCACATTTTATCAGATAGCAAAGAAAATTACTATCCTGCCTTTCTTTGAAAAGAATTCTGGTGTATACTGGAATTACTTTTTAAATGAAAAAAATAAACAAATGAGGTGACCGAACATGGACACAAAACCCGTTTTTCACGGAAGTGATATAGAAAAAATCTGCAGCTATTATAATTTAAAAAAAGAAGACATCGTCAAATTCGGCGCAAACGTCAATCCTCTCGGATTATCTCCGAAAGCCAGCAAAGCAATTGCAGAACACGTTGATCTTCTTTCTTCCTATCCGGACAGAGAATACACTTCTCTTCGCAATACGATTTCCCGTTACTGCAGGATCCCGGCTGATTTTATACTTCCAGGAAACGGTTCCAGTGAACTGATCTCCCTTCTTATTGAAGAAAGAGCACCAAAGCACACTTTGATCCTTGGCCCGACCTACTCCGAATATTCCAGAGAACTCTCTTTCTCAGGAAGTACACAGGAATATTATCATCTTCAGGAGAATAATGATTTCGGGCCGGATATTCCGGATCTCTGCAAAAAGCTTACTCAGGGCTATGATTTTCTTATCCTCTGCAATCCCAACAATCCAACATCTTCTGCCATTTCAAAGGAAGATCTCCGCAAGCTCATAAGTTTCTGTGCGGAAAAAAACATCTTCGTAATGATTGATGAAACTTACGTGGAATTTGCCCCGGATATCAATGCTATCACAGCCGTTCCCCTTACACAGGAATTTACCAATCTCATGGTACTCCGCGGTGTATCAAAATTCTTCGCAGCACCTGGAATGCGCCTTGGCTACGGAATCACCGGAAACATGAACTTCCTCGCAAAAATGCGTGAGAAACAGACACCATGGTCATTAAACAGCATTGGTGCTTTTGCAGGAGAAATCATGCTTCAGGATGAAGAATACATCCGAAACACAAGAGAACTGATCCTGTCCGAACGTGTCAGAATAATCTCCGAATTAAAAAAAGTTCCAACTTACAAAGTCTATCCGGCTTATGCCAACTTCATCCTTCTCAGGATCCGGAAAGAAGGCCTCACATCCTACAATGTTTTCGAAGCCTGCATCCGCCAGGGACTCATGATTCGCGACTGCTCCTCCTTCCAGTGCCTGGAAGGCGAATATGTCAGATTCTGCATTATGATGCCGGAGGATAATACACGGCTTGTAAACGTGCTGAAATCACTGTAAACGAGAGAAACAATCATTGTGATTCAATGCAGAATATGTTATACTGCAACAGGCATTAAGCAAGTGGATATTCGCAATCCGCATTCGCTACTTGCTCATAACCGAATAACTGCTTCGCAGTTTATTGGTTAATTTATGTAAAATTTTTGAAACAAAAAATATATAATCCGAGAAAACGAGGATCAGTAAATGATATTTCGGGTAAAACAAATCATAAAAATGATCTTTCAGCAGGTGATCCTTCCAGTTATATATAACATCTATGCTGTAAAGCCGGTCATTCCAAATACTGTGATCCTGGCCGATGCTCACCATGATGAAATTCCATTCAGCATGCTGGCTATTAAGGATGAACTTATGCAGCATCCTGAGCTTCAGATCACAGAGTTATACTGGAACAACAGTTCCTGTTCTGTTCTTGGAATTTTCCGAAATATGGCCTGTTTCATGAAGAAATATGCAACAGCAGAAACTGTCATCATCTGCGATAATTTTCTTCCTGCAGCATCCTGTCGGAAACGTAAGGAAACCAGCGTCATACAGCTGTGGCATGCCTGTGGTGCATTCAAAAAGTTTGGCTACGACACAAGCGCAGATATTCCTTCCTACTATAAAGGAAATGTTCTGGCCAACTGCGATCTGGTAACTGTCAGCTCCCAAATCTGTGTGAAACCTTTTTCCAGTGCCATGCGGCTTCCGGAAAAAGCAGTTCGTCCTGTTGGAGTCAGCCGAACAGATCTGTATTTCAATGATACATTTAATCAGGCCTGCAGAAATCATTTTTTTTCTCAGTATCCTAATGCACAGGGCAAAAAAATCGTTCTCTGGGTTCCGACTTTTCGTGGAAATCCAGGTATTGCCAGTGTAAAAGGCCTCGATGACATCCTTCATGCCAGAGACCAGCTGAAGGATACCCATTATTTTATCATTAAGCTGCATCCGCATACACAGGCTCATATAGAAGGAACCAACTGCAGCATCTCTTCCGAGGAACTGCTTCCTGTAGCAGACGTTGTGATCACAGATTATTCTTCGATCCTTTTTGATGCAATGATCTACAAACATCCGCTTGTTCTGTTTGTTCCAGATCTTGATGAATATCTGGACAACCGTGGATTTTATCTGGATTACAACACACTTCCAGGCCTGCGTGCACAGAACCTTGAACAGCTGCTGCAGATATTAACAGATGAAGATCTTCTTCATTCTTCCGTTAATAAAGTCTATACAGACTTTTATGATAAATATATGGCATCTTGTGACGGACACTCAACAAAACGAATTATAAACTATATCAAGAAAACAGATAACAGGAGGTAAACCCTATATGGCTAATAATGTTTTTGGTATTATCCTTGCCGGCGGCAAAGGTACAAGAATGGGCAACGTAGAACGCCCGAAACAGTTTATGGAGATTGGCAAAAAACCAATCATCATCCACACCATTGAAAAATTTGCAATTCATTCTGCATTTGACAAGATTATCATCCTGTCTCCTAAAGCATGGATCTCCCATACCAAGGATCTGATCCGCAAATATATTCCAAACAGCTCTAATCTCGCAGTTATTGAGGGCGGTTCCACAAGAAATGAAACCATCATGAACGGAATCCGTTATATTGAAGAAAATTTCGGTCTTAATGATGAGACCGTTATTGTAACGCATGACTCTGTTCGTCCTTTTGTTTCTCACCGCATGATCGAGGAGAACATCGAAGCTGCTATGGAATACGGTGCATGCGATACTGTGATCCCTGCAACAGATACCATCGTAGAGAGCAAAGATCACACCTGTATCAGCTCTATCCCGGAACGTTCCACAATGTATCAGGGACAGACTCCTCAGTCTTTCCGTGCAAAAAAACTTCGTGACATTTACTTAAATATGACAGATCAGGAGAAAGAGATTCTTACAGATGCCTGCAAAATTATGGTTCTTAAAGGCGAGCAGGTTAAGCTTGTAGAAGGCGATGTTACCAACATCAAGATCACTTATCCATCTGATATCCGTATGGCAGAATCTTTAATGGGAGGCGAGTAAATGTTAACATCAGTTTATCGTTTAGTCAGACCACGTCAGTTTGAACTGGTTTTCAAAGATATTACTATGGATGATTCCCATGTGATCGTCCATCCTATCCGTCTGTCCATCTGCAACGCTGACCAGCGTTACTATCAGGGACTCCGTGCGGAAAATATTCTTAAAAAGAAACTCCCGATGGCACTGATCCACGAAGCGATCGGACGTGTTGTATTCGATCCTACCGGTGAATTTAAAGAGGGAACTCTTGTGGTAATGATCCCGAATACACCTTTTGAAAAAGACGATATCATCGCAGAAAACTATCTTCGCAGCAGCAAATTCCGTGCAAGCGGATTTGACGGTTTTATGCAGGAATATGTCAGCATGGAACCTGACCGTCTTGTTGTACTTCCGGAAGATATCAATCTTTCTGTAGCTGCCTTCACAGAGATCGTCAGCGTAAGTTACCATGCGATCCAGAGATTTTTACGATTCTCACACGAGCGCAGAAATGTGATCGGTGTATGGGGCGATGGAAACCTGGGATATATCACATCCCTTCTCCTGAAAACCATCCTTCCGGATACCAGAATCTGTGTTTTTGGTGTTAACGAATATAAACTGCACGATTTTTCATTTGCAGATGACACTTATCTGATCTCAGACATTCCAGATGATCTTCATCTGGATCACGCATTTGAATGTGTAGGCGGTGCTGCCTCATCCAAAGCGATCAATCAGATCATTGACTATATTAACCCTGAAGGTACCATTTCCATCATGGGTGTATCCGAGGACCTTGCTCCTATCAATACACGAATGGTTCTGGAAAAAGGTCTCCGCATTTTCGGAAGCAGCCGCAGCGGCCGCAGCGATTTCCAGGGACTTATTAATCTGTACCGTGAGAATCCGGACGTAGTCAACCAGCTGGAAAAAATCGTCGGCGCAGAGCTTAATGTAAGAAGTATCCAGGATATCACCACTGCTTTTGAAGCCGATATTCATAAAATCATGGGAAAAACAGTAATGATATGGGAGAATTAACCTAATGAAGAATATAAAAAAAAAGATCTATGAGGCATTGCCTTCCCGCGTTACAAAAGGCTACCGAATAGCTCGCAAAACTATAATACTTCATATTGTTTACCCATTCACTTACAAATTTTTTACACTTACTAAAAAATTAAACAAAAATAAAGTTGTTTTCATTGAAACCCGTTTTGACAAGATTACTGATTCTTTTCAGCTTGTCTATAAACGTATGAAAAAAGAAGGATATGAAATCCACGAAGAATATCTTCTCAGTCTCCAGCAGGGGAGTTGGGCTTATATGAGCCGCTGCCTGCGTATGCTGAAAGATATTTCCGATGCACATTATATTTTTCTGAACGATGTATGCAATATTACAAGCTGTATTCCTCTTCGCAAAGAAAGCAAAATCTTCCAGCTGTGGCATGCATGTGGTGCTTTTAAGAAATTCGGTATGAGTACTGCTGACCTGATCTCCGGAGACAGTCGAAAAAATCAGGAAAAATTTCCTTATTACCGCAATCAGACTTATGTTACAGTAAGCAGTCCTGAAATCAGCTGGGCTTATGAAGAGGCCATGGATTTAAAAGGTACTGATACCCAGATTGTTGCTACCGGAATCAGCCGAACAGATGTTTTTTATGATAAAGATTTCATCAAAAAAGCTAAAGAAACCGTTTATTCCGTATGCCCACAGACACGCGGCAAAAAAATCATCCTTTATGCTCCAACTTTCCGCGGTCGTGTTGTCAAAGCAGAAGGTCCCGATCAGCTGAATATTCAGGCTATGATGGATTCACTGGGTGATGAATACATCCTTCTGATCAAACATCATCCATTTGTAAAAAAACGTCCTGATATCCCTGACGAATGCAAAGATTTTGCACTGGATATCTCAGAAAAGCTGGAAATTGATCAGCTTCTCTGTGCAAGTGATATCTGCATTTCCGATTATTCATCTTTGGTCTTTGAATACTCATTATTTGAACGCCCGATGATCTTCTTCGCTTATGACCTGAATGATTATTTTGACTGGAGAGGTTTTTACTATGATTATGACGAACTTACTCCAGGCCCTGTTGTTGCTGAGACAGAAGCGATCATTGATTACATTAAGAATCTTGACACATGTTTTGATAAAGCCAAAGTTCATGCCTTCAGAGAAAAATTTATGTCAGCATGTGATGGACATGCAACTGATCGAATTATGGATTTGGTTCACAACTGTTAGCCAGATTCACTGTATATAATCCTATGGGAAAAAGGGGAAAATTAGCATATGAAAAAAATATTCAAAAAAATATTGAAAAAAATTTATAAGGCACTTCCCAAAAAAGTGACCCAGTTTTACAAAAAAGCGCGTAAGCATATTATGCTGCGTTTTGTTTTTCCAATGACATACAAGCGCAGCGCACGCGGTAAAGAGATTCAGGATAAAAAAGTAGTTTTCGTTGAAATCCGTTACAAAAAGATCGTCAGTGCATATCAGCTTGTTTATGACCGTCTTATTGCCGAAGGCTACGATGTTCATGTACAGTACATCCAGAATATCTCACCTAACAGATGGGCTTATATTGGCCGCTGTATTGAAATGCTCAAAGACATTTCCGATGCACATTATGTATTCCTCAATGACGGCTGCAATATAACCAGCTGTGTTCCTATGCGTAAGGAAACTGTTGTATTCCAGTTATGGCATGCATGTGGTGCTTTCAAAAAATTCGGTATGAGTACTGCTGATCTGATCTTTGGCGATAACCGCAAAAATCAGGAAAGATATCCAAACTACAGAAATATCACTTATGTATCTGTAAGCAGTCCTGAAATTATCTGGGCTTACAGAGAAGCTATGAATCTTGACGGAACCGATACACAGGTTATTCCTGCTGGTGTCAGCCGTACAGATGTATTCTATGACAAAGATTTCATAGAAGATGCCAAAGAACAGGTTTATGCCGTATGCCCACAGGCACGCGATAAAAAAATCATTTTATATGCTCCAACTTTCCGCGGACGTGTTGCTAAAGCAAAAACACCTGACTGCCTTGACATCCCGGCTATGAAAGAGGCTTTTGGTGATGAATATGTTCTTCTTCTCAAACATCACCCTCTTGTAAAAAAACGCCCGATAGTTCCGGAAGAATGCCAGGACTTTGCAATGGATATTACTAAAGATCTTGATATTGAACAGCTGCTTTGCGTCAGTGATATCTGTATTTCCGATTATTCATCACTGATTTTTGAGTATTCTCTGTTTGAACGTCCAATGATCTTCTACGCTTACGATCTGGATAATTACTTTGACTGGAGAGGTTTCTATTACAACTACGATGAACTCACCCCAGGCCCGATCGTTACCTCAACAGAAGAGATCATTGATTATATCCAGAATCTTGATACTCGTTTTGACAAAGCTGAAGTCCATGCATTCAGAGAAAAATTCATGTCTGCATGTGATGGACACGCAACCGACCGTATTGTAGAACTGGTTCATAACAATTAATTAAATTACCCGAAAAAACTCATCCACAAGTTAACAGGGGCTGTCGCACTAACGTGCGGCAGCTCATTTTATATTCAACACAAAACTATTAATTGACCTTTGCTCCGCTTTTTTCATTATAACGTGCGGCAGCTCATTTTATATTCAACACAAAACGCCGGACTTCGAAAAGCCCGGCGCTTGTGGTATAATTAGTTTATGCTACTAAACAAAATAATACAGAGAGATTATACCTCATTTTCTCTGTATTATCAAATCAAACTTCCGCTAGATTTAGAGATTTCTATTCCATCTGATGATCCGGTTCGTCTGGTAAGTGCCTTTGTGGAGGAAATGGACCTTTCTGAACTGTATAAAACTTACGGCAGGATCAGAAAAAATCAGGCAACACCGCGTCAGATTCTGAAACTTGTTATCTATGCAGCAATGAATCGGATCTATTCAAGCC
>NZ_FMUW01000022.1:0-51808 GCF_900101315.1 Blautia sp. SF-50
AAGCACGCCGCCAGCGTTCATCCTGAGCCAGGATCAAACTCTCTGATAAAATGTTTGATTCATTTACTCAAGACAACCGTTTGGCTATCTCTCGTTTTTACTGCTTTTGGTTTGTTTAAACCGTTCTTTAAATGTAAAGAAATTTTCGAGAATCGTATGTGTTTCACTGTTTAGTTATCAAGGTTTGTTGTATCTGTCTCTCAGACAGCTCATTTATTCTATCTCATCTCTTTTTGTTTGTCAAGCACTTTTTTAAGTTTTTTTCAAACATTTTTGAGTTAAGATTTTGTTGTCGTTTCGTTGACGACTTGGATACTTTATCATATCTTCTGTCTTTTGTCAACTACTTTTTTATTTTTCTGAAAGCAGATGTATTTATCTGTTTCTTAAAAACAATTTGTTCCTAACAACTCTGATAGAATATCATTTTTTCCATTACCTGTCAACATGTTTTTTACATAAATTTCATTTTTTTCTGAAAAACGTATTTTTTCGCCAAAAACCGCATTTCACAGACATGGTCACCACCTGTATCCTGGTGCTTTTTCGTCTGCAAAATGCGGTTTCTTTTACCCACCATAAAATATTCCTGTAAAAATACGGATAAAAATATTTTTATCATAAAGAAAATCCAGTACTGTATCACCCCGGATCAGTCCCAGACCCTTTTGCCCTATTTCCGTGTTGCATAAAATCGTAAGTACCAGCATTCCGACCCATACAAAAACAATACACTTCATGCCTCCTACTACGGCGCCGGCTATTTTGTTGATCCCACGGATGACCGGCAATCTTGCCAGGAGATCCATGGCATACGCCAGCACATGGATCAGGATTGAGGAAAGTATGTATGATACCAAAAAAGAAAGACAGTTCACTGCTACATTGGCCAGATATCCGGAAATATACCCTGCAAATGTATTAACCGCCAGATATTGATACACCAATGCCGTATTATTTTCTGTTATTCCCTTCTGGAGGAGATCCGGAATATCCATGCTGCTGATCAGCTCCTTCTGTTCCTCCTCATCCATGGTTTCTTTTCCATCTGCCAGAGAATCCACAAATGATCCGCTGGCAGTCTGGATTTTTTCATAAACAGACGTATTCTCACGTATGAACTGATTCACATAAGGATTGATCAGCCATACCAGAGCAACGGAGATCAGAACAAGCAATGCAGATACTACTTCTTTTACAAAGCCATGCCTGTATCCATCCACCATGGAAAAGGCAAGCAGGACCAGTACAGCCAGTCCAAGCCATGTCCAGTTCATATCTGCCCCCTTAACTGAATTTTATGGTGCTGACGCCTGTATCCAGTACCATAAGATATTTATTCCATCCGATCTTAAAGAAATCCCGGATCGTTCCATCTACATTTCCGGCATATTTCTGTACGCCACGGTTGTTCATCACGCAGATCTGCGAGCTGTTATACATGATGATATTATCTCCGCTCATTTTTATAGTCGTATATGGAATATTGAAATTTTTACGGAATTTCAGCTGTCCGCTCATACTATAGACTTCCATTGTATACAGATCATCTTTATTATTGTTTTTAAATACCAGGCCAATCCTGTCATCACTGAAAAATGTACTTACGATCTCCTGTTTTACATTGACTGTTTTGCTTTCTTTAGGAATCTGGCTTCCCTGGTAAGTAGAAAATCCATCATCTCGCAAAGCAATATACTTACTGTCACTGATACATTCCACCTGCGGGATCACTACATTCTCATAGGTATAACCACTTACGATCCGATCATCCTCATTCTGCCCTACATCCCCATAATTATAAAATGCCACATAGCTGGTAGTCTTGCTTCCATCAACATACTGGAATGTTACCATCATCACTCCGTTATCAGACACTGCTACATCCATGGGATATCCCGGATCATCGATCTTAGTCAGATTTTCCGCGACCAGACTGCCATCCGGATTATAAAAATTGATCCAGGTATTATCATCATTGTCCAGGATCACTGCAACCATTCCATTCGATGCGATCCGCACTTTTACAATAGCATAAGATGTTGTTACAGTTCCGGTCACACCTTTTTTGTCGCAGATATAAAGCGATGTTCCCTCGCTGTCTGCAACAACCGCCCTGCTTCCATTCACATCTGCAATAGGATTCTGCATTGTATAGGTTTCATTCCAGATCGTATTCATGCTGTTGTCCACAACAGATACTCCATCCGGACTGTATCTCAGGATATCTCCATCCATGTCCACATACTGTGTGGACACAACATCTTCCTGTTCGCTTGTATTTAATACTTTATAGCTGTGATAGCTTCTTTTTTCTGCATAGAGAAAAACCAGGCAGACTGCTGCAGCGATCACTGCCGCTGTGATCACCTTTTTCCCCTTTCTTGAAATTCTTCGGCGATGAGAAGTTCTCCCGTAGTGAGCGCCTTCCTGTGCAGCCTGTTCCTGTGCAAGCCTGGCTTTTTGCCTCATCAGCTTTTTGCGCTTTTGTTTTTTCTGTATTTTTTTTATGATATTCACAACTGTATCCCTTACCTTAAGTATTTTATTTTGTAATTGGTTTTCCAGTTATTATAGCACACTCCATCAGGGTAGTACAATTACCTGCCCGGGATAAATGATCTCATTGGCAGAAATTCCGTTTAATGCACAGATCTGCTCCATCGCCGCTACAGTACCATAGCGGTTGAGACTGATCTGATACAGGGTGTCTCCCGGGCGGATCACATAAGTTTCCCTTGGATTTTCTGCAGCCACTGAAGTCTCTTCTGTTTTTTTCTCTTCTGTTTTATTATCCTTTTTTTGCGTTGCTTCTGAAACAGACTGTTTTTTTGAACTTCGAGGTTCCGGTGTTATTGAGATTTTTTCTCTTTTCTGCGTGGTTTCCGTCGGGACCGGAGTTCCCCGCACAGCTTCCTGCGTCTGTACCGGTTTTTGTGTCTGCACCGGTTTCTGCGTCTGCACCGCCTTTGGCGAAACCGATACACTCCGCACCGGTTCTGTTACTGCAGGTGTTATCTGCACCACCGAAGCAGAAGCGGCGCGATAATCTTCCGGAACCTCTGTTTTTTTCTGCTGATTCCGATAAAAGCCCACTCCAGCCACAAGAACTGCCAGTGCCAGACACACCGTAGCCGCATAAGAAAAAACAGAAGTTTTCTCTTCTCCCCGTTCCTCCGGATTTTTACTGTCTATGATCTTTCTGAAATTTCTGACAGCCCTGTCCTCCACTTTCTCGGATGCTTCTCCGCCCTCTTTCTGGCTGCGTTCGATCATATACGTCTGCATCTGAGAATTTTTCTCATAATAAATATAATACCCGCTCAGTTTTGCCATCATGCCGCCATCATAACGGAAAAAGGCATCCTCCCGTTCTCCAGGATCCATCAGCATCAGGATTTTTTCCCCTCCGAAATGTCTGAGATGTACTTTCACAAAAAGCTCTGTGATCTCCATTGCTATCTGAGGCTGTGCAAAAAACCATCCCACGATCTCCTGCTCCGGAAAATACTGATCCTTATCCTCCTGCAGTTTCTGCCAGAGTTTTTCCGAAAAGTCAATATGTTCTGCCGCAGCATCCATACCGTCTGCTGCAATGGCACCTTTTATAAAAATACAGGTCATATCTGCAGTCCATTGAATTTCACCTGTAAGTACCGCCACACTTCCCTGGCCTTCCGGCTTTTCATCTTCTGCCAGGCTGCAGAGAAATGTGTATACATAATCTTCTATATAAATCCTGTAATCTCCGTTCGCCAGCCCGATCTGCCTTACATTTCTAGGCATGGAAAACGATTCCTGTGCGGCTTCCTGTTCTGTTGTGTCCTCCTTATAAATGACTTCTATCATCTCATATCACTCCTTCTGTCCAAGCATAGCACAGTAAAAATGCGGATTTTAGCAGAATGTAAGAGTCTGTCCACAGAATTTAGCGACAGATTCCGCACCATGCATATTTTTCCTTTTTTCAGGATATGATAGAGTGAAAAAAGAATCGAGGTTTCTCATGGCTTTTTACATTGATGCCGGAAAAAACGGTTCATCCGGCGAGATTGCTTATCTTCTGAAAAAATGCATTCTTCACTGTCCTAAAAAATGGACTGAGATCGTGTTTTTATGCATTGGCAGTGATCGTGTTACCGGAGATTGTTTAGGCCCATATATCGGACACCTTCTTCATCCTCATGAAACCGGACATATTTTTGTCTACGGCACTCTTTCCTGCCCGGTCCATGCCCTGAACCTGGAAAAAACTTCATCGCTTATCACAAGGCTTCATCCACACGCCCTTGTGATTGCCATAGACGCTTCTCTTGGACAAAAAAAACACCTGGGCTATGTGACCATTGGAAATGGTGCACTTTACCCAGGTGCTGGTGTTCAGAAAGATCTTCCACCTGTAGGGGACATCCATATCACCGGCATTGTAAATACTGCCGGAATCATGGAGCAGCTTACCCTGCAGACTACCCGGCTCTCCACCGTGGTAGCACTTGCAGATGTGATCGCCTGCGGGATCCTTAAGATACTTCCTGCAGAAACAGACTTATCCTCTGTTGATCTTGATTATGCGAACTCCTTGATCTGCTTATAGATACCCTCTGCATCGAGACCGTATTTATGAAGAAGCTCTAATGCCGGACCGGACTCACCGAATACATCATGGATTCCGATACGTTTAACCGGTACCGGTGCCTTCTCAGCCAGGCACTCGCATACAGCTCCGCCAAGACCGCCGATGATGGAATGCTCCTCAACAGTTACAACCTTGCCGGTTTCTTTGGCAGCTGCAACAACAAGGTCCTCATCCAGAGGCTTGATGGTATGGATATTGATCACTTTTGCATCGATTCCGTCTGCTGCAAGCTTCTCAGCTGCTTCAAGAGCCGGTGCAACGCAAAGTCCGTTTGCGATGATGGTAAGATCTTTTCCCTCGCGGAGAACGATGCCCTTACCAAGCTCAAATTTATAATCCGGTCTGTCATTGATAACCGGAACAGCAAGACGTCCGAATCTCATGTATACCGGTCCCTGATGCTCGTAAGCAGCAGCAACCATAGCTTTTGCTTCGATATCATCAGAAGGACTTGCAACGACCATGCCCGGAATCACTCTCATCAGGGCAAAATCCTCCAGGCACTGATGTGTGGCGCCATCTTCACCTACAGAAATACCGCCGTGAGTTGCTCCGATCTTTACATTCAGCTTCGGATATCCGATGGAGTTACGAACCTGCTCATAAGCACGTCCTGCTGCAAACATTGCAAAAGTACTTGCAAAGGGAACCTTACCTGTGGAAGCGATTCCTGCTGCAATACCCATCATGTTGCACTCTGCGATACCGCAGTCAATGTGACGCTCCGGGAATTCTTTTTTAAACATACCTGTCTGTGTAGCTGCAGCAAGGTCAGCGTCAAGAACGATAAGATCCTCGTGTTTTTTTCCTAATTCTATGAGGGCACTGCCGTAGCTTGCTCTCGTTGCGATTTTCTTTACTTCTGACATAATGCTTCACCTACCTTCTCCAGATCTTCCATTGCCTGTGCATACTGCTCGTCATTCGGAGCTTTTCCGTGCCAGCCTACTGCGTTCTCCATGTAGGAAACGCCTTTACCTTTTACTGTTTTCATGATGATAGCTGTCGGCATACCCTTTGTAGCTCTTGCCTCATCAAAAGCAGCCTTCAGCTGATCCATATCGTTGCCGTCCGCAACATTGATCACATGGAAATTGAAAGCTTCGAATTTCTTGTCGATCGGATACGGGGAGCATACATCTGCAATGTCACCATCGATCTGAAGTCCATTGTTATCTACGATCACAACCAGGTTGTCCAGTTTACGGAAGCCTGCGAACATAGCTGCCTCCCACACCTGGCCTTCCTCGATCTCACCATCACCCAGCAATGTATATACTCGATAGTCATCATTACTGAGTTTGGCAGAAAGAGCCATACCTGCTGCTGCAGAGATTCCCTGACCAAGAGAACCACTGGACATATCAACGCCCGGAATATGCTTCATATCCGGATGTCCCTGAAGATAGGAGCCCAGATGACGAAGTGTTTTCAGATCCTCTTTTGGAAAATATCCTCTCTCTGCAAGTACAGAATAGAGTCCCGGTGCTGTATGTCCTTTGGAAAGGACAAAACGGTCACGGTCTGCCTTCTTAGGATCCTTCGGATCGATGTTCATCTCTTCAAAATATAAATAGGTGAACACGTCTGCTGCAGAAAGGGATCCGCCCGGATGGCCGGCCTTTGCTGCATGGACTGCTGTTACGATATCCTTGCGGACTTCGTTGGCAACTTTCTGAAGTTCTAACTTATCCATGTTATTAATGTCTCCTTTTTAGTGCCCTGCTGTTCACAGGGAATTTGTATATAAAAGAGGTTTCGATCACTCACCGAATACTGCCTTGTAATCAGCCTGGAATTTAGCGATACCTGCATCTGTCAGCGGATGATGTGTCATCTGCTCAATTACCTTGAACGGTACCGTAGCGATATCTGCGCCTGCAAGTGCACATGCAGTTACATGCATTGGATGACGAACGCTTGCTGCGATGATCTCTGTCGGGATATCTGCAACTGCAAACATCTCAGCGATCTGCTGGATCAGCTCAACGCCATCTGTGGAGATGTCATCCAGTCTTCCAAGGAACGGAGATACATATGTAGCACCTGCTCTTGCTGCAAGAAGTGCCTGGTTAGCAGAAAAGATCAGAGTAACGTTTGTCTTGATCCCCTCAGAGGAAAGAACCTTAACTGCCTTCAGTCCCTCTGTTGTCATAGGAATCTTAACAACCATGTTCGGATGGATGGCTGCGATCTCACGTCCCTCACGGATCATTCCCTCAGCATCTGTTGTGGTAGCTTTAACCTCACCGCTGATCGGTCCGTCAACGATCGTTGTGATCTCTTTGATCACCTCGTTGAAGTCTCTTCCTTCTTTGGCGATCAGAGACGGGTTTGTTGTAACTCCACAGATAACTCCCATGTCATTTGCTTCTCTGATATCCTCTACTTTAGCTGTGTCGATAAAAAATTTCATTGTTTTTTCCTCCTGTTTACGTTCGTTCTTTTTCTTGATGATTCCATTATAACAAACTCATTGCGGGGGTCAAGGCACCTGTTTTTTATTAATAAATATTTTATTAATAAAATAACGTTTTATTAATAGTGCCTGTCAATTTTTTCACCCAAAACAGCTTCTTTCCATTTTCCTCAATTCGAATATCGCCGTAATTATCGTAGCTAACAAGGTTTCTATTCAAATGTGTCATGGAAACTCTCTCTATATATTATTATTAATAATTTTTGCGCCATTATTTATTTTTCTGTTCATCAGACTGGTTTCTGTCCAGTCTTGCATACCCCGTCGTGCGGCGCTTGATCAGCTTCGGGGTATATTCGATATTATACAGGCTGGCAGGTCTTTCATCCAGGTAAAATTTATCATTCATGTCGATCTTACGGATGATGATGTCACAGGCATCTCTTCCCTTCAGCGCAACAAAATGATCAATGGTTGTCAGGGAGATCCTGCGGATGCCGGAATAAAAAATATTGTCGCACCCTATGACAGAAACATCCTTCGGAACGTGTATCCTCATTTCATGCAGCGCATCAATGGCGCCTATGGCCATCATGTCATTCTGTCCTGCGATAGCCGTAAATTTATGTCCTTCCTGGAGAAGCTCCATGGTCAGCTCGTAGCCCATGGCATACTCGGAATCCATCCGCGGGATCTTTCTGTCATTGGACTCATCTGCCGCCTTGATGAGCACATGATCCTTTTTTCCCTCTTTTTCAAACTCGCGGACAAAACCCTCCACACGCTTGGAGCGCTGCCACTGCCGTCTGGTAAGTGGCGGCGTGATAAATGCCACATCCGTGTGCCCCAGATCAAGAAGATGTCTGGCCATCAGCCTTCCTACCACTGTGTTGTCCTGATTGATAGCATCTACCGTGGTTGTTTTTTCCTTGTTGCTGATGATGACCAGTGGTGTTTCTTTTGCGATCTTTTCTACCTGATGCTGGAAATCCGGATGAGGATTGCAGGTATAGATGATCCCTGCCGGCCGCATGGTCTGCATCATACGGAGATATTTTTCTTCCAACCCCGCATCGCGCTGGGTGTTGCAGATAAATACCCCATATCCCTGCTCATTGGCCACAGCCTCGATCCCCTGAAGCAGCAGTACATAATAGGGACTGGTGAGTGTGGGGCAGAAAACAACGATCAGCTTTTCTTTTCTGTCAGCTTTGTGTTTCCGACGTCCGGGAAGCTCATAGCCAAGCTCTCTGGCCGCCTGCTCCACCCGCTCCACAGTTTCTCTCGAAAAAGAAACATTATATTTCCGGTTCAGCACCATGGATACCGTTGCCTGGGAAACTCCTGCGCGTACTGCCACATCCGATGAGGTTGCTTTCTTTTTTGCCACCAGTCTCACCTCCTTTATAATCTGGGAAAATTTCCTGGCTGCTTATCACTTTTTGCAATCCCTCAGGGAATTTTTCACCTGATCCGGTTATAGCTCCACTCTTCCTTCCAATGCCCGGAGAAGTGTCACCTCATCAATATACTCCAGATCACCGCCCACCGGAACTCCGCTGGCGATACGGCTTACTTTGATCCCGGTCGGTTTGATCAGCTTACTGATGTACATAGCTGTTGTTTCGCCTTCAAGACTGGAATTGGTTGCCACAATAACTTCCTTTACATCCCCCTGAAGGCGCTTCATCAGTTCCTTCAGTTTAATATCATCCGGCCCGATCCCAAGCATCGGGGAGATCGCACCATGAAGTACATGATATACACCATCAAATTTACCTGTTTTCTCATATGCTGCCAGATCCCTGGTATTCTCAACCACCATGATCGTGCTGTGATCCCTTTTGGGATTGGCGCAGATCGGACAAAGCTCCTGGTCTGTCAGCGTGTAACAGCACTTACAGTACTGAACATTCTGCCTTGCATCGGTAATGGAGGCGGTCAGCTGCTCCACCTGGTCCTTCGGCATATTCATGATATGAAATGCAAGACGCTGGGCAGATTTGGCTCCGATCCCCGGAAGATGGGAAAGCTGCTCAATAAGTTTATTGATATGGCTGCTGTAATATTCCATCAGAAAGGAAGACCTCCGCCAAGACCGCCAAGGCCGCCTGTGAGTTTGGACATCACTGCTGCTGACTCGGACTCAACCTGACGGAGCGCCTCATTTGTTGCTGCCGCGATCATGTCCTCAAGCATCTCGATATCATCCGGATCTACCGCTTCCTCGGAAAGTGTGACCTTTGTTATTTCACGTTTACCGGAAACTGTAACGGAAACAGCTCCGCCGCCTACTGTTGCTGTAAACTCTTTTTCCTCAAGAGCTTTCTGGTTTTCTTCCATCTGACGCTGCATTTTCTGCGCCTGTTTCATAAGATTATTCATGTTTCCCGGCATACCCATGCCAGGAAATCCACCTCTTTTTGCCATAATACTTTCCTCCTGTTTTTTGTTTACGGATTTATGACTCCTCATCCGGGTCTTCTTCCACTACGATATCCATGTGGATATTCTCCCGAAGTGCATCGTCTACTGTGATCTGCGCGAGATTGGTGTGCTGATGTTTGTTGGCTACCAGCATATGTATCTCCACGCTTTTGCCTGTCCGGGCAGCAATAATGTCCTGAAGCTCTTTCTTCGCCTCCGGATTGTCTACATAATTCATCCCCAGAAAATCCTGGAATTCCACATAAAGGATGGGATCTCCTGTTTCTCCGTTATACTTGGGGACTGCACGCTGCAGGGACTGCTTGAAAAGTCCGGTAGTCTGACCCACGATGGCACGCCAGCCTGCCACGATCTTCTGAAGATCCTCAGGAGCTGCCTTCTGTGGTTTCTGCTGCTGTACCGTTGCTGTACCGGTCACTGCCGCCCCCGGTTCCCCGGCTCCACCGGCCTCGCTCTCCCGAACGATCACCTGCTGCACAGGCCGTTCCTCCATCTGCTTTTCCAGGACACGAAGCCTGTCAAGAACAGAGTCCAGATTTGTCTCCATGGCCGGTCTGCACAGCTTGATCAGTGCGATTTCCACCAATACACGCTTCTGGCTTGCAAAACGGATCTGATTGGACAGATCGGAAAAAATACGAATATAACGCATCAGCGTCTCCACATCTGTCATCCCGCTCTCTTCCTTCAGAAGCTTCAGATTCTCAGAAGAAACATCAATGGCTTCCTCCGGATTTTCGGAAGTCTTCACAAGCAGAAGATTTCGCATATACCAGGTAAAATCTGATACAAACTGTCCCAGCTCCCGGCCGCCTGTGATCAGGTCCTCCAGCACATGGATGGAACCTGTCACATCGCCGGAAAGAACCTTTCGGAGAAGCCTACTGAATACCTCTGTATCCACAGCTCCCAGAACATCCAGGACTTTATCATAAGTAAGCACCTGTCCCAGATAAAAGGAAATACACTGATCCAGAAGACTCAGGGCATCTCGCATGGACCCGTCGCCTTTTTTTGCCACATAGCGTACAGCCTTCTCCTCTGCTTCCACCCCTTCTGCTGTCAGAAGCTCGGAAAGTCTGGCAGCAATGGTATCAATGGATATCCGGTGAAAGTCATAGCGCTGACATCTGGACAGTATTGTGATCGGTATCTTGTGGGCCTCTGTAGTCGCCAGGATAAAAATAACATAAGAAGGCGGCTCCTCCAATGTTTTCAGAAGAGCATTAAATGCACCTGTTGAGAGCATATGCACCTCATCGATGATATAAACCTTGTATTTGCCCTCTGTTGGACGATAAGCCACTTCCTCACGGATCTCACGGATGTTATCAACACCGTTGTTGGAGGCTGCATCGATCTCGATCACATTCATGGCAGTTCCCGCCTGAATGGCCTTGCACATGGCACATTCATTGCAGGGGCTGCCATTTACAGGATGTTCACAGTTTACTGCCTTCGCCAGGATCTTTGCAACCGTAGTTTTTCCGGTACCACGCGTTCCGCAGAACAGGTATGCGTGTCCGATACGGTTCGCCTTGATCTGGTTGGTCAGTGTTGTCACAATATGATCCTGTCCTTTTACATCGTCAAAATTGTCGGGACGAAATTTACGGTAAAGAGCAGTATAACTCATAAAACTCTCCTTCTCTTCGCCACAGTCGCCGCGGAAAGACTCCCGCGGCGGCCAGATGACTCATAATTCATTAATCGCCAAAACTGATTCCGATCTGTTTGGCTGCTTTTACAAGCTGATCCTTTGGAGATACCATCTTCAGCTTGCCTGCGCATTCAGCAAGAGGAACCCTCTTGATCTTGCCGTTGATGACACCGATCATAACACCGTATTCCTCATCCATGATCGCCTGCGCTGCACCGGCACCGATCCTTGTGGAAAGAACGCGGTCATATGCACATGGCTCTCCGCCTCGCTGCATATGTCCCGGAACTGTGATACGTACCTCACTTCCGGTCACCTGCTGGATCTGGTCTGCGATCTCATAGGATACAGACGGATATTTCTTCGCTCTTTCCGCAAGCTTTTCTTTGTATTTTTTCTTCGGAAGCTCTGCATCTTCTTTTGAGATAGCTCCCTCAGCTACTGCAAGAATGGTAAAACGCTTGCCTGCCTTGTTACGCTTCTGGATGGCTTCTACAACCTTATTGATATCATATGGGATCTCCGGGATCAGGATCACATCTGCTCCGCCTGCAACACCGGCATTCAGTGTAAGGCTTCCGACCTTATGTCCCATGATCTCAACAATAAATACACGTCCATGAGATGCAGCTGTTGTATGGATGCAGTCAATGGCATTTGTTGCGATCTCCAGAGCGCTCTGGAAGCCAAAGGTCATATCTGTACCCCAGATATCATTATCAATGGTCTTCGGAAGATGGATGATATTCAGGCCTTCCTCGCGGAGAAGATTGGCGGTTTTCTGCGTTCCGTTTCCGCCGAGGATCACAAGACAGTCAAGACAGAGCTTATAGTAAGTCTGTTTCATGGCCTCAACCTTGTCCAGTCCCTTCTCATCCGGAACCCGCATCAGTTTGAATGGCTGTCTGGATGTTCCGAGAATAGTTCCGCCCTGAGTCAGGATTCCGGAAAAGTCCCTGGCTGTAAGCATACGGTATTTCCCGTAGATCAGTCCCTTATATCCGTCATCAAATCCATAAACCTCAAGGTTCTCAACGCTGTTGCTCAGACCCTTTACAACGCCTCTCATGGTTGCGTTCAGTGCCTGACAGTCACCACCGCTTGTCAGCAGACCGATTCTTTTAATCATAGCGTCCTCCATTCTGTGCCCTCTTATGTGCACATTTTATTTGTTGCTGTCTGCATATAAGACAGATATTCCACCTGACGTATTTCTGCAGAACAACTACTGTATCCTCTCTTTTCACAGAGTTTTACACAATATAATATTATAAAGCATTTTCAGGCAGTGTACAATAGCCAAAAAAGCACGAAAACAGCGAGTGTATTGATTGACTTTACCTGTATCACATCGTAAAATAAAATTATCAGTAACTTTCGTATGTTTACAGAAAATTTTTACCAGGAAAGGAGCGTCCTATGAAAAAAATCCTCAAAAAACTATCCTGCGCTTTATTAGCCGCAGCCATGGTATGCGCCATGACTCCTCTCGCCGCCAGTGCAGCGATCAATTATTCCAAAACCCGGATCGTTTATATGCCCACATCCGGAAAGGACTTGGGATACGATGAGATCTCGATCAGCAATATTCCTGCTAAACAGAACATTCTCAAATCCAATGTTAAAGTAGTCAGCGGAGGATCTGTGATCGCACTGGATTCCTTCGGTTCCAGCAGCTGCAAAAGTACCACGGAGGCTTTCCGCAAGGGTGCAAAACCGTACACTCACTCCGATCATTTCTACAATATCGGTTTTGCCGTTAAAAAGCCCGGAACCGGAAAGATTTCCTTCAAGGTCGGAAACAAAACCTATACTTCCACCATCAAGGTGCTTCGTTATGTCAACCCGTTAAAATCCGTCTCCATCACAGGTGTAAAAGGCAATCTTGCCGGAAAATTCAAAATCTCCGGCCATAACGCCTTTCGTTACGCCAACAAGGCACAGAAGAATGCTGTCATGAAATGCACCACTGCAAATGGCTGGAAGATCACAGGCGTTTCTTTCAACAACAACCGGACCCATACACAGTATAGTACCAATTACAACGCCCCTAACAGCGGGGCTTCTTCTTCCACGCTCCGTATCGGAAACCTTTCCGCGAAGCAGTCCGCCTATATCAGCTTCACCCTTCGCAACACCAAAAACGGGGCGGTACAGTACTGTACACTTAATATGAACTGATTTATTTCGGTCTGTACCTTGACAAATCTGGTTTCAGAGTCTATAATTAAATTCCGCGCAGCCGGGGAGATAGCGGTGCCCTGTACCTGCAATCCGCTACAGCAGGGGTGATGCCAATCTGAGGCTTGTATCTTGCAGAGCAGCCCTTTATAAGTGGCGTTGACGTCTGGGTCTTACGCAACAGGAATCTGTGAACCGTGTCAGGGCAGGAATGCAGCAGCACTAAGCAGAAGCTCTTGTGTGCCGTGAGGGTGCCTGGGCTGAGTTAACTGTAAAGGTAACGTCTGTGAGACCATTCCGAGGTGCGGCGCGCGTAAAAAAGGTTATAATATATGATCTCTATATAAACAGCATTCCCGCCGGGTCCGTCATTTATGACTGATCCGGCGGGATTTTTTGTACTATTATTTTATTTACAATATCCGGCAACTACCTGATTGATCAGCTTGCCGTCTGCCTTTCCCTTCAGATCTCCCATAACTGCCTTCATGATCTGGCCTTTATTTCCTGTTGCCAGAACATCTGCAAATTTCTCCTCAATATAAGTCTTGATCTCTGCTTCATCCATCTGCTTCGGAGCATATTTCGCAATGATATCATATCTTGCCTGATACTCCTCTTTCAGATCTGTACGTTCTGCAGGGCAGGTGTCGATCTGCTCTTTTGCTGTTTTCAGCTCTTTCAGGATAACTTTGTCTACAAGCTCTCCTTTGATGTCATCACGGCATCCCTCATCAATGGCAGCTTTTTTTACTGCTGCGATCAGTGCGGAAACTGCTTCCTTTGTTACCTTATCTTTGGCCTTCATTGCTGCTACCATGTCTTTTCTTAAAGCTTCAAGTTCCATTTTTTGTTCCTCCATTTTCTGTCGTTCCTGTATCAACGACTTTCGTTTGACCTGAATGGATTTTCTGTCTGTAATAGTGAAATCCATTTATGATTTTATTTTGATATTTTCACAGGATTCTGTCAAGAGTAAATCTCCCGGGATTTTTCGTTCTGTTCCGCTCTCTCTGACTGTGTCTGCCCGGCAAGGCGCTCTGCTTCCTGCTTCTTCAGGATTTTTGCCTGCTTCTTTTTCTCCCGCAGTTCCCTGAAAAATGTGGAAAGCATTTCGGAGCATTCCTCTTCCAATATCCCTTCTGTGATCTTTACCTGATGATTAAAGCCTTCGATCTGAAGAAGATTCATCACAGATCCGGCACAGCCTGCTTTCGGGTTCATACAGCCGATCACCACCTCATCGATCCTGGACTGTACCAGTGCACCGGAACACATCTGACAAGGCTCCAGCGTTACATACATGGTGCATCCCTCCAGACGCCAGTCTCCCAGCCTTTTACTTGCCTTTCGGATAGCATTAAGCTCTGCATGAGATAAGGTATTTTTATCTGTATTGCGACGATTGTAGCCTCTGGCTATGATCTTTCCCTCATGCACGATCACGCAGCCGATCGGCACTTCCTCCAATGCACGGGCCTTTTTTGCCTGACGGATTGCCTCTTTCATAAAACGTTCCTGATCTGTCACGTTTTTACTCCTCCTGTAACTTCACATTCCGGAAAAAGCTCCGGGATTCTATCTGTTCAAACTAAGACTGCTCTCAGCCTTCTGTCCGTTCGATTATAGCTTTTCCGGTATTTCATGTCAATCTGCTGCAAAACAGATATTTGCAACACAAAAAACGCCACAGAAATTTCCACACTAATTTCTGCAGCGTTTTCTTATTGTATAACAGAAAAACGCAGACAACGGAAGCTCTCGCGAACTCCATTGTCTGCGTCAATGAATGCATTATATCTGCTTTTTTCCGGAAAGTCAAGCAGCCAGATTATTTGTGAAGTGACTCACCATTGGTAGCGATCACATCTTTATACCAATAGAAGGATTTTTTCTTATAACGGTTCAGTGTACCTGTTCCATCGTCGTTGCGGTCCACGTAGATGTAGCCGTAGCGTTTTTTCAGCTCTGCTGTAGATGCACTGACAAGGTCAATGCAGCCCTAGGAGGTGTAGCCCATAAATTATATGTTTTTTTTCTTCCATGAGCAAGTCCCCATCTCTGCTTACTGCTTTTCGCAGCTCCGCAGGAAACTTACTTGATTCGGTTAAAAAGGCTTGCAGCTTTTTTCGGGGGAGAGTATGCTTGTAGTATCATAAATAAGAGAAACAAGGGGATTTTCCTATGAAAATATGTGGATTTAACAAAACAACCCTGCTGGATTATCCGGGAAGGGTAGCCTGTACCATATTCTTAGGCGGCTGCAACTTCCGCTGCCCATTCTGCCAGAATGGAGCTCTTGTCGTGGAGCCTGACACCCAGCCTGAATATTCCCAGGAGGAAATCCTGGCTTTTCTAAAAAAAAGAAAGGGGATTCTCGATGGCGTCTGCATTTCCGGCGGTGAACCCACACTTGCACCGGAGCTGCCGGAATTTCTCAGCAGGATCAGGGAGCTGGGCTATGATGTGAAGCTCGATACCAACGGTTCCCGCCCCTCCGTGGTAAAAAATCTCGCAGCAGCTGACCTGATCAACAAGGTTGCCATGGATATCAAGGCCTGTCCTTCCAACTATCATGTGCTTACTGGTGTACATGCTGATCTGGATGGGATCCGGGAAACTGCCGGATGGCTGCTGGACGGACACCTTGATTATGAATTTCGTACAACGGTTGTGAGGGAACTTCATTCCGAAAAAGATTTTCAGGAGATCAGCCGATGGTTAAGCGGTGCAAAAGCTTATTATCTCCAGGCTTACCGGGATTCCGACGGAGTTCTGATACCGGGATTCTCTGCCTGCTCCGAGGAAGAAATAAAAAACTACCGGGATATCCTGTCTCAGACGATCCCGGTAGTAGAAATTCGTGGTATGGAGCTGTGATCTGCGGATTTGCAAAACTGTTTGCTTATCTGCATGGATGCCGAAATTTTTCTGATCAGATGTTAATAAAACAGTACCAGTATCCTCCCTTTCCGCCTGGGATATGAATATCCGGACATTCCTTAAAGTAGGGAAAGCCAAACATATTGGCCATAAACCGTTCCTGCTGGCTGTATCCACCGGGTACTCCCAGTATGTACTGTCCCCGGGGATTTCTGCACAGCAGAAGATGGCCGAAATTTTGATATCCGTACATGACAAAACGGTTGCTGCAGAAACAGCCGTTTTTTCTGCATAAGGCACTGCAGTCCGATGGTCTGATCTTGCGGCAGTCTGTGAAATAGCCGTCGTTAAAGGGATCATCACAGGGTATTCCCGGAAGTGGACGAGATGGCTCCGGTCGCGGTGGTTTCGGCGGATGCGGTGACGGCTGGCCTGGCCGTGGTAGTTCCGGCGGATGCGGTGACGGCTGGCCTGGTCGTGGTGGTTCCGGCGGATGCGGTGATGGCTGGCCTGGTCGCAGTGGCTCCGGCGGATGCGGACCGGGAGCCTGATATGAATTTCCGGTTTCCGATGTCTTTAATACATCCTCCTGAATCTCCTCCACCGTCATGATCCTGTCTGACTCCTTCTGATTTTCCTGCACTTCTGGCAAGGTTCCATCTTTTTGATTTTCTTCTTCCTTTTCTCCCTGCTCTCTGCCTTTTTTCTCCGCTGCCTTCCGAGGTTCCATTCCTGTTTTCTCCGCTGCCTTCCGAGATTCCGTTTCTTTTTTCTTCCACTCGCGGAAATTCTCCGGCCGGATCGGCTGATCATCCCATTCCGTTCCCCAGAATCCGCCGGCATCGGAGATCAGAAGCAGTCCTCCAAGCTCCTGAAGACTTTTTCCCATGCCTCCAATATCCCCTGTATCCGTCTCCAGTGTGCACTCGATCCGCTCCCGCCCTGTAACACAGCTTCCGATCAAAATACCATCCATCAGCCCTTCCTGCCGCACAAACCCATACACTCTGCACCGACTTCCAGGCTCCAGTCCAACGCAGCGCAGATGAACCTCCACACGGCATTTCCTATCTCTGGCCTCCACCCTCACATAACCGCTGCTGCTATCTTTTTTTCCTTTCCGATACTCGTACACATACGCAACAAAACGCTGATATCCAGCCAACGCACGTCCCTCCGGTATTTCGGTTTCGTTAATATATATGAAGATCGAGAGAAATCATTCCATCAACTGAAAAAAGCTCCAGGATGTACAAACATAAAAAAGAACCCCTCAACCAAGGGATTCTCAAGCTGTTAGTCGAAGCGACAGGATTTGAACCTGCGACCTCTGCGTCCCGAACGCAGCGCTCTACCAAACTGAGCCACGCTTCGTTATTCTGTTTCAGTTGTTTGTGTGTTGCTCAACTGCAAGAGCTATTATATTAGAGTTTCTGTACTTTGTCAATAGAAAAAATTAAAATTTTTCAAAAAAATCGAATTTTTTCTTTTTTCCTGCTTCGGGCATGCATTTTCGCAGACCCGAAGCAGTTTTGGGAAAGGTTCTTTATAACATATCAAGTATATTCAAGTGAAATATATGCTTATTTCACTGTAACTGTTACCTTTTTTGTGATTCCGTTGCTGCTTACATAGATAACAGCTTTTCCTTTTTTCACACCTTTAACAACACCTTTGCTGCTTACAGTAGCAACTTTTGTATTGCTGCTTCTGTAGGTGATCTTTGCCTTTGAAGTAGCAGCTGCCTTGATGGCTGTTGTTTTCTTTGCTTTTACACTTACAACTGTTTTGGATGTGATCTTCAGGCTGCCTTTTTTTACTGTGATCCTGCAGGTTGCTTTGTAGCTTCCGCATTTTACTGTAATTGTAGCTGTTCCTGCTTTTTTTGCTGTTACTTTTCCGCCTGCGCTTACCACTGCAACGGATTTATTACTGCTTGTATAAGTAACTTTTCCGCTAACGCCTGTTTTTTCCACTTTGATCTGGCTTGTTCCACCCACAAATACAGTTTTCGCTGAAGCCGAAGCTTTTACAGCCGGCTTCTTGACTGTGATCTTGCAGGTTGCTTTATAATTTCCGCATTTCGCTGTGATCACAGCTGTACCTGCCGCCTTTGCAGTTACCTTTCCATTTGCGGCTACAGCTACAACAGATGGTTTACTGCTTGTATAGGTTACTTTTCCGGTAACACCTGCGGTCGTTGCTTTCAGCGTCACTATAGCCGGAGATCCTTTTACATAAAGCGTCTTCGCTGATGCATTCAGTTTTACAGATGGCGTTTTTACAGTAAGCTTGTACTGTGCAGTTTTTCCTGCTGCAGATGTTGCTGTGATCACGGCTGTTCCTGCTGCTTTTGCAGTTACTTTTCCGTTCTCGTCCACAGATGCAACCGTTTCATTATCGGAAGCGTATGTTACATCCTTGCAATTTTCGCCTGCTGCTTCAAGCTGTCTGGAGCTTCCGATATAAAGAACTCCTGAATTTTCTTTAAAAGCAATCGTTCCATACACCAGCTGAACAGAAACATCTGCATGACCATCACTGGAAACTCTTACTGTATAGGTTTCATTTTCCGGTCTCGCTACAGTGGAATCCAGAGCAACCACTCCATCTGTAGTTACTGCATCCTGTACAAGATATGTTGTCTCTGAAGCATGTCCGACACCTGTTGTATAGAAAACAGATACCTTCGGATTTTTGTATTTATCAAGATTTGCAAGCTTAACATGGGTGCTGTCCGTAAATTCCGGAGAAACAGCCATCTCTTCTGTTGCCTGCGGTTTAACATAAATACCATCTGCAAATTCATATACATACGCGCCGTCTGCCATAATGTACGTGATCTTGTTTACGGTTTTTCCCTCAAGACCTGTATCTTTTGCAAAGGCAACTTTATACACCTTCAGCCACATCTCGTTCATATGACGCATGCCATATTTTCCGCCGTCTGTTGTTTCCAGGATCATTCCCTGAATCCCGGAGTTAACTGCAAAATCGGAATCACTCTTTGTATTGCGGAGATATTTTGTGCTGGTTTCTTTTACATCAATCTCATAATCTCCCCAGCGAGAAGATGTTTTGAGTGTTGCCTCCGCATCTGTCACAGTTGCTTTTACATTAAATTTTGTAGCACTGTATGTTTCATCTGTATTCAGTGTTTTATACTGCCCAGGCTCTACCGTCGGAGTACGTCCCAGGGTGATCCCTGCTGCTTCTGTATATACTCCGCTTTCCGGAAGTTCTCCCGCTTCTGAAAGGATCTGCGCCTCTACATACGTTTTTGCATCTGTAGCTACATTAACCTTTTTTACTCCTGCGATCTCATAGCCATTTTCTGTCAGATTCTGAACATCTGCATTTCCGAAAACAGTACTTTTTCTGGTTGTGGCAGATGTAACGGAATCATACTTGCGGCTCGTTGCATCTCCCGCATAAAATTCCTCGTATGACAGAGATGCCGTACCGTAAAGTATTCCTGTCAGTGCCTGATGTCCATTTGCCGCCTTATAATAAATATCTGTTCCCGGGATCTGTGTATATCCATCCAACGCTCCCTTTACCCAGTAATAGGAAACATTGGAAACCGTGATCGGCTGGCCTGTCAGTGTGATATTTTTTGTCATATCCACATAATTGTCGCTTGAGATCATAACCGTGTAGATCTCATCCCCGGCCCTGGCTACACTGCTGTCAAAGGTTACCACCCCGTTCTCTGCCACTGCATGATCTACAACATATGTTGTCTTTTTACCATGACCACTTCCTGTTGTGTAGTATACGGAAACCTTAGGATTTTCATATTTGTCAAGGCCATCTACTTTAACCTGAGTTGTATTTTCTTTTACAAAAGCCGCCTGTACCTTCATTCCTGCTTCAGGCTGTTTTTTCACAAGAGGAGCTTTGTCTCCGAACTCATATACATAGGAACCGTCCGGAGTAATATAAGTCACCTTTGATATTTTTTCCCCGATAAGCCCGGATCCTGCTGAAAACGCAAGTTCGTAGGGCTGTACCCAGATTTCATAGGTATGACGAAGTCCTACCTTCTTGCCACTGGCAGTTTCAAGGATCACTCCCAGTGTATTTCCGCCTACAGCAAAATCACCCTGTCTGGAATTGCGGAGATATTTTGTGCCGGCTTCTTTTACCACCAGCATGTAATCACCCCAGATCGATGGTGCCTGAATCTGGGTGGATGCATCTGTGACCGTTGCTTTTACATCGAATTTTGTTGCACTATATGTTCCGTCTGTATTCAGAGTTTTATACTGTCCTGTTTCCTGTGACGGTGCTTCATTCAGCGTAATATCTGCTGCCTCTGTATAGACACCCTCTCTCGGAAGCTTGGAAGCAGCTTTCAGCGCCTGTGCATCTACATAGGTTTCCGCGTCCACTGCAACACTTACATTCTTCACACCCTGGATCTGATATCCGGAAGAAGTCACCTCTGTGCTGTCCTCATTAGCAAAAATCTGATTTTTACTCGTTGTTGCCGAAGTGATAGCGTCATAGCTCTCCTGAGTGGTATCCCCGGCATAAAATTCCGAATAACTTAAAGTTGTCGTTCCGTACAGTTTTCCGTTCAGAGCGGTCTGTCCATCTGCCACTTTTACATAAACGCCTGTTGTTCCTATCTGTGTATATCCCTCTGCCGGCTGCATGGACCAGAGATATTTCACTCCTGCAACAGTGATCTCAGAAGCATCCTGAAGAACCTCGCCTGCTTCTGCCATAAATGCTTCTCCATCACCGAATGCCTCTTCTGTATCCTCCTGGATCTGCGGTTCCTCTTCCTGTTGAATCTCTTCTGCTGAAATTTCTGCTACTTCTTCCTGAATAGCTTCTGCATCACTTTCTTCCGGCTCTTCCGACTGAATATCAGCTTCACCAACTTCCAGCTGGTCCTGGGAAACCGACTCCTGATCCTCGTTCTCTCCTTCTTCCTGTGCTGTCTCTCCTTGTGTTTCTTCTGACACGTCACTAAAAACTTCCGCCTCAGACGCCATTGCCGTTACCGGCACTCCTGACGCGATCACCGCTGAACTCAGAACGAGTGCAGCTGACTTCTTAAAAAGCTTCCACTTATGCATACCTGTCCTCCTCTTTGTCTTTTATATTACACGACTTTATACCAGATCATGACCTTACAGCTGCTCTGGTTAATTGAAATTTCTTCTGCAGAATATTCAACATATGTCAGTTTCCGCAGAAGTGCTCTGTCAAGCACGCTTTAGTTTGTCCAAACTAACATATCGTCATTTTATCAATGCTTAAATTATTTGTCTATACATATCTGGCAAAAAAGCCTCGCGGTTATTGTTGTTTTTTTCTCAACTAAAAATTGTTTTCAAAATATTTATATTATTATCTGATATTTCAAATAAAAAAAGTATATATTCCAAGACATCATTTCAGGAAATGCAACAGCCATTGCCATTTCCTCCGGCATTCTCAGATCATATACTTTTTTATATTTCTATATTTTTGCTTTCTTTTATGCCCAGCGGCTCTTCTGTTCTTCGCAGATGCTGTTCCACTGGCAGTTTCCACAGATTTCCTTACGTTTATCCGTCGCAAGGATTTTTTCCTGGACTTTTTTTGTAAATTCGCTGAAGTGCAATGTCTGTCCGGCCTTCAGTCCACATTTTTCCAGCACGGCATTGTCATACTCTGCCACTTTATCTCCGGCTTCGCAATGTCCGCCCAGATTATTCGGACAGGCAGAGCAGATCTCATCCGTATCCACATGAAGCCTTATTTTCTTTCCCTCCAGAAAAATCTTCAGCATCTCGGCCATATGTGCAGTAAAACCGTTACTGTAGCCTTCCCCCTTAAAATACGCCAGGCACATACCATGATGAGGGCGCAGAGGAATGACTATTTCCTCTGTGCCCTCATCAGAAGCATATGCCGTAGCACTGCTTTTATCTTGCATATTTACGTACCTTTCCTGATAAAACATAAGCCAGTGCGATCTTGATAAGATCCGGAATGATAAACGGGAACACACACCAGCCAAGAACTGCCATAAGGCCTACCGGACCTGTGCTTCTTGTGTAGGCAAACATAAACCATGCGGTTCCAAAGGCATAGCATACGATCAGTCCAACGATCATGGAAATGATCTGAACAACCGGCTTTCTGCCAAAAACGTGCTCAATTGCCCACATAACAAGTGCGGAAAAGATAAATCCAATGATATATCCACCTGCATTTCCGAGAAGAGCTCCAATGCCTCCGGAAAATCCTGCAAAAACCGGAACTCCTACTGCTCCAAGAAGAACGTAAACCAGAACTGCCAGAGTTCCTCTTTTTCCTCCAAGCACACCAACTGCCATAAATACTCCAAATGTCTGCAGAGTAAACGGTACCTGTGCCGGAATGGAAATCCATGAGCAAACTGCCATCACTACTGCAAAAACTGCAATGTAAACAAGATCATACGTCTTGCTTCTGCCTGCTGCCACTGTTGTCATAATAATCTGTATCCTTTCTTTCCTTTTCTGCTTTTCCTGTCGGAAGATCATTCCTGTCCTTTATAAATGATATCCGCTCTTTCGCTGTTAACAATTTAACACAGCAGGATTTGAATGTCAACTTAATTTTATTTTTTAAGTTTACATTTTACAATGCCGTTTACTACTATGTAAACCTGCCATTTACAAATGATATTGTCAATTTTCACTTTCAAATTCCCCTCTCTGATGCTATACTGAAACCAATGAGTTTTCAGCAAAAAGGGGGATTTTTCCACATGGATATACACGATATTCATAACATCAGCACCAACTGCACACGTACTGAATTTGTAGGGACCGCAGTCCTTGACACAATCGGACTCGTGATCTCCGGAGTTGATGATTCTCTGCTTAAAAAGATGAACATAGGTACCCAATACCACTGTCTGGGGCTTTTCAGTTCCCGAACAGGCGCTGCCGGCCAGATCACAGCTATTGACGATGCAGTAAAAGCCACAAATACAGAAGTCCTTTCCATTGAACTTCCAAGAGACACCAAGGGCTGGGGTGGTCACGGAAACTATATCGTCCTTGGCGGAAATGATGTATCCGACGTGCGTCACGCCATTTCTCTGGCTCTGGAACTGACTAACAAATATGCAGGTGAGGTCTACATCAGCGAATCCGGCCACCTGGAGTTTGCTTTTTCCGCAAGTGCAGGTCCTGCTATCCATAAAGCCTTCGGCACACCTCTGGGTGAAGCATTTGGTTTCATGGCAGGTTCTCCGGCTGCTATCGGTCTTGTGATGGCAGATAATGCCGTGAAATCCGCAGCAGTATCCATTACACAATATATGACTCCGAATATCGGTACCAGTCATTCCAATGAAGTGATCATCGCCATCTCCGGTGATGCCAGTGCTGTAAAAGCTGCTGTACTGGAAGGCCGTCAGACAGGCCTTGAGCTTCTCATCGGTATGGGAACCTATCCGGAGATCCCGGGTACGCCGTATCTGTAAAATCTCCGGATTGCAGGAAATTTGTGAATTTCCACACACTACACTTCACGAAACACATATCTGCGTCATGCATACAAAAGCAGCGCTGCAAGGATCAGCATACGATCCTGCAGCGCTGTATTTCTCTTAAATATTCTCCTCTGGATTTTCCCGGATCAGCCCACCTGATATACATCTGCAGACTGAAGTCCGAAGCTTAATGCCTCAGAATGGCTTCCACAATAGATATCCACATGTCCGTAAGGAGTTCCCAGATCCTCTACCGTATAAACAGTGCCGTTGATCAGAAGCTTGGTCCCAAACGGAACACCTGCCATAGCAACGGTACGTCCTGCTGTCGGAACTGTTCCGCTGGCTGTAAGATTGCCGGCTGTACCGCAGCACTGTGCACAGTTGCAGTATGCGGTCAGTGTAAAGTTTCCAAGATATGTTCCCTGACTGGAAGAACCGGAATCGGACGTATCCGCAGAGGCATCTTCCGTCTCCTCGGAAGCTGTCTCATCATTGGAAACCTCCTCAGAAACCTCCTCCTGGGAGCTGTCCTCGGAAACATCTTCGGAACTTCCGGACTGTACATCATCCGCTTCCTCTTCCTCCTCTACAACAATGTCTGTACTTGTAGAGCTACTGGAAGACTCGGTTGTATCCTCCTCCGGATCATAGCCATAATCATCGTCAGAATCAGCCTCTTCACTGTCCTCGTTATCCTGATCGGCTTCTTCCTGGGCTGCCGCTTCTGCTGCCTGTCTCTCAGCCTCTGCTGCCGCTTCAGCCTTAGCTTTCTCTTCTGCAGCCTTCTCCGCCTCTGCCTGCTGTACCAGAGCGGTAATACTGCTGTCTGCATTACTGATATCTGCCATCAGCTGCTGAGCCTCTTCCTGGCTGGCGCTGATCTGGTTTACATAAGAGTTAATATCATCGCTTGTGCTGGAAGCCATGGACTGCACTTCCTGCTGTTTAGCTGCACGCTCCGTCATCAGATCATCGATCTCTGCGGACTCCGTCTCAACCTTTTTCTCATTCTCCTGGATATTCTTCTGAAGACTCACATATTTATCCAGCATGTCTCTGTCGTATGTAGAAATCTGTATCGCATTCTCCGCGCGATTGAGGAATTCTGCAAGGCTTTCGGAAGAAAGCAGTGTCTCCAGTGCGGAAGTTCCGGCATTTTCATACATATATGCGATTCGAAGCTTCATGGATTCATACTGATCTGCAGAAGCTTTCTTTGCTTTTTTCAGTTCTTTTTTTACTTTATTTAATTCATCTTCCTTCTCAGCAGCCTGGATACTAAGCTCAGAAATGCTGTTGGTAAGATCCTCATACTGTGCGTTTAAATCAGCCAGATAGCTCTCCAGCTCCTGCTTCTTGCTCTCCAGTGTGCCGATGCTGCTCTGTACCTGCGCAAGACCCTCCTCAGCGGCCTGTTTCTCCGCCTGTGCCTCTGCGATCGCAGCGTCTGTACCTGATGCATATACGGTGCTTCCCATGGAAAGGGTCAGCATACCTGTAAGCAGTAATGTGAAAACTTTTCTATTCTTCATATAAACACCTTTCGTCCTTTCATGGATTCTAGTATAACACATTTTTCATAAAAAGCAATAATTTTATTTTATTTCTGTAACAAATACGTAATAATTTAAATTTTTATGAACTGAAAAGCGTTTTTTTGTTTTCCGGAGCATAAAAAAACTGCCCTCTCACAGATTTATCTGTAAAACGGCAGTTTTTATTCTATGCTGTTTCAATCCAAAGATCATCAGCTACGAGAATACTTCTCTGATGTAATCCCCCCTGAAGCTACTTCTCTTACTCCGCAGCCTCCATAAGAACCTCATTCTCAGCTTCCTCAGCCATTACTTCCTGATACTTGTCCAGGATGATCGTCTGGATCTGCTCTCTTGTTGCTGAATTGATCGGATGTGCGATGTCACGATATTCACCGTCGCTTGCCTTACGGCTTGGCATTGCGATGAACAGCCCCTTCTCACCTTCGATCACCTTGATGTCATGTACCACAAACTCATCATCTATTGTGACAGACACAACGGCCTTCATTTTCCCTTCTTTTGCTACCTTCCTCACACGTACATCTGTAATATTCATTGCTACTTGCCCCTTTCATTTCGCTAACCGTATCTGCGGAAAACTGATCTTCCGCATTTATAATACGTAGCGTTCGTTTTTCTCTACGACGATCTTCACTTCTCCTTCTTCGCCGCAGTAATATGAATTCGCCCGGATGGTATCCCGGCTCTCAACAATGCAATTCTCAATATGCGTATTATCTCCAAGATATACGTCATTAAGGATCACAGAGTTTTTGATCACACAGTTATTTCCTACAAATACATCACGGAACAGAACAGAATTCTCCACGGTTCCGTTGATGATACATCCGCTGGACACCAGACTGTTCTTCACAGTTGCACCCGGATTGTACTTAGCAGGAGGTACATCTGCGATCTTGGTTTTGATCGCCGGCTCCTGTTTGAAGAAATAGTTCCGGATCTCCGGTTTCAGGAAATCCATATTTGTCTGATAATAAGCCTCTGCAGTAGAGATATTATTCCAGTAGTTATCGATCTTATATCCGTAAATCCTCTTCAGATTTTTGTAACGGATAAGAATATCATTTACAAAATCATGCCTTCCTTCCTGGGCAGCACGCTCGATCAGTTCGATCAGCTGCCTTCTTCGGATGACATAGATACCAGTAGATACCGTATTATAGGAGGAAACGATCGGTTTCTCCTCAAATTCCTCGATCCGACAGTCCTCATTCATGCGAAGAACACCAAATCTCTCAACCTGGCTCTGATCCTTGCATGTAGTACATACAACGGTAACATCTGCCCGCTTTGCGATATGATACTCCAGGACTTTATTGTAATCCAGCTTGTAGATTCCATCGCCGGAAGCGATCACCGCATAGGGTTCATGACTGTTCTTTAAAAAGCTCAGGTTCTGATAGATCGCATCTGCAGTACCCTGATACCATAAGCTGTTATCTCTGGTAATGGTTGGAGTAAAGACATAAAGTCCTCCCTGTTTTCTTCCGAAATCCCACCATTTGGATGAACTTAAATGCTCATTAAGGGAACGGGCATTATACTGTGTCAGCACAGCAACCTTCTGGATATGTGAATTTGCCATGTTGCTGAGGGCAAAGTCGATCGCGCGGTAACTTCCTGCAATAGGCATTGCCGCGATTGCTCTTTTGTTTGATAATTCTCTCATGCGGTTATTATTACCGCCTGCCAAAATAATACCTATCGCTCTCATTCTTTCCCACCGTCCTTTGCTGCAATTACCTGGCCGGCTGCCAGTTCTCCGTCAGGGTAGTCTTCTTTTGTTGTAACACCGGCGATAGCGGTATTCTTACCGATTTTGACACTGTCCGGAATCACGCTGTTTTCGCCGATAGCCACAAGTCCAAAGGAATATACAGCCGGTTTCAGAACATTCGGTACCTCCTCGCCGCATCCGATCACAACATTATTTCCGATGACAACATCTTCTGCCACGATGGCTTTATCCATAACAACGTTCTCACCAACTGCTGTATTCTTCATGATAATAGAATCACGGATCACACTGCCCTTGCCGATGATAACATTCGGACCGATCACTGAATTATGTACTTCACCATAGATTTCTGTTCCCTCACCGATGATACACTTGTCCACAACTGCATCTGCGGAAATATACTGTGGCGGGATCACATCTCCCTTGGTGTAGATCCTCCAGAATTCCTCATAAAGATTAAACTCCGGAATGATATCGATCAGCTCCATATTTGCTTCCCAGTAAGAACCAAGAGTTCCTACATCTTTCCAGTAGCCGTTGTACTCATAAGCAAAAAGGCGCTGCCCCTTCTCTTTACAGTACGGAAGGATATGTTTACCGAAGTCACAGCCATTCTGATCCTTCAGGGCGATCAGTGCTTCCTTCAGAACCGGCCATGAGAAAATATAGATACCCATGGATGCAAGATTGCTGCTTGGATGCTCCGGCTTCTCCTCAAACTCAGTAATACGGCTGCTCTCATCAGTAACCATAATACCAAAACGGCTGGCTTCCTCAATGGGAACCGGCATACACGCGATCGTAATATCTGCCTTGTTCGCCTTGTGGAAATCCAGCATCACTTCGTAATCCATCTTATAGATATGGTCACCGGAAAGGATCAGTACATAATCCGGGTTATACTGCTCCATATAAGCCAGATTCTGATAGATCGCATTGGCAGTTCCTGTGTACCATTCACTGCTTGTGCTCTTCTCATACGGAGGAAGGACTGTGACACCGCCTTCATTGCGGTCAAGATCCCACGGAATACCGATACCGATATGTGTATTCAGGCGGAGAGGCTGGTACTGTGTCAGCACACCCACCGTGTCAATTCCCGAGTTAATACAATTGCTCAGTGGAAAATCGATGATACGATATTTACCACCAAAAGCGACTGCCGGCTTTGCAACCTTTTCTGTCAAAACTCCTAACCTGCTGCCTTGCCCACCGGCCAAGAGCATGGCAATCATCTCTTTCTTAATCATGCGATCACCTCTTGTATGTTATGATTATTCCATTATAGCATACTTTACTGTGTTAGTGAACATTTTTTACAATTATTTTAGCTGTATTTTACTTTTTTTATCGCTATTGTATATTATAAATTGGTAAGACTCATCATTTTTTTCATTCCTCTGGTAATTTTCAACATTTTTCGATGTTATTTTCTGGTTACTTTTATATTCCGGAAAAAACCGCTTTTTTAGCCAAAAGAACCACTTTTCAATTGTTTCTGTTGGCGTTATAATAAAACAGACAAAAGAGCTACGAAAATAACATATATATAAGGAGATTATTATGTATCAGATAGACTTTCATAAACCGCTCCATATTCATTTCATCGGGATCGGAGGCATCAGCATGAGCGGCCTTGCCGAGATCCTTCTGGAAGAAAATTTCCGGATTTCCGGTTCCGATGCCAAATCCAGCCCGCTGACCCGCACACTGGAAGAACGTGGCGCTGTGATCTATTACGGACAGCGCGCTTCCAACATCAAGGATGATGTAGATGTGGTTGTCTATACAGCAGCGATCCACCCGGACAACCCGGAATTTGCCTGTGCGAAAGAAAAAGGGCTTCCAATGCTCACCCGCGCAGAGCTTCTGGGACAGATCATGCGGAACTACGATACACCGATCGCAATTTCCGGAACCCACGGAAAAACCACTACTACTTCCATGGTTTCCCATATCCTTCTTGAGGGTGACTGTGATCCTACCATCAGTGTTGGCGGAATCCTTCCTGCTATCCACGGAAACATCCGCGTTGGAAATTCTGAGACCTTTATCACAGAGGCATGCGAATACACCAACAGCTTTTTAAGCTTCTTCCCTAAGATCAGTGTGATCCTGAACATGGATGCCGATCATCTGGATTTCTTCAAGGACATCGATGACATTCGCCATTCCTTCCGGAAATTTGCAGAGCTTCTCCCTGCTGACGGTACTCTGATCATCAACGCCGACACACCGGAGTATGAGACGATCACCCGGGAGCTTCCATGCAATGTTCTTACCTATGGTCTGGAGCACGATGCCGATTACACCGCAGCAGACATTACCTGGGATAAATACGGACATCCTTCCTTCTCCGTTCTCTTCCGGGGCAAAAAGATCGGCAGCTATTATCTGCGTGTACCGGGTATCCACAACGTATCCAATGCACTGGCCGCCATTGCCGTAGGACGCCTTCTGGACCTTCCGGATGATGTGATCGTCAAAGGTCTCGGAAGCTTTACCGGTACAGACCGTCGTTTCCAGTATAAAGGTGAGATCGGCGGTATCACCATCATTGATGATTACGCGCATCATCCAACCGAGATCGAGGCAACCCTTCATGCTGCAAAGAATTATCCGCATCAGAAGGTATGGTGTGTATTCCAGCCTCATACCTACACACGTACCAAAGCTCTTCTTCCGGAATTTGCAAAAGCGCTGACTCTGGCCGATCATGTTGTACTGGCTGATATTTATGCCGCACGTGAAACAGACAATCTTGGTATTTCTTCCCAGGATCTCCAGAAACAGATCCAGGAACTTGGAACCCCCTGCGAATATTTCCCGACTTTTGATGAGATCGAGAGCTTCCTCTTAAAAAGTTGTGCACATGGTGATTTGTTGATAACTATGGGCGCCGGAGACGTTGTAAATATTGGAGAACACCTTCTCGGAAAATAATTATCCACATTATCCACATGCTTATGCACATTTCAGACGTGCCTGGCATGTGGATTTTTTTGTGTATAACCTACTTGACATAATTCAACAGCCAAATTCAACAAATACCGCATTTTTCTTACAAAATTAAGGTTTTTGTTAGTTGCTGATAATGTTATCCTCAAAGTTTTCCACACTATCCACATTTTCCACATGGAAATTAGTGCACAACTTCTGTGAAAATAGACTATTCTCAAGTAAAAGCGGTTGTGCTATAATCCTTTTTAGCATGGCGGACTTTGGGATATCACCTGAAATATCTGCTGTATTTTAGAAAGGGAGCTGCTGATCATGAGCCTGATTTCACTTCAGAATTCCTCTGAACTGGAGGTAACGATTCTTTCCAATCGCTTTATTGACAATTTCATGCCTCGTGCCAACGGGGAGTTCGTAAAGGTATATATCTACCTTCTCCGGATGGTATCTGCCGCTCCTTCTTCTTTCAGCCTGGAGCATATGGCAGACAGCCTTTTCTGCACGGAAAGAGATATTTCCCGTGCGCTGAAATACTGGGAAGGCGAGAAACTGATCGCATTAACCTATACTGCAGATCAGAAGCTTTCCGGGATCACTTTGCTGGAACCCTTTGCGGATACCGGTCATAGAGAGAGCAGCGCTTCCGTAGATACTTTCACCGGTTCCGGCAATTCTGCTTCCGTTTCCGGGAACGCGGATCCGGGAGTCCCAAGCTCCGCTGATTACATTCTCAGTCTCACTCCTGACCGGATCAGAGAACTTAAGCAAAACGAAGAGATCAGTCAGCTTCTCTATATCACAGAGCAGTATCTGACCAAAACACTGACGCCTACAGAAATGCAGAAGATCCTTTTTTTCTATGATGAACTCCATATGTCTGCGGATCTCATCGAATATCTGGTGGAATACTGTGTTTCCAGAGGCCGCAAGAGTATGCGTTATATTGAAACTGTTGCACTCGCCTGGGCAAAAGACGGTATCACCACCGTCGAGATGGCCCGGGATGCCAGCTCCCGTTTTTCCAAGGATTATTACACGATCCTGAAGGCTATGGGGATCAGCGGCCGCAATCCTGTTGATAACGAGATCACTTACATTGATACCTGGCGTAAGACCTACGGTTTTGATCTGGAGCTGATCCAGGAAGCCTGCAGCCGTACTGTCCTTTCCACCGGACAGCCCAGTTTCCAATATGCAGATAAGATCCTCTCCGGCTGGAAAAAGAAAAACGTACATACGCTGGAGGATATCCGGCTTCTGGATGCCGCACACAAAAAACGCCAGCTTGAGAAGTCCGTTTCCAGGAAGAAGCAGCCCCAGACTCAGCCTCAGAATAGCAACCGCTTCAATAATTTCCACCAGCGTGATTATGATTTTGCGGAATATGAGAAACGTCTTTTAAATAATCAGTAACAGAACCTGGAAGGAGCGCTTTATGCCTTTACAGAATTTTCAATATGATACTATAATGAGAGAATACAGCCGCCGGCAGGCACAGAACCACCGTATTCTGGAGGAGCACACAGCCGAAGCCTACGGAAAGATCCCCCGTCTGAAAGAGATCGATGACGAGGTGGCAACTTTAAGTGCTGACAAAGTCCGTCGCCTTTTAAACGGCGAAGAAAAGGGGACTTCGGATCTGAAGGCAGCCATCCAGGAGCTTTCCGATGAACGGATCACCCTTCTTGTTGCAAACGGCTTTCCCGGAGACTATCTTGAGATGCCTTACACCTGCCCTGACTGTCAGGATACCGGCTATATCGGCAGCCGAAAATGCACCTGTTTTAAAAAAGCTGAGATCGAACTGCTTTATGCACAGTCCAATCTGAATGAAATTCTCGAAAAAGAGAATTTTGACAGCTTTTCATTTGACTATTATTCTGCTACAATAAAAAACGAAGCCACGGGACTGTCTGCCCTGGAAACAGCCAGACGGGCCTATGACACTGCACAGCGCTTTGTGCAGAACTTCGACCATAAATTTGAAAACCTGTTTTTATATGGTGATACCGGTGTGGGAAAAACCTTTCTTTCACACTGCATCGCCCGAGAGCTTCTCAGATCCACCCACTGTGTCCTGTACTTTTCCGCCTACGATCTTTTTGATATGATGGCTACGAATTCTTTTTCCCGAAAAGATACCGGCACAGACGAGGAACTGATCTATGACTGTGATCTTCTGATCATTGATGACCTGGGAACGGAGCTTACTAACAGTTTCGTATCTTCACAGCTTTTTCTCTGTCTCAATGAGCGGATCATGCGCAGGAAATCCACGATCATTTCCACGAATCTGACGCTCAAAAATTTCTCGGATACCTATTCCGAGAGAACATTTTCCCGAATTGCCAGCAACTATCAGATGATATCGTTGATCGGGAAAGACATCCGTATACAGAAAATATTTTTAGGAGGAAATTAAAATGGCACAGGTAAATACAAAAGATTTTTCCACACTCCCGGTAGGAAGACTTGGACTGATTCCCCTTCAGAGCTGCAGCTCATTAGGCGCGAAGGTGAATGACTGGCTGGTCAAATGGCGTGCCGAAAGACAGTATCCTGGAATGGACTCCTTTGCATTCGAGGGATACAAGCGCGATTCTTACATTATTGACGCCAAGACTCCACGTTTCGGCTCCGGTGAGGGTAAATGCACCATCAACGAATCTGTCCGCGGTGATGATATCTACGTAATGGTAGATGTAACAAATTACAGCTTATCCTATCCGATCGGACCTTACACGAATCTTATGTCCCCGGATGATCATTTCCAGGATATGAAGCGTGTTATCGCCGCTGTAGGCGGAAAAGCCCGCAGAGTCAACGTGATCATGCCATATCTCTATGAGAGTCGCCAGGACAAACGTGTCGGAAGAGAGTCTCTTGACTGTGCCAATGCACTTCATGAGCTGATCGATATGGGTGTTGAGAATATCATCACCTTTGATGCACATGATTCCCGTGTACAGAATGCGACTCCTCTTCATGGTTTTGAGACTGTACAGCCATCCTACCAGTTCATCAAGGCTCTTCTTAATAATGAAAAGGGACTTCATATCGACAAGGATCATTTCATGACGATCAGCCCGGACGAAGGAAGCATGAACCGTGCGATCTATCTCGCCAATGTCCTCGGTGTTGATATGGGTATGTACTATAAACGTCTGGATTACTCAAGATATGTAAACGGCCGTCATCCGATCGCAGCATATGAATTCCTCGGACCAAAGATCGAGGGCAAGGATATGATCCTGATCGATGATATGATCTCCTCCGGTGATACGATCATTAAGATTGCGTCTCTCCTGAAAGAGAAAGGAGCAGGCAGAGTTTACATCTGCTCTACCTTCGGATTCTTTACCGATGGTCTTGATAAATTTGACGATGCTTACAAGAAGGGCTACTTCGACAAGCTCCTTACTACTAACCTGGTTTATCAGTCACCGGAGCTTCTTGAGAAGCCATACTACATCAGCTGCGATATGAGTAAATATATTGCTCTGATCATTGATACGCTGAACCATGATACCTCTGTCAGCCACCTTCTGAATCCGGTAGACAGAATCAAACGCTGCGTAACAAATTACATGAGCCAGCATGAGAAATAAATAAATCATAACGCACGCAAAGCGGCTGCACCTTCTGAGAACGATATAACAGTTTCTCAGAAAGCGCAGCCGCTTTATATTTCTGTAACAGACGGATATCCATGATCCGCATCTGCTGTCTGCTTTGCTTTTGATCTTTATGCTGAAATCTTCCTGCAAAAGCTCACATAGGAAGCTTCTGATAGGGAATCCTCTCTTTATCCAGGATCTCCATTTCTCTTTTATGGCAGGTACTTATGATCACCTGTCTGTTTTCTTTATGCAGCCACCTGAGAGCCGCTGCAAGACGTTCTTCATCATACATGCCAAATACATCATCCAGGATCACAGGGAACGGTTCCTCTTTGCAGAAAAGCTCTCCTGCTGCCATACGAAGGGCAAAATAAATCTGCTCCAGTGTCCCGCGGCTCAGTCTCTCAATGGATACGATACGCTCCCCTGTGTTCACAGACATATGCAGTGCCTCATCCATCAGAACCTCCTGGTATCTGCCACCGGTGATCTCACTTAATATCTCAGATGTACGTTTTTTCAGACGGACCCCTACCTGATCCGTAATGTTTCCGGAAAGTGCCTCAATCGTCTCCATAGCCATATTCAGCGCCTGGATCTCCGTTTCCTCCGGAGTGATCACTTCTGTGTTTTCTTCACATTCCGTCAACTCTGCCTGCAGGTTCTCCAGCGCTGTATGCTTCTCTTCGTAGTCACTGTCCAAACTGTTTCGGTTCCAGGTCAGCTCCTCATGTCTGGAATGCCAGCGCTCTCTCTGACGTTCTCTCTTATTCAGCTCCCTGCTGAGCCGTATGCGAAAAAACAATGCCGCTACAGAAATCGCCGCAGTTGCCACGCCTGCCAGAACGCTGAAAATGACCTGCCCGGAAAAAGCTGCCAGGCAGCCGGTACCGGCAATCCCACCAAGCAGCACAACTGCCAGAACTGCATCCGTCAGCTCCCGTCTTCTTTTTACACGATCGATCCGAAGCTCAAGAAGATCCTCAGTACTCCGTTCTCTGGTCCCTATGTTCATCCCGTCCTGCTGCTGCATGATCCGATCACGCTTCTCATCCAGTTCACGGATCTCTCTGCGGATATATTCCATGTTTGCGGAAATCTTTTCTTTTTCCTTTTCCAGCTCCTTTTTTCGCCGGGCCGCTTCTGTCAGATATCCTTTTCTGGACATTTTCAGCATCTGCATGGCTCGTCCCATGTCAATGGAACTGTCACCGGTTCCCTGATAGCTGGCCATGTAATTCTGCAGTTCACGTACGAGATCTTTTCCTGTAACGCTTTTCAGCTGTGCCACAGACACCGTATTATCATAAACTGCCTCACTTACATTTCCCAGAATAGTCCCAAGAGCTCCCTGTTCCGCATCCACAAGACTGCCATCATCTTCACAGAGAAGCTCTCCCAGCTTCTTTTCTTTATAAAAATTCCTGGTAAGACGATACTTCTTCCCCTTACTGGTAAACCACATGATCCCACCATATTCTGCCGGATTTTCCCATGGTTCATATTTTGTATATGTATCGTTCAGAGCAGCCTTTCCCCGCAGTCTGCGAACGCCGTAAAACATGGAGCGGATAAATGTATGTGTGGTAGTTTTTCCACTCTCATTTTCACCGTAAAGTACGTTGATCCCAGGCGAAAGCTCCATATCCTTGTCCCGGATCTTCCCGAAATTTTTTATTTTTAAACGTCTGATAACCATCTTATGCTATCCTCCTGTGCTGCCCCTTTATCGCCGGCTGCCTGTCTCAAGCAATGCCTGAAGCCCATAATACAGCGCCTTTTTTTCCACGGTATCCATACCCTTTTTGGCCAAAAAATAGCCGATATAATCACCGATCAGAGTACCGCTGTAGCGTTTGTAGAGCTCACCAAGATCATACGCCGGCCAAGATTCATCCACAACATCGGTAACATTTCCGAGACTTTTCAGTTTCTCAGGGATCAGAAGAAGATCCGGCGAACGCATTCCCTGAAGAACGATCCTGTAGATATTCCTTCCTCCTCTGCGGAAAATCTGGGATTTTACCGCTTCTTCCAGAGATATCTGTGTAGTTTCCTCGTGAAGTGTCATTACCAGCTGCTGATAGGAACGACAGGCAAAGGGAACGAACTCTGTACGGATCCTTCCGTTGATCAGCCGTCCCTCCATATATCCATGTTCCCCTGTATCATTCCTGTCAATGGGCTCCAGAGCCCCGGAAAAGGCCGCCTGGTCACGGATCAGGATCTGCGGCTTGTGGATATGCCCTAACGCCACATAATCGAAGCCTGACGCCGCCAGAGCTGCTGCACTGAGAGGAATATGCTTCTCATCGCCGCCATGGGCCAGCAGAATATGGATTCCTTCTTTCTGGACAGGGACAGCCTGATCATAAAGTCCGTCTTTTATTTCCCGGTCATAGTAACTCAGTCCATATACATAGACATCAAGCCTGGGATCTTTAACGCAGGTCAGTTCCCTGCTCCTGAAAAATATAACATTGGAATTCCACTCAAACGTATTATAAAAAGAATCTCTGCTTATAAAATCATGATTTCCTGCCATCAGATACACTCTGGTATCCGGGATGGTGGAAAACAGATAATTTACTTCCTTAAGCTCTCTCATAAGAGGCTGGCGGTGGAACAGATCTCCGGATATAAATAGCAAATCCACCGGATCTTCGCGGATGCCCGCAATAACCCGGCGGAAAGTGCTCCAGATTTCTTCCTCCCGCTCTTTGCTCCACGGGCAGCCCCTGTCGGGAACCGCGCCCAGATGCACGTCTGCAAGATGAATAAATCTCATAATGTTCTCCCTTGTGTGTCAGTCACACATATCAATACCTGTTGCCAATTTCTCCCTGCTGTTCTCTGATCTCAGGAGCACAGAACGTCCTGCTGTGCAAAAGTGTTCTGATCAAAGATCGCAGTTCTTTACAGTTCTCGGGAATGGGATCACGTCACGGATGTTGCCCATACCTGTAAGGTACATGACACATCTCTCAAATCCAAGACCAAAGCCGGAATGACGTGTGGAACCATATTTACGAAGATCCAGATAGAAATCGTAATCCTCCGGTTTCAGACCCAGCTCATCCATACGTGTTTTCAGCTTGTCGTAGTCATCCTCTCTCTGACTTCCTCCGATGATCTCTCCGATTCCCGGCACCAGACAGTCCATAGCCGCAACTGTCTTTCCATCCTCGTTGAGTTTCATGTAGAATGCCTTGATCTCCTTCGGATAATCTGTAACAAATACCGGTCTCTTGTAGACCTGCTCTGTCAGATAGCGCTCATGCTCTGTCTGAAGATCACATCCCCAGAATACCTTGTAATCAAATTTGTCATTGTTCTTCTCAAGGATCTCAACAGCCTCTGTATAGGTCACATGCGCAAATTCAGAATTAAGCACATGGTTCAGTCTGTCAAGAAGCCCCTTGTCAATGAAGGAATTGAAGAAGTTCATTTCCTCCGGTGCATTCTCAAAGACATAACGGATCACGTATTTCAGCATAGCCTCTGCAAGCTCCATAGCATCCTGAAGGTCTGCAAACGCACACTCAGGCTCAATCATCCAGAACTCAGCTGCATGACGGGTAGTGTTGGAATTCTCAGCACGGAAGGTCGGTCCGAATGTGTAGATATTGCGGAATGCCTGTGCATAAGTCTCTCCGTTCAGCTGTCCGCTTACGGTAAGGTTTGTCTCCTTTCCGAAGAAATCCTGTGAATAATCAACACTTCCATCCTCTGTCAGCGGAATATTCTTCGGATCCAGTGTTGTTACCTGGAACATCTCTCCTGCACCTTCACAGTCACTTCCTGTGATCAGCGGTGTATGCACATAGACAAAGCCTCTCTCCTGGAAAAATTTATGGATCGCATATGCACAGAGAGAACGTACACGAAATACAGCCTGAAAAGTATTTGTTCTCGGTCTTAAATGTGTCATGGTCCTTAAGTATTCAAGACTGTGTCTCTTCTTCTGAAGTGGATAATCCGGTGCGGAAGCTCCCTCTACAGATATCTCTGTTGCCTGGATCTCAAATGGCTGCTTCGCCTGAGGGGTAGCTACCAGCGTTCCCTTAACAATGATGGCCGCTCCAACGTTCAGCTTGGAAACCTCTGCGAAATTCTCCATGTTATCGTGATATACGATCTGAAGAGTTTCAAAAAAGCTTCCATCATGAAGTACGATGAATCCAAACGCCTTGGAATCACGAACACTTCGTACCCATCCACCTACGGTGATCTCTTTGTCGAGATACTGTTCACGGTTTCTGTAAATCTCTTTCACTGTTGTCAGTTTCATAATCTATACCTCATTCCTCATATTCAGGATTACACGTCCCTGCGGACCTCCAAACGTCCGTATCGAATTAAGTATAGACTATTCTCATGGTTCGTGCAAGGAGTAATTGCCCTGTCGGACAGAAAAATAGCGGGCCGCCGGACAGAAAAATCCCGCCTGGCGGAATGTCTCCGGCAGACGGGATTTTTCTGTCTGTTATACCATTAATAATAAGATGCGTTGATACTTCCTGTGTTGAGATAAGTAATGCAGTAATAGTAGATCCTCTTGAATGTCTTTGTTGTGTAGTGAAGTCCGTCATCGCCGTCATCCACACCATCATAGCGGGCATTGGTCCCGTAGCCTTTTTTCATAAGTACGCTGTACATATCGATGTACTTGTAATCCAGAGAAAGACCGGAACGGATCTTGCTGTTGAATTCTCTTACCTGTGCTTCTGTACGGGCGCCTCTTCCCGTTTTTGTGATCATGGTACTGTTGACGGGATTTACAGACATGTAAAAGAGCTTACAGTTCTTACTTTTCAATGTGGATGCGATACTGGTCATATAGCTGACATAATTGCCTGCATTTCCCAGATCATTGACACCCAGATTAAAGATAACGGCGATCGGTTTGGAACCTTCTGTTTTGTCGATCTCTTCTATAAGCTGTGCATATCCTGTATCCCGGAACCAGCTCAAGCCCTTTCCTGGGTTTGCAACAAAAGAAACCCCATTTGTTACAGAACTGCTCATCTGTTTGTTCAGTGTCGCCTGTATTCCTGCAGTACGGGAATCCCCTACAAAAATGACCTTACTGTACATCATACCGATCGCCGGATGAGCCATCTCATCGGAACTGATGTCCTTCTCCAGTGCACGGTTAAATACCGTCGCATACAGATTGGTGTTTTTGTTGATCCGCAGAAGTTCACCGGCTTCATAATCCGGATCTGTGGAAGAACCGGTCCGTCTGGTCTTAGACCAGCCCATAAACGTATAACCTGTCGCATTGGATACAGATGGGAGCTTAAGGTAACCACCCTTTCCAAGTGTTACTGTCTTCCATACGGTTCCGTTTGCCTTGCGGAGATTTACTTTTACTGACTGCATCTGTACAGAATAGTATCTGATATTACCGGAGATTTTAATCTTCGTTCCTGCTTTTTTTGCAGTAGATGCCTTGCCGTTCTTTGCTGTTGACCAGCCAAGATTTACATATCCCGATCTGGATGGAACTGCAGGCAATGTGTAATATGTACCCTCTTCTACTTTTTTCTGCAGCTTCTTATATGCGGAATTGGTGCTTCCATTTCCAAGATAGAAGTTTACGGTATAATACTTACTCTTTCTGCGGACCGCATACAGAGTCATATCTTTTCTGACCTTTACGCGGGCACCTGCTTTATATACTACCTTACTGCTCCCCTTCCGTGTAGTCCATCCGAGATTCTGATATCCCACAGCCTTGGGTACTGCCGGAAGCTTGATCGTAGTATTTAATGTCACGTTCCGTGTCAGTGCGGTATACGTCTTACTTTTGCTGGTACCTGAATTATTATTGAACTTAACGGTATAAACAAGCTTCGCCGCCGACACCTTATGCGATGCAGCCGGCACAAAGATCAGTGCAGCTGCCACAAGTGCCAGCAAAAGCCATTTTACCTGAAAGGCCTTTCCGGTTTTTTCTCTGTTTTTCATATAAACAAACTCCTCCTGAAATACATATCCATCCCCGGATGCCTCCGTACTTTTTTACAGAGTATTGATAAATCTCATAAATGCATCCCTGCCCTCTGGTGTGCATTTATAAACACCGGCATCCTCCAGTACATGAACAAATACATTGCCCACTTCCCTGCGAAGGACTTCCTGGATATTATCTTTATCAAGTTTCTCATATTTTGGCAGAAATTCTGCAACCCATGCAGCATGTTTCTCGATTTTTTCATTGGAAGCGATGTCCCTGCCGCTTAAAATGTATTCTTCAAGAAGCTCCAGCTCTTCTTTCAGACGTGCCGGAAGAACAGCGAGTCCCATAACTTCGATAAGACCGATATTCTCTTTCTTGATATGATGATAGCATGCATGCGGATGATAAACCCCCAGCGGATGCTCCTCTGTTGTGATATTGTTACGTAATGTCAGATCCAGTTCAAAGGTATCTCCCACTTTACGTGCGATCGGTGTGATGGTGTTATGCGGCTCTCCGTCTGTTTCTGCAAAGATAAATGCAGCCTCATCCGTATATCCTCTCCAGCCTGCCAGTACATGTGTTGCCAGATCGATCAGTCTCGTCTCGTCTTTGCTGCGGATACGCAGTACGGAAAGAGGCCATTTTACAATGCCGGCTTCCACATCTTCGTATCCCGGGATCGTCACATGCTTTTCAATCTCTGCCTTCGCCATGGCAAAGGTATAATGCCCGCCCTGGAAATGATCGTGGCTGAGGATAGAACCTCCTACGATTGGAAGATCCGCATTGGAGCCAAGGAAATAATGTGGGAACAGCTTTACAAAATCAAACAGCTTGATAAATGTATTTCTCTCGATCTTCATCGGAGTATGCTGACTGTTAAATACGATACAATGTTCATTGTAGTAAACATATGGAGAGTACTGGAAGCCCCATGGACTGTCATTGATGGTGATCGGGATGATCCTGTGGTTTTCCCTTGCCGGATGATTGACTCTTCCTGCATAGCCTTCATTTTCCGGACAAAGCAGACATTTTGGATAGCTGCTGGATTTTACCAGCTTGGCAGCTGCGATAGCCTTTGGGTCTTTTTCCGGCTTGGACAGGTTGATCGTGATATCGATCTTGCCATATTCGCTGTCTACTGTCCATTTCTGATCTTTTTTTACGCGATAACGTCTGATATAGTTACTGTCCTGACTCAGCTTATAAAAATAATCTGTGGCTTTTTCCGGATTTTCTTTATAAGCATCCCAGAATTCTCTCTGCACCTGGGCAGGACGCGGCATCAGACAGTTCATCAGTTTTGTATCAAAGAGATCTCTGTACACAATACTGTCCTCGATGATGCCCCTCTTTACAGCCTCATCAAGAAGTTCGTTCAAAGTCTCCTCAAGATTGATTTTAGCATACTCTGTCTCCGGTTCTGTATATTCGCTTTCCCCAAAGGCATCCAGAAGAAGATTGGTTGCATAAATTCTTTCGCATTCCGGAGTAATACCACTCTCCACCCCATACTGTACCAGTTTTTTAATACTTTCACTTAACATTGATTTTTCCCCTTTCCTGTCGCGCTTTTCCCGGAAAACAGGAACTTTTTTCCTGTTTTCCGATTTATGCCAAACGGGAACGCCCGTCTTGCCATCCTGCTGTAACCCATGGCCTTCATCCGGCCTGCTCTGTAAGCATCACTCTATGACGTTTTCTATATAGGTGAGAAATACATTTCCGGCACTCTCAAACAGCGCTGTACTGTCATTCATTCCATACGGGCTGATCTGCCCTGTTGCCGGATCATAAAGATAGGTATTATATTCATCATAGCCTACTATCACCACACTGGAATTTTCTCCTGTCTTGGCGATCACCGGTCTCTGGGCACTGACCTCATAAAGAACATTGTCAAGAGTGCAGCCGGTCAGATCGATCACCGTTCCCATATCACCAAGGCTATCCTGAAGTTCTTTTTTCTTCCAGTTGGCTGTACGTATACTTTCCGGTACATCCTCTATATTCATCTGGAGCTTTGTTTTTTTGTTTCCACGTTCCCAGACATACTGCTGCGCACGGTTAAGTACCACTCCAGTCTGCGCATCCGCGCGTTTCACAGCTGCAGCCGGATCGGTATAGATACGGTCAAGAGAACCATATGCATAAACATAATAAAGTTCTCCCTGTGGAACGGTAGTATCCAATGTTACCGATGAGTCTTCAGTACTCTCGATCTTGGAACAAACAAGCAGCGGACTGTCTGTCTCCGGTTTCTGAGTCATGGTCAGGCGGATCAGCGTTCCTGCACGGTTTGTAGTGATCAATGCTACATCTATCTGGCTTCCGGATGCTTTTTTGTTATTCATGATATTGTCCTTTTTCTGGACTGTATAAGCATTCCCCGATTTTGCAGAAAGTTCAAACTCCATCATGGTACTGCCAACCGTTACGTTGGTGATATAAAGGCCATCCTGACGATACTCTTTTTTTACCTTTCCTTTAAAGCTTTCAATGCGGAATGTACTGATTCCCTCTGTTTCATGTCCGTTGGCATCCGTAAGAATGTCTTCATCGGAAAGGATCCCATATACCAGATCTTCATTCATAAATCCCAGAGCTCTCAGATTTTTTCCGCTTTCCGGCGAAATATCTCTTGTTTTCAGAGAATCAAATTCGATTTCCCGGATCTTCCCTGCATCATCTCCGGATTCGATCAGCCATGCTGCATGTGCCTTGGTATCTGACACAACAAAATGGTTCTGTTTGATTCCTTCTTCCAGAACCTGTGAGGTTCCTGTCTCAATATCTACCTGATACAGCTTCTGTGCAAACAGCAGAAACAGCTGATTGTTTTTGTTTACATAAGTGAGTGTTCCAAGATCTTCCTTCAGGAACTCGTAGGATTCTGTACTTGGTATGAATACTTTTTCTTCCACCACATTACGGTCGCTGTTGTAGTGATAAACACAGACACCGCTGTATCCCTCGTGAACACCACGGTTCATGTAACCGTACAATACAAAGTCTACATCCCCGTTATCTGCCACTCGGATGATCTTGATATCATGTTCGTTGCGCACATATCTGGAATCGTTATCTTCCTCTTTGCGGAAGCTGAAGATCCTTGTGATCTTTCCGCTGGACGGTGCATAAGACCAGAGATCCCCATCCTGCTCAAAAGCAACGATCTTTCCACTGCTGTCTGAAGCATAGGTGACATTCTTGTCACGGACACCCAGAAGCAGGCCTGCATCGGAAACTACCTTCTGAGACGGATCAAATACCTTCGTTGCAGAACGTTTAAAATCCAGCAACATGATCCTTGTTTCTGTATAACGCATACGGTAAAATTCCGTAACATCATAAATTTCGGTTTTACCCTCATCATCCTGTGCGGAAATCTGATAATCCAGCGTGATACTTGCAGTCGTTTCATTGATATCATCGATCAGCGGAACGCCTTCCATGTAGAGCTTCGGAGAAAGGGATCCCCAGCTGATATTGGAAAGTCCGGAACTGATGGAAATATTATTGTAATTCGTTCCGCCGGAAATATCCTCCGCTTCCAGATATCCGGTCAGCGTATCTGCCTGTTCCTTGTCCAGACACTTTGTGGAAAAATCCTTGACAAACTGAAGATACGCTTCTGTATTCAACTGGGTTCTGGAAACCACTCTTGTATAGTAGTAAACTTCCCCCTCACTGGTATCCAGCGTGATCTGCATGGAATACTCCTGGTTCATGCGAAGGTCACTGCCGATCTCAATTTCTGTACTTAAACAGCCGTTGTCCTCTTTCGTGAGATTCTTGATCTTACGGTTCTCCATAACCTTGCTTCCGTCTGAAGTCCGTACCTCATAAGCAAGCCCTGTTACTGTATCAGCATATGGGTTGATCTCAAACGACACTTTTTTGGTCGTATCCAGCGGAGTAATACTTCCTCTCATGAAGTCGGTCTGCATCTGCTGTCTGTATCCATACATCTTATTTGCCTGGGTACTTCCGATCTTTACCATAACCTCCGGAAGTGTGGCATCGTTCATATCTGAGCGGTTATCTGTAGACTGACTGTTCATCAGAAATGAGGTCCCGGCTACTACTGCCACAAAGATCACCAGCAGTATCACTCCCTTACGTAGGATCTTCATCATGTCATTCTCCCTTCTGTGAGGCTGACTCTTCCGGATAAAGAAGCCTGTCCAGGGTAGGAGCCACATGAAGAGCCTTCATGGTATCCGAAAAACTGTCCCTGCTCTTTTTCTTTCCGGTTTTTACTGCGCGGATCAGAATATTCTTTGGTGTATGTTCCATATCGATAAATTCAAGAAGCTGGGTTTCATATCCTTTGCTTTCCAGAAGCTCGGCACGAAGACCATCTGTGATCAGAGCTGCCATTCTTTCCTTCAGGATCCCATAACGCATAACAGGCTGGAGCATTTCGTTTCGGATCTGACGATTCAATTCATGCTGACAGCATGGAACAGACAGGATCACCTGAGCCCCCCATTCCACTGCCTTGGCCAGAGCGAAATCTGTTGCTGTATCGCAGGCATGAAGTGTCACCACCATGTCCACAGAAGAAACGCCTTCGTACCCTGCAATATCTCCCTGGTAAAAATGCAGCTTGTCATAGCCATAAGATCTGGCCAATTCACTGCAATGCCGTATCACATCTTCCTTAAGATCCAGCCCTATGATGTTTACATCAAAACCCTCCAGTTCTCTGAGATAATAATACATAGCAAAAGTAAGATAGGATTTTCCGCAGCCAAAATCCAGGATCGTGATCTCTCTGTCTTTAGGAAGCTTCGGAAGGATATCCCTGATAAACTCCAGAAAGCGATTGATCTGTCTGAACTTGTCATATCTGGAAGCAACGATCTTTCCATCCTTTGTCATAACTCCCAGATCCACCAGAAACGGAGCTGCCGTTCCCTCTCTGAGAATGTACTGTTTCACCCGGTTATGAGGAGCGATCTTTATCTTCTCATTCTGTGCAGGCCCGTGTTGTTTTGTTTTGATGGTTGCTTTCCCTTTCTTGCTGATAAGGATACTTCCATCCTGACTGCGTCCGGTTGCCTGAAGCTGACGAAATTCCTCCATGGCATGCTCCAGATAAGCGATCATCTCTTCCCTGGTAAAATTCTTATGATAAACCTTCGTCCCTTCTGTCATGGACGCCTGGTAAAAAATCTGACCCTTCAGCTCCACAGGACGAAGCTTCACCTTGGAAGGTCCCTCGCCAGTCCTGCGGCCACTGACAACAGCCTGTATCAGCTGTTCATTAATCTGTTCTTCTAAAAATTCCCTTATTGTTTTCATCATACTTCCATTATATTCACTTTTTGTTTTATTGTATATGGACAGATGTTGTGCGAACCAGTTTTGGTCGCTTCTGCCAGTATCACTGTATCGTTCATGGGTAAACCGCCATTTTAATACTCAGTGCGGAAACATTTTCTGCACCTTTTCCTCCTGCATCTTCGTCTGGAAATCTCCTGATACACCAGCACTTCGATCAGATCATCCAGGAACCCTCCTGGAATCTCCTGTACACTGGTATCTCCTTCCATCTGTCCTTTCACCTGGTGACAGATGTGATAGAGCATGAAACGATCCGGATATTCATCATACAGCCGGCTTCCCTCATAATCCAAAAGCTGACACTGTGCTTCCGCTTTTTCCTGGATCCTTCGGGCTGTATCCGGATAGTATGATCTCATCAGATCAAATTCCTTTTCCTGTTCTCTCTCTTCATTATAAAAACCAGGACTTCCCTGTGTAGCATAAAACGGATAAAAATCTGGATAGATCATAACTCTTCTGCTGTCCTCTCTCTGCTATCTCTTACAGTATATGCAGAAGAAAAATGACGGTTCCCTCCAAAGTTCCGATCAGGCCATCCGTTTCAGCATTCCCTGGGTCAGACGTACGCTGTGCTCAATTGCAAGCTTTTCAAAAGCCGGATAATCCATGTTCGCACTATTATCTGCTTTATCTGAGATAGCACGGATGATCAGGAATGGAATCCCGTTAAGAGCTGCTGCCTGTCCGATCGCTGCGCCCTCCATCTCAACAGCATAGGCGCTGAATTCCTTTACAATATTATCTTTTACACCCTGATCACATACAAACTGATCTCCGGAAGCAATTCTTCCTTCAAAAACCCTGATCTCCGGATTTACTTCCTCGCATACATCATGTGCGATCTTACGAAGGCACTCATCTGCCTGGAAGGAAAACTCTTTCATCTGCGGGATCTGGCCCTTCGGATATCCGAATCCGGTTGCATCCATATCATGATGAAGAACATCTGTGGAAAGTACGATATCTCCAATATTGATATCATTGTTAAGGCTTCCTGCGATACCGGTATTGATCACCGCTTCCACCTGAAAGAGATCTGCCAGGATCTGGGTGCACATGCCGGCATTTACCTTACCGATCCCGGACTGTACCACAACTACCTTCTTTCCTTCCAGAACACCCTCATAAAAATCCATTCCGGCTCTGGTAGTAATGGATACATTCTCCATAACCTCTTTCAGTCTTGCTACTTCCTGTTCCATTGCTCCTATGATTCCAACACATTTCATGATCTGTAAATCCTCTCTTTCAATATGATATCCCGCTGAATTTCACAGTTTTTTCCGTTCAGCAGTATCTTTTTCTTTTTCTACATTGTTCATTATAACAAATTTTATTTTTTATGGAAACTTTTTTTGAGAGATGCTATAATCGATAAATAAACAGAACAGGAGGTAACCATAATGGTTTATAAGACAAAAGGCGTCTGTGCTCAGGGAATTGAGTTCGAGATCGACGATAATAAAAAAGTTCACAATATCAAGTTTACAGGCGGATGTTCCGGAAACACACAGGGTGTTGCACAGCTTGCAGAGGGAATGGATGCAGATGAAGTGATCTCCCGTCTGGAAGGCATCCGCTGCGGATTCAAACCAACTTCATGTCCGGATCAGCTTGCAAAAGCCATCCGCCAGGCATTGAACGAAGGCTGATCTCACATAATCTTATTTTGTATATCGGATTTATCATCACCCTGCGAAAAATTTCCGCAGGGTGATTTTAGGATGATTTGACAAAATAATTGTTTCAATGTTATCTTTGTTATCCGGTTAAATATCTGTTCTGTCCCACTTGTCACACAGTGACTGGATATCTCTTGCAAAACGATCCAGGTCTTTATTGGGGCAGCCTTCATTCTTCCGGATCACGGACATCAGGCGACGTCCCATAGCCAGCAGCTTCTCATATGCACGGGCAGCCTTGGTTGTTTTCGGCGAAGCAGTTGCCTTTACGATCCGAACACCAACAGCCTCATGGATACACCGGTTCTCCAGAAGATCATATTCAGTTCCACTAAAGGGTGCTGTTGCATCATACCCAAGCTCTTCTTTAAGCCTCTGGGCAAAAATCTCCGTCACCGTATCATCACCATGCGTAACAAATACGTGTTTTGGTCTCGTCTCAAAGGCTTTCGCCCATTCTATAAGTCCGTTTACATCAGCATGACCGCTAATTCCCGGCATTTTGCATATTTCAGCAGCTACCTGCACAGTCTCACCAAACAACTTCATCTCCACAGCACCTTCCAATAATGCCCGTCCCGGAGTTCCGATAGCCTGGTATCCAACAAAAAGAATGGTATTTCTGGGATTCCACAGATTGTGTTTCAGATGATGTTTGATACGACCAGCATCACACATACCGCTGGCGGAAATGATCACCTTGCAGTCCTCATCAAAATTGATAGCTCTGGAATCATCGGTAGTAACGGAGGTCTTCAATCCCTGGAAGGATAACGGATTGATACCTTTATTCAAAAGATCCATTGCTTCCTCATCATAGCAGGTATATGCATTCTCACTGAAGATCGTAGTTGCCTCATTGGCAAGGGGACTGTCTACATATACCGTAAAACCATCATGGCCGTGAACCAGTCCCTGTTCTTTGATCTGTCGAATAAAATACAGCATTTCCTGAGTACGGCCTACTGCAAAGGACGGGATCACCAAACTGCCGCCTCTGTCAAAGGTCCTCTGGATGATCTCTGCCAGTATTGCCGGATAATCCGGACGTTCTCCATGACTGCGGTCTCCGTAGGTAGATTCCATCACAACATAATCTGCCTCTCGGATATATACCGGATCCCTGATCAGCGGCTGATTGATATTTCCGATATCGCCGGAAAAAACGATCTTTTCTGTTTTGTCCTCTTCCGTCATCCAGACTTCAATACTGCTGGAGCCAAGAAGATGTCCTGCATCCACAAATCTTACTTCGATTCCCTCTGCCGGTTTGATGATCTTATCATATGGGCATCTGACGAAGTTCCGGAGCACACCCATGGCATCTTCCATAGTGTATGCAGGAATAAATTCCGGTTTTCCTTCTCTCCGCCCCTTTCGGTTTCTCCACTCAGCCTCGAACATCTGGATATGTGCGCTGTCACGAAGCATGATATCGCAGAGATTACAAGTTGCCTCTGTCGCATAGATCGGCCCCTGATAGCCTTTTGCATACAAGGCCGGAAGATTTCCGGAATGATCCATGTGTGCATGTGTCAGAAGCACAAAATCCAGATCACCCGGAGCCACCGGAAGCTCCTTATTTTCATAATAATCCGGTCCCTGCTCCATTCCATAATCCACCAGAAACTTCCGTCCTGCCGCTTCCAGATAATAACAGCTTCCAGTCACCTCATGCGTAGCACCGATAAATGTTATCTTCATGCACAAGCCCCCTTTTCCGTCCCACGTTCTGAAATTTCCATATCAAAAAAAGCCTGAAGGATCTCTCTGTGATATCCGATCGTCCAGAAACGCTGTGATATACAATTCCAAGAAGAAATAATCGACTTTTTGTTTATTAACGGTTTGTTATTGTATTTATTATACACGAAATATATGTTTTTTGACAGTCTTTTTGTGAAATATGTTTCTTTTTTTAAGGGGATTTTTTTAGATTTTTTGATATTATTCAGAATTTTTAGACATTCCCCAGCGAAGGTAATGTAAAGTTTACTGGATTTTTTATTTTTTTGGGGGAGTGGCATCGCTGGGGGTGTGATTTATTTTGTTGATTTGTTATTTTACGAGAACACCGCTGGTTAAGGTTGTGGTTGATTCTTTACTGCCATCTTTAGCTGCGTGATAGCCTCGTACACGGTAGTAAGAACCTTTTGGAACAATTACCGTAATGTCTCTAGTCAGATTAGTTGCATTAGAAGCTGTAAAATCCCATCTTTTATATGTAGAATAACTTCCATTTACTTTACGTTCCAAATATACACTTAAATATACTTTACTACATGTATGATGACACTGTGTTATTCCTGTAATAATCACTTTATTACTTGCTAATTTTTTGATTGTTGTAGTTCCAAAACTTAAATTATTGCCTCTAAGGACACTGTAAGTCGTATCTTCTGCATAATCTTCATTCGTATCTGTTTCTACCGAAAAATCATCCGATAAGTTCTCTGCCATCGCAGGAACTGCAAATAATATACTACAGCAACATGCTAAAAACAACAGATTTATTATTCTTTTCATTTTCTCTTTCATGTAATGTCTTTCCTCCTTTAAACTTTCATTACACTATATATACGATACAGAAAAGATATTATCTCGTTAAAATTTTATATTTTTAATTAACTTTATAAACTTCTGTTCTTCCATTTGGGATTCTATTTGATAGAACACTGTAGAACTATTCCAATACGCAACATAACTGGCTTTTTTATCTCCCTTAGCCATTATTTTCTTTATCTGAATACTAATTTCTTCCTCCGGCAATTTAATAGTATCTATTTCTTTTCCATCTAAACTTGCACCACTACTTTTAGTTTCTTTATCATATTTATTAATATATATCGTTAGAATTTCGCTATTATAATTATATTCAAAAAATGCGTATCCAGACTCTGCATTAACTCTATAGTCTTTAAATTTAAATCCTTTAGGTCTTTCTAATATCAATGGTACATTAACACCTAATTCTTCTTCTACGTTATCTATAGCTGTCTGCTCATCCTTCTGCGCTTTCTCATTTCCTTCATCATTTTCAATTGAAATCCTCGTATCATCCCCAACCCAATACCTCACAGAATCAATAAAATACCTCCTGTTCGCCTGGCTGGTCATGCTTGCGGCGAAGATACCGGCTGAGCATACAAGTACTGCTGCCGCTACGCGAGCTGCTTTATGCCTTTTCTTTTCGGGCAGATAAACGATTTTTACATTCTCTTTATGATCATCAGTTTTAATACTGTCAGTTTCGTCTTCTTTGTAAACACCATCTGCTTTCAGTTTTTCTACAAGCCTCTGATAAGCAGCCTTTGCCTCCTCTTCTGTTTCTCCATCATCAGGAATCACTCCATCTGGAAACAGGATTTTTTCCATCTCTTCGGTTTCTTTTTCATATTCTTCTGCCAACCATTTTTTCAGTTCAGCATCCCTGAAATTTTCCATTATTTTTCTCCTGTAATCCTATCTTTCCTTGACAATTCCTCCGTTAGAGTTCATATTTAATGATAGTATATGACTATTCAGGAGGAATCCAAATGAAACACATCGTACTTACCGGCGGTGGTACTGCCGGACATGTAACTCCAAATATTGCCCTGATTCCAAAGCTCAGGGAGCTTGGTTATAAGATTTCCTACATCGGTTCCTACGAAGGAATCGAAAAAAAACTGATCGAAGAACTTGGAATCCCATATTATGGAATCTCATCCGGAAAGCTGAGACGTTACTTCGATCTCAAAAACTTCTCTGACCCGTTTCGTGTACTGAAGGGATTCAGCCAGGCCAGAAAGATTCTGAAAGAGCTGAAACCGGACGTTGTTTTTTCTAAAGGCGGTTTCGTTACGGTTCCCGTTGTGATCGCGGCCAAACGTTTAAAAATCCCCGCATTGATCCACGAGTCCGACATGACTCCAGGTCTTGCCAATAAACTCTGTCTCTCTTCTGCATCCAGAATCTGCTGTAATTTTCCTGAGACAGTCGCCAATCTTCCAGCTGACAAAGCAGTTCTTACAGGAACTCCGATCCGCCAGGAACTTCTTTCCGGAAATGCGGAAAACGGTCGTAAATTCTGTGGTTTCACTGCTGACAAACCGGTACTTATGGTTATCGGTGGTAGTCTGGGAGCTGCTTCTGTCAATGATAATGTCCGCAAGATCCTCCCTGAACTTCTGAAGGAATTCCAGGTTGTTCATCTCTGCGGAAAAGGAAAAACCGATGAATCTCTCAACGGTACTGCCGGATACGTCCAGTATGAATATATCCAGGACGAGCTTCCGGATCTGTTTGCCATGGCTGATATCGTGATCTCCCGCGCAGGCGCTAACGCAATCTGTGAGATCCGCGAACTTCATAAGCCAAATCTTCTGATCCCGCTTTCTGCCAAAGCCAGTCGTGGTGACCAGATCCTTAACGCTCGATCCTTCGAACGCCAGGGCTTCAGTAAAGTGCTGGAAGAAGAGGAGATTACAGAAGAAAAGCTTCTGGAAACCATCCGCCAGCTCTATACCGATCGTCAGAAATATACAGATGCTATGGCAGGAAACGGCCAGGTAGATTCCATCAGTAAGATCACTGATCTTATTGAAGAATGCGCCAGAGCCTGACTATATTTCCACAACAGCCATATGAAAACTCTGCCACTCCCTTCCGGGCTGGCAGGGTTTTCTTTTATTCGTATACTTTGCGAAATTCTTCCTGCAGCCAGCGCTTCGCTTTATATATCCTGTTATTGACACCACTTTTCGTCAGACCATATTCTTCTGCAACTGTTTCAACGGAAATCTCCAGATATTTGACCTGAATTAAGATCTCATAATTTATCGGCTGTTTCTTTCGAAATCTTCTCAGCACCATATACATAAATTCTTGCTTGAATGAAAAAGTAAATTCTACATTCTAATATACCTTGATTTTATGCGGGATTTAATTCTATTTTCGGAGATATACAACTTGATTTTTTTAGTATATAATGCTTTTATACGGCATAAACAGCATAGTTTTTTGCATGATAAAAGGACATCTGGAAATAGTGTGCAGGACTAAATTCCACATGTCTGTTGGAAAGACTAAATTCTATGCAATGAAACTTGCCTGTGCCTGTATTGTTATTATTATTTTATTAATGCTGGTATCAATGTGACTTCATCGGCTGGTATCTCTGCTAATCCTAATGCTTTATGAAGTCTGTTATCCAGCAGGAGACGGGATA